>NZ_LR215049.1:344754-689509 GCF_900660735.1 Metamycoplasma cloacale
TGAATCAGAATTAAATACATTGAATAATGCAATTAAAGAAGCTAAAGCTGTTCTAAATGATCCAAATAGTGATAAAACAGCATTAGATAATGCAAAAACCACTCTAGAAAATAAATATAATGAAATTAAACTAGCATTTAATTCAAGAAAAGAAAATGAAAATAAAGCTAAAGAAAAATTAAATAACTTGATTAATCAAGCAAATTCAGCTAAAGAATCAATTATAAATACAGCAATTAAAGATGTCTTAAGCAATGCAATTCAAAATGCAGAAGCGGCATCAAACAATCCTAAAGCAACTACAGATAGTTTAAATAATGCATATACAGCACTTGAAGCAACTTTAAATGAAGCAAAAACACAAGATACTAACTGAAAAAATGCCAACTCTGCATTAAATGATAAAATTAATGAAATTAATAGTTCTAAAAATAGTAATAACTTCAATTCAACTGAATTACAACAAATCAATGAAGCAATAGTCAAAGCAACTGAATCACTAAATAATTCATCATTAGCCCAAGAAGCATTAGAATCTGCTAAAACTGAATTAGAAAATAAATATAATGAAATTAAGAAAAATTTAGACAATCGAAAAGAACGAGAAAAAGAAAATGCTAAACAAAAATTGAATGCGTTAATTAACCAAGCAACAGAAGAAAAAAATAAAATTGTGAATAATGTAATTAAAAATGAATTAGGTACAGCAATTCAAACTGCTAAAAATGTTCTTGATAGTAGTGATTCATCAACAGAGGATTTAAATAAAGCATATCAAACCTTAGAATCTGCATTAAATAATAGTAAAGAACAAGACAATGATTGAAAAAATGCTAATTCTAACTTAAATACTAAAATTAATGAAATTAATAGTTCTAAAGATGGCAATAACTTCAATTCAACTGAATTAAAACAAATCAATGATGCGATAGCTAAGGCAACTGAATCACTAAATAATCCTTTAGTTAATAAGCAAGAATTAGAAAATGCTAAAACAACTTTAGAAAATGCATATAAAAAAGTTCAAACAAATGCTGAGTTAAGAAAACAACAAGAAAATAAAGAAAAAGAAAAACTTGAAACATTAATTAAAGAATCATCATTATACAAAGATTCAATAACAAATTCTTTTATTAAAGATGAATTATCTTCATCAATTCAATCAGCAATAAATAAAAAAGATGACGCAAATGCTACTATAGATTCTTTAACTCAAACATATAAAGATCTTGAATCAGCATTACAAACTGCTAAAACTAAAAATGAAGAATGAAAAACCGCTCATACTAACTTAGATAATAAAATCAAAGAAATTGAAGGAAATAAAACTTCAAATGACTTCAATGAGCATGAATTAAGTGATTTAAATAATGCAATTGAAGCAGCTAAAACCGTGTTAAGTAATCCGTCTTCAGATAAAAATGCATTAGATAATGCTAAAACCACTTTAGATGCAAAATATAACGAAATTATACAAACATCTGAATTAAGAAAACAACAAGAAAAAGATAATGCTAAAAATCAATTAAAATCTTTAATTGATGATGCTACATCATTTAAAGATTCAATAATAAACACCGAAATAAAAAATAAATTATCACAAGCTATTCAAAATGTTCAATCTATTCTTGATAATTTAGAATCTTCAACCGAAGCATTGGATAATGCATACAAAACATTAGAAACTATATTCAATCAAATTAAATTAGAAGATAGTGCTTGAAAATCTGCAAATAGTGATTTAGATAATAAAATCAACGAAATTAATAATTTGAAAATATCTAACGGATTTAATGAAACGGAAATGTTGGAAATTAATACTATAATTTCAGAAGCTAAAAAATTATTAAATAATCCTTCAATTAATAAAGAAAATCTAGAAATCGCTAAATCAACATTAGAAACTGAATTTAGAAAAATTCAAGCAAAAGCTGAATTAAGAAAACAACAAGAAAATCTTGCAAAAGAAAAACTACAAACATTAATTAATCAAGCGAATACATACAATCAAACAACAGTTGAAAATACAACAATTAAAAATGAATTGCAATCATTAATTACCACTGCAACAACTAAAAAAGATGCTAAAAATGCAACCGCTGAATCCTTAGAACAAGCGTATAATGAATTAAATTCTTCATTTGATGCTGTTAAAACAAAACAAAATACATGAAAAGCTTCATATGATGGTCTTAAAAATAGAACCGTTGAAGTTAATAATCAAATTGATAGTTACAATTTAGATAATATAGAAAAACAACAATTATTAGCCGTTGTAAACGACAGTAATGAAATACTAAATAATAAAAATAATGATGCACAAACATTTAATGATAAATTGCAAAAATTAAATAATGCAGTAAATGAATATAAAACTAAAAATGATGTAAGAAATCAAATTAAAACTCTACTAACTAAATTAGATCAAGATAAAAATAACGAATATATCATTGATAAACAAGAATTACAATCTAAAATTACTAAATTTGTTAGTGAAACAAATACTTTATTAAATAAATCAAATTCTACTCTTTTAGAATTCCAAACCAAAAAAACAGAACTTGAAAACTTAATAAAAGAAACTAACGATAATGCTGTTAAATTAAAGACTGAATTACGTTCAAAAATTGAAACCACTCTTTCAAATACTAAAGACAGTTTAACATTGTCATTGCTACAAACTTATCAAACACGATTTAATTTCGAAACATCTTTAAATGAAAGAATGTCTAAATTACAACCTGTTTTTGACAACGTAGATTCTAATAGAAAAAGTCTTGAAGATGCCTTAAGTGATTACAACACTATATACGATAAGGCAAAAATATGATTTGAATTACTAGAAAAATTTGCCTTTATGAAAAAAACAGCTTCTACTGATAGAGAACACTTAGAATTAATGGGAAAATTAACCGAATTTGAGTCAAAAATTTCACAAATTGAACGATATATACAAATATTTAGTACAGAAGTGGTAGCTGATGGTGTTGAAACACGTTGAAAAAATGCTATAAAAACAATAGATACTTGACTTCTACAATATGGTTTAAACTTTAATGAAGAAAAATCAAAACAAACATATACTGAATGAATTAAGATTCTGAATAAATACAGTTAATTGGATAATAAATGAAATTTGAAAATTAAAAAAGAGAGAATATTCTCTCTTTTTTTGTTATAAAATAATTATTTATTTGTTTTGAAAAATTCATTTAATTCTTTTAATTTAGTTAAAACTGTTTTAATGTCCCCTGATGATTTATTTGATGTAATTTGTTCTTTAATTTCATTCAATTTTTCTTGAATTTTTTGTTTTTTAGTTTCTTCATTACCCTCTGTACTAATATATGTTTCAATATTATTATAAACAGTTTGAATATCTGATTTTAATGAAGAATCAATTTTTGAAAGTGATTCAAGAATTTTAGCATTAACTCTATGTACTGCGGAAGTTTCAATTTCTTCTGTATAATGCGCATAATCATCTATTAATTTTTTCAATTCAAAACCATAGTGAACTGAATTAATTTCTGAATAATCTTCGTTAATTAAGTATTTTTTTGCTTTTGTTGTTAATTCAACATATTTATTTCAAACTAATGTTTTTTTAGTTTGTTGAGCTTCTAATAATTTATTATGCATATTAGTAATTATATTAATGTTTTCATCACTCATTTCTGAACTTATTTCAGTTTTAGTATCGAATTCTTCAAATATTTTGTCTAAATTATTAATATTATCTACAAAATATAATTTATTTTCTTCACTATTTTTAAATTCATTAATAGCTGATTTATATGCATCAAAATCATTAAGAACTGCTTTATTTTTCCCTCTAGCAATTAAAGCTTTTACAGAAGCATATATTTTTAAAGAAGGATAAGTTCTGTTTAAATTAGTTTCATATGACATGATATCAAAATTTAAATTTTCAATGTTTAACGTATATTTAGTTTGAATTTTATCGCGATATTCTTTTAAACTTTTTAAATCATTTAAAGCAGCAACATAATTTTTAATACCTTCTTGAGTTTCTACTACTTTATTAATTGCGTTTAATAGATCTGTTTTTGATATAGTTTTTGAATCAGCAGACAATATAGCATTTGCCTTTTCAATTTCACTATTTAATGTTTTGTTTAAGTCTTTTGGATTTTTCTTAAATTCTTCATCATTTAAATAATCTGTTGGTGATTCCACTTTTTCTCTTAATATAGATAATAAAGCATTTCTTTGTGTATTAATTTGTTCTTCTGCAGTATTAATTGCTTTTCTTAATTCAGATATTTGTTGTTGATATTTTTCTGAAGTTGTATCGGTGTTTTCAATTAATTCTCTTGAAAGCTTGATAACCGCATTTAATTGATCTTTATTAGTACTATCTTCGCCATTAATCAAATAAGAATTTTCTAATATTGATGTAGCACTTGTTACTAAAGTGTTTAATTCATTTTTATTTGCTTCTTTATCCATTTCTAATTTTTTACCTTGAATTTCATTAAATTTGTTTTTAATAGATTCAACAATTGTTTTTAATTCATCAAGAGTAATGTTTTCTTTTTTAGATGCTGTATTTTGTTCATCTAAAAAATTAGTTAATTCGGTTTTTAACGTTTCATATTTTGGATCTGTTCATGTAGCAATTTCTTTAGTAATTTCTTCATTTAATTTTGTTAATGTGTTTGTTATATTAACCGTTTCATCAATTTTTTGAACATCTTGTTTTGCTTTAGTTAATGCATTGGTTAAAGCGGTTTTAGCATTTTCTATTTCATCATTTTTCTTGCTATTTTTAACCAATTCGTTTTGTTCGTTCATTTTATTTAATAATTCGGTATGTACATTTTTATATTTTTCATCTTTAATATCGTTTAAATATGCATTAATATTATTTGCAATTTTTAGATATTCCATTTTATTTTTTAAAACATTAAATTCAGCATTTGAACTATCTAAAATATTTTTTAATTCTTTTTCATCTTTAATATCTTTTTGTTTATCTAAATTATCAATTAAAGTTTTAAATTCAACATTTAAAGCAATATCATCTTTAACGTTTGAATTTTGTTGTTGATATTCTTTAATCTCATTAATTAAAGATGTTATTTTATTTTCTTTAACCGTTTTGTTTGATTTTCTAGCAAAAACATATGCTGTTGTTGAAACTGCAGCAATAGTTGCTAAACCTAATACAATTAAAGCTATTTTCTTTGATTTTTTCATATACTTTCCTTTATTTATAAAAATTTATATATATATATATATATATATATATATATATGATTTTGGGAAAAAATAAGCAAAAAAAGGAGAAAATTTCTCCTTTTTTTAGAAAAATAAGCATTTTTTGAAGGTTTTTTATTTAATATTATATTCTTTTTTAATTACTTCTTCAAGTGCACTCATTGGTAAACCGCCATTTCTTAAGAACATATCATATAGTTTTTTAATATGAACATGTTTTACATCACCATCTGAAGCGTTAATAAATGCTTCACGGCTTAAGCCTAAATGATTTTGCACTTTCTTATATAGATCTAACATAACTTTCTTACCTGAGTTATAAGCTGTTGCTTGAGCTGGTAATGATAGATATCTTCTTGATTCTGATGTAATATCACCAATACCTAAAGCTGAATTAGCTGTCATAAATGATCTAGCTTGAGAGATTGAATGACCAGTAATTAAATCATCGTGACCTTTAACACTTGGACTGTGGTATGAAGTATCCAATGCTAATCTCATATTTCTTAATTGAGCTTCATTCAATGCTCCAAAGTATTGAAGCATATTAGCTAATTTAGCAGCATCTCTTGTATGTTGTTTATCATCACTATAACTTCTTACAGATGCAACTTTTTGTCAATATACTCCACCATGTAATTCTTTCATTTGTTTAATGATATCTTCAGTAATTGCACTATCTTCGGTTGATGTAATAAAGCTTGTAATACCTTTTGATAATGAGAAATCAATTGGCATTGCATAGTAATCATTATCTTTATTATTATAATCAGGAGTTCCGTAGAATCCAGCTTCAATACCAAATCATTCCATAAATAGCGCTCAACCTTCGGCATATGCTGTATATCCAAAGATGTCACCTAATTTTTTACCATCAATTTCTGCTAAATTAAACTTAGCATATTGAATTTGATTATGGTGTCCCATCATTGACTCATGGTTAGCAAATGATGTAACTGATCATTTTGGTAATGAATAATATGGATCAACATTAAAGAAGAAATTGCCAGCACTACCTGAGTATGCACCAACTCCTGTATTTACTCTATTTACATATTCATATGTATCAATTCCGTAATCAGGAACTTCTTTAGGGAAATATGAAGCGCCATATTTTTGGGTTGTAGCTTTAAATTGTTTATAAGCTTTAAATGCTTCTAATGCTCCATAGTAGAATTGTTCATTTGTAATGCTACCATATTTGTTGTTTTTGTTTTCATCAGCGAATAAATGATCATATTTTAATTTCGTTAAATTAGCACGAGAATCTGCTAAATCAGAATCTTCTTTTAAAGATCTCTTTAATTCATCGGTGTAATAACTTGCATCTTCACGACCAAAGAAGAAATCTTCTGCATTTAATCATTTATTAAATTCAGGTAAATTTATTTCTCCTTGTGCATTTCTAATGTGTAATTGTACATTCGCAACTTCTTTAGAACCAACACCATCTTCGTCATACTTAATAGTAGGCGCTCATTCTGTATTGTCATTACCTGTAATTAACTTAGCAACTTCAGCTGCAATTTTTTTCATATTATTAGCTGCATCTTTGGATGATTTATAGCCTTCTTCATAAATTTCTTGTGGAGTTAAATTAGAGGTTGTAACCATTTTTAGGTATTGTTTATATAGATCATCACCAGTTAAACCACCTGGTTTACCAGGCATAAATCCAATACCAACATTTGTTGCATCTAAATCTTTTTGAGTAAATCCTAAACCATAAATTTTTTGATATGTATTATCTACTCTAACTTCAACAATATTTTCAAGTTCGTGTGTAAGGTTTTCTTTTGATAAAACAAGTTCTTCAGCGTTTTCGCCTAAACCATAACTTGAAGCTTTATAATAGTCAGTTACATAAAAATCATATAAAGCATCTATTGCTTGTGATTTTTTTCAAACTTGTTCATTTACACTTTCTGGTTTTACTGCATCAGGATTATAACCAATCAATTCCTTCAATGTAATTGTTTGTTTATCTGATTTATAGAAATCAATTAATTTATTTGCATAGTAGTTTTTAACTACAGCATTAATGTTACTTTTAATTCATACTTTTGAAGGTACCAATCCTAATTCAATTGCTTCTTTTAAGGTTTCTTTTCATTGAACAAAAATTTTATCAGCATACCTTGAATTTGGAACAATTGTGCGATAAAATGCATTAGCCGCATATGTACTGCTTGAACCTCAATTAAATGAACTTAATAGATATCTTAAGCCTTTATCATGATTTCCTTTTTCAATTTCTCAATTGAATTTCAATCCGTATGCTCATGCAATTGAATCACTTGTTAAGTTAACTCCATTAATTTCATTAATTCTATTAATATATTTATCAATTTCTACAACAATTTTTTTATCATCACTAGCCGTTGGAGCTACATTGTATGGATTTAATCCCATTGCTGTTAAATCTTCTTCATATGTTTCATTTAATGAAATAATATATTCAGCAGTTAAAGCTTTAGCTTTTTCACTTCCATCATTTGATGAAGCAATTTCTGCCAAAACATTTCTTTTAGTTGTTTTAGCAGTTATAATTTCATTATTCTTAGTTTCAACAGTTGCAGTTTTAGTTTGAATTTCTTGGTTAATATTTTCTATTTTTTTATTAATTTCAGTTTCTTTAGCAGTTTTTTCTTCTGCAGATTTAGTTTCATCTTCTTTAAAAGTTTTTAATTCTTTTTGTGCAGCAATAATATCGGCTTTTTTAGCATTAATTTCTTGATTTATTTTTTTGATATCTTCTGTTGCTGTTATAATACTTTGATTTAATTTTTCAATTTCTTGATATTTAAGGGTGTTATTTACAGTAGGTTTATCTGGCTCCGGTGTTGGGGTTGGAGTCGGAGTGGGTGTGGGTGTAGGTTTTGGTTCCCCACATTTTGTTGCCATTAAAGTAGGTGCTACAATTAATGGTGTCATACCTGCCATAACACTTCATAGAATTTTACTTTTTTTAGTCATATACTACTCCTATTCTTCTGAAATTCTGCCGATGTGTTACATCAACATTATTTACATTTTAAAATTGTTTTATTCATTGCTTATAAAAAAAAAAAAAAACAAATAGAAAAACATAAAAAAATAACTATGAAGTTATATGAAATTGAAATTATCTTTATATATAATCTTTTCAAGATTAAAATAAATAAAAACCCAGGAAATTATTCCTTGGGTTAATTATTATTTTATTTTATATTCATTTTTAATTACTTCTTCAAGTGCACTCATTGGTAATCCACCATTTCTTAAGAACATATCATATAGTTTCTTAATATGAACATGTTTTACATCCCCATCTGATGCATTAACAAATTCTTCACGGCTTAAGCCTAAATGATTTTGCACTTTCTTATATAGATCTAACATAACTTTTTTACCTGAGTTATATGCTGTTGCTTGAGCTGGTAATGATAAATATCTTCTTGATTCAGAAGCAATATCACCGGTACCTAAAGCTGAATTTAATTTCATAAATTCTCTAGTTTGTATAATTGAATGACCAGTTATTAAATCATCATGTCCCTTAACACTTGGGCTGTGGTATGATACATCCAATGCTAATCTCATATTTCTTAACTGAGCTTCAGTTAATGCACCGAAATATTGCAACATATTAGCTAATTTAGCAGCATCTCTTGTATGTTGTTTTTCATCATCATAAGTTCTTAAAGAAGCAACTTTATTTCAATATACACCACCATGTAATTCTTTCATTTGTTTAATAATATCTTCTGTTATTGCACTATCTTCAGTTGAAGTAATAAAGCTTGTAATACCTTTTGATAGTGAAAAATCAATTGGCATTGCATAATAGTCATTATCTTTATTATTATAATCAGGTGTTCCATAGAATCCGGCTTCAATTGCAAATCATTCGGTAAACACCGCTCAACCTTCAATGTATGAAGTATAGTTAAAAATATCCCCTAATTTTAAACCATCAATTGATGTTAAATTATGTTTAGCATATTGAATTTGATTGTGGTGTCCCATCATTGATTCATGGTTAGCAAATGTTGTAAGAGCTCATTTAGGTACTGAATAATATGGATCAACATTAAAGAAGAATCCTTCTTTAGAACCTTCATATGCCCCAACACCTTCATTTGCTCTTCTGGCAAATTCATATGTATCAATACCATAATCTGGAACTTCTTTAGGGAAATATGAAGCACCATATTTTTGAGTTGTAGCTTTAAATTGTTTATACGCCTTAAAAGCTTCTAGAGCACCATAATAGAATTGTTCGTTTGTAATACTTCCATATGCTTCATTTTTATTATCATCACCGAATAAATGATCATAATCTAATTTAGTTAAATTAGATCTTGAATCTGCTAAATTTTTATCTTCTTTTAAAGAACTTTTCAATGCTTCTGTATAATAGCTAGCATCTTCACGCCCAAAGAAGAAATCTTCGGCATTTAATCATTTATAAAATTCAGTTAAATTTATGTTTCCTTGGTTATCACGAATATGTAATTGTAAATTAACAATTGCTTTACTACCAATCCCATCTTCATCATATTTAATAGTTGGAGATCATTCTGAATTATCATCTCCTGTGATTAATTTAGCAATTTCTATTGCTATTTTTTTCATGTTCGCAGATGCTTCTTTTGTTTGCTTATACCCCTCATCATAAATTTGTTGAGGAGTCAATTCTGTTGATGTAGACATTTTTAATAATTGTTTATATAGATCTTCACCTGTTAAACCGCCTTCTTTACCGGGCATAAATCCTATACCAACTTTAGTTTCATTTAAGTCTTTTTCGGTATATCCTAATCCATATATATTTTGATATGTGCCATCAACATTTACTTCCATAGTATTCTCTATTTCATGAATATCATTTGTTTTGTAAATTGTTAAATTGTTAATGTTTTCACCCAAACCATAACTTGATGCATTGTAATAATCCGTTATATAAAAATCATAAAATTCATCAATTGCTTGTCTAATTTCTCAATCATTTTCACTCATGTAGAATGGTTTAGTAGCATTTTCATCATAGTTGATCAATGCTTTTAATGTAATTGATGTTTTTTCAGATCTATAAAATTCGGCTAATTTATCTGCATAATAATCTTTAATAAAAGCATTTATATTACTTTTAATTCAAACTTTTGAAGGTACTAACCCCAATTCAATCGCTTCTTTTAAAGTTGCTTTTCATTGCTTATATAAGCTTGGTTCATCATTAACACTGGCAATAATCGATCCATAAAAACCATTTGCTGGATATGTATCACTTGGTCCTCAATTAAATGACCCCAATAGATATCTTAAACCTTTATCATAGTTTTCTTTTTCGATTTCTCAATTGAATTTCAATCCATTTGCTCACGCAATTGAATCACTTGTTAAATTAAATGTATTAACTTTTTTGATATTTTCAATATATTTATCAATTAATTGAGTTATTTTTATAGAATCTTCTTTGCTTGGTGCTGGATTTCATTGATCCAATCCTGCTTTTGTTAAATCTTTTGCATATAAATCTTTCAATGAAATAATATATTCAGCAGTGAATTTCTTTCCCTTTTCACTACCATCTTTTGAAAAAGCGATTTCTGCTAAAATTTCATGTTTCTTAGAATCGGCTTTTTCAAACTCTTGAGTTTTAGTATTTAAAATTGATTTTTTTTCAGAAATTTCCTTATCTAATTTTTCAATTTCAGCATTAACTTCATTGGTTTTATTCGCAATCTCTTCTTCTGTTTTTGAATCATCGTATTTAAAATCATCTAATTCCTCATTTAATGTTTCAATTGCTTTGGTTTTATCTGTGATTGCTGTATTTATAAGATCAATTTCGTCACTAAGAGATTTTATTCGATTATTATATTCCTCAATTGATTTATATTTAAGGGCATTATTTATAGTGGGTTCTGTATTAGGAGTGTTTGGTTTTGGAGCTGGATGAGGTTTTGGTTCGCCACATCTTGTAGCCATTAAAGTAGGTGCTAAAATTAATGGTGTCGTTCCAGCCATAATACTTCATAAAATTTTGGATTTTTTAGTCATATATACTTCCTATGTGTTTATAAATTCTGCTGATATATAAAATCAACATTAACTACATTTTATGACTATTTTTTTCTGACAAATAAAAAAAAAAACATATTCAATGTCATAAAAAATAACATAAAAGTTATATAGACTATTTTTTTATAAAAGTTGATGTATTAATATTTATTCTTATTTATAACTTTTTGTAATTCAATTATTTGAATTGAATGGATTATAATATCTATTTTATTAATATTTAAAAACATCATAGCAGTTGCTATGATGTCATCATTTAATATATTGTTTTTCATTTTAATAATTAAATGTTTAAGTTTTATTTTATATTATATTCGTTTTTAATTACTTCTTCAAGTGCACTCATTGGTAGACCGCCGTTTCTTAAGAACATATCATATAGTTTCTTAATATGAACATGTTTTACATCACCTTCTGATGCATTAACGAATGCTTCACGGCTTAAGCCTAAATGATTTTGCACTTTCTTATATAGATCTAACATAACTTTCTTACCTGAGTTATAAGCTGTTGCTTGAGCTGGTAATGATAGATATCTTCTTGATTCTGATGTAATATCACCAATACCTAAAGCTGAATTAGCTGTCATAAATGATCTAGCTTGAGAGATTGAATGACCAGTAATTAAATCATCGTGACCTTTAACACTTGGACTGTGGTATGAAGTATCCAATGCTAATCTCATATTTCTTAATTGAGCTTCATTCAATGCTCCAAAGTATTGAAGCATATTAGCTAATTTAGCGGCATCTCTTGTATGTTGTTTATCATCACTATAACTTCTTACAGATGCAACTTTTTGTCAATATACTCCGCCATGTAATTCTTTCATTTGTTTAATAATATCTTCAGTAATTGCACTATCTTCGGTTGATGTAATAAAGCTTGTAATACCTTTTGATAATGAGAAATCAATTGGCATTGCATAGTAATCATTATCTTTATTATTATAATCAGGAGTTCCGTAGAATCCAGCTTCAATACCAAATCATTCCATAAATAGCGCTCAACCTTCGGCATATGCTGTATATCCAAAGATGTCACCCAATTTCAAACCGTCAATTGTAGCTAAATTATATTTAGCATATTGAATTTGGTTATGGTGACCCATCATTGATTCGTGGTTAGCAAATGATGTAACTGATCATTTTGGTAATGAATAATATGGATCAACATTAAAGAAGAAATTAGATACAGAACCTTCATATGCTCCTACACCTTCATTTGCTCTTCTACTAAATTTATATGTATCAATTCCATAATCAGGAACTTCTTTAGGGAAATATGAAGCACCATATTTTTGGGTTGTAGCTTTAAATTGTTTATAAGCTTTAAATGCTTCTAGAGCTCCATAGTAGAATTGTTCATTAGTAATGCTTCCATATTCTTCGTTTTTATTTGAATCGGCAAATAAATGGTCATAATCTAATTTAGTTAAATGATCTCTTGAATCCTTTAGATTTGGATCTTCTTTTAAAGATCTCTTTAATTCATCTGTGTAATAACTTGATTCCTCTCTACCAAAGAAGAAATCTTCGGCATTTAATCATTTATTAAATTCAGGTAAATTAATTTCACCTTGTGCATTTCTAATATGCAATTTTATTTCTTTAGCAGGTTTTTCACCAATACCATCTTCATCATATTTAATGGTTGGTGTTCATTCTGTATTATCATTACCTGTGATTAATTTTGCAACTTCAGTTGCTATTTTTTGCATATTATTAGCTGCATCTTTAGATGATTTATACCCTTCTTCATAAATTTCTTGAGGAGTTAAGTTTGAAGTTGTAACCATTTTTAGGTATTGTTTATATAGATCATCGCCAGTTAAACCACCTGGTTTACCAGGCATAAATCCAATACCTACTTTTGTTTCATTTAAATCTTTTTGTGTATATCCTAATCCATATATTTTTTTATATGTATTATCAACATTAACTTCAATTGTATCTTCTAGCTCATTAACATCATTGGTTTTTGATAACACAAATTCAGTTAGATTTTCACCAAATCCATAACTTGATGCTTTGTAATATTCAGTAATATAAAAATCATAAAATTCATCAATTGCTTGTTTTGCGGCTCATTCAGCTTCGTCTGTATCAGCAGGTTTAACGGCATTTGATTTATAAGCAATTAAATCTTTTAATTTAATTGAATTAGCTTCTGATTTATAGAAATTGGCTAATCTATCTGCATAATATTCTTTAACAAAAGCATTTATATTTGACTTAATTCAAACTTTTGAAGGAACCAACCCTAATTCAATTGCTTCTTTTAAAGTTGCTTTTCATTGTTTAAATACTTTAGCGCCAGAATCGGGATCAGCAACAATTGAACCATAAAATCCATTTGCTGCATATGTATCACTTGGCCCTCAATTAAATGTACTTAATAAGTATCTTAAACCTTTATCGTGATTTCCTTTTTCAATTTCTCAATTGAATTTTAGTCCATTTGCTCATGCAATTGAATCACTTGTCAAATTAACTTTTTTAATTTCGTTAATCCGATTAATAAATTTATCAATTTCAGTAACCATTTTTTTATCGTCATCCGCAGTTGGGGCGGCGTTAGTAGGATTTAATCCTAATTTGTCCAATTCTTTTGAATATAAATCCTTTAATAAAATAATATATTCAGCAGTAAATTTCTTATCTTTTTCGCTGCCTTCTTCTGATGAAGCAATTATTTGTAATTCATTAATTTTTAAATTATTTAAACGCTCAATTTCTTCAAGGTTCTTATTTAAAATTGTAGTTTGATTTTGAATTTCGCTATTAATAGCTTCAATTTTTTTATTTATTTCTGCGATTTTAGATGATTTTTCGGTTTCGCCCATCGTAGAATTTTCATTTAATTTAGTTAATTCTTCATTCAATTTGGTAATTTCTTCATTTTTTTTAGAAATTACTTCTTCCATTGATTCAACTTGCTTTTTAATTGGAGTAAGTTGTTTATTATATGATTCTACTTTTTCGTATGATTTATTGATATTTGGTTTTGGCTCACCACATTTAGTTGACATTAAGGTAGTTGCACCAAATAGTGGTGTCATCCCAGCCATAACACTTCATAGAATTTTGCTTTTTTTAGTCATGTTACTCCTATGTTTTTTAAAAAATATCTGCTGTATTTTACATAACAACATTATTTATATTTTATTACTTTTCTATATCTATTTATATTAAAACAATAAATGTATTTTTATATAAATGCAGATAAAAAAAACCAAGTATGCAACTTGGTTTTAATAATTATTCATCGTCATCAACTTTTGAACCACCACGTTTTTTAATAATTTCATCAGCTAAATTACGTGGTAATTTTTCATAGTGATCAAATCACATTTGGTATGTTCCTCTACCGGTTGTCATTGATCTTAATTCAGTTGCATAACCAAACATTTCACTCAATGGAACATATGCCTTAATAACATGTGCACCATCATTTCTAGTTTCGTTATCTCTAACTTGTCCCCTTCTTCTTGAGATATCTCCCATAACATCTCCAAAGAAGTCTTCAGGAACAACAACTGCAACGTCCATAATTGGTTCAAGTAAAACAGTGCCTAATAATTCTTTACCTTTAGTCAATGATTTAGAAGCAGCAATTTTATATGCTAATTCAGAACTATCTACTTCATGGTATGAACCATCAAATAATGTAGCTTTAATGTCAATCATTGGATATCCAGCTAAAATACCAATATCCATTTTTTCTCTTAAACCTTTTTCAATTGATTTAATGTATTCTTTAGGAATTTTTCCACCAACGATTTTATCAATAAATTCAAAACCACCATCTGGGTTTGGTTCATATTTAATTCAAACGTGACCATATTGACCTTTACCACCTGATTGTTTCTTGTGAATACCTTCAACTTCAGCTGATTTAGTAATAGTTTCACGGTATGAAACTTGAGGAGCTCCAACTCTAACTTCCACTTTGAATTCTCTTTTTAGACGGTCTACAATGATATCTAGGTGTAATTCACCCATACCAGCGATAATTGTTTGACCTGTTTCTTCGTCTGTGTAGTATTTAAATGTTGGGTCTTCTGCTGATAATCTTTGCAATGCTAGAGATAATTTTTCTGAAGCATCTTTGGTAGCTGGTTCAACAGCTTGTGAAATAACTGGTTCAGGGAAATTCATATTTTCTAATGTAATTTCTTTGTATTTTTCATCAATTAGAGTATCTCCTGTTGTTGTACTTTTTAGTCCAACAGCAGCAGCAATATCACCTGATCTAACTTCATCAATATCAGTTCTTGAGTTAGCATGCATTAATAGAATACGTCCAATTCTTTCTTTAACTTGTTTAGTTGAGTTCATTACATAAGAACCTTTATTTAGAACTCCTGAATAAACTCTAAAGAATGTTAAGTTACCAACGTATTGGTCGTTCATAACTTTAAATGCTAATGCAGAGAAGAATTCATCATCTGAAGCAGGAATGTGAATTTCTTCAGCTGATTCTCCTTTATATGCTTTCATAGCTGGAATGTCAACTGGGCTAGGTAGATAGTCAACAACAGCGTTTAACATTAATTTAACACCTTTGTTTTTAAATGATGTTCCACAAACAACTGGATAGAATGTAGCTGTTAATGTAGCTTTTCTGATAGCTTGTTTTAACATAGCAGGTGTTACTTCACCTTCTTCTAATAAAACAGCCATTAAATCTTCATCAAAATCAGCAACAGCTTCAGCTAATGACATACGCATTAGTTGTGCTTCTTCTAATAAATCTTTAGGAATTTCAATTTCTAATGCATTTTCATCTTCTTTTCCGTCATATTCATAAGCTTTCATTTCAACTAAATCAATAATTCCGTTAAATGATGATTCAGCACCGATATTTAATTGAATAGCGTGAGCATTTGCTCCTAATAATCTTCTAAGAGACTCAACAGAAGCTTTAAAGTTTGCTCCAGCTTTATCCATTTTATTTACATAAACAATTCTTGGTACACGGTAGTTAGATGCTTGTCTTCAAACTGTTTCAGTTTGTGGTTCAACCCCGCTTTGTGCATCTAAAACGGTTACAGCACCATCTAATACTCTAAGTGAACGTTCAACCTCAATTGTAAAGTCAACGTGTCCTGGTGTATCGATAATGTTTAATCTTTTTCCTAATCAATAAGCAGTTGTAGCTGCAGAGGTAATTGTAATACCTCTTTCTTGTTCTTGAACCATTCAGTCCATTTGGCTAGCACCATCATGTGTTTCACCAATTTTATGAATTTTTCCTGTGTGGTATAAAACTCTTTCTGTAGTTGTTGTTTTACCAGCATCAATATGCGCCATAATACCGATATTACGGTAATCTTCAATATTATATTCTCTTGCCATAATTAAGTTCCGACCTTACTATCATCTAAAGTGAGCAAATGCTTTGTTTGATTCAGCCATCTTGTGGGTATCTTCACGTTTCTTAATTGCACCACCCATTTTGTTTGATGCATCAATAATTTCATTTGCCAATTTTTCATCCATAGTTTTTTCGTTTCTTAATCTTGCATATTGAATAAGTCATCTTAGTGCTAATGTTTGTTTTCTTTTTGCACTAACTTCACAAGGAACTTGGTAGTTTGATCCACCAACTCTTCTTGATCTTACTTCTAATTGTGGACTAATGTTTTCAAGTGCCACGTTAAATACTTCAATTCCTTCTTTTCCGGTTTTGGTTTTAATAATTTCAAATGCGTTGTATAAAATTGATTCAGCGATAGATTTCTTACCATCTAACATAATTGTGTTAATTAGTTTGGTAATAATTTTTGAGTTAAAAACTGGATCTGCAAGTACGTCTCTAACAGGTGCTTTGTGTTTTCTTGACATATATTATTTTCCTTTCTAATTAATTGAATTATGCTTTTGGTCTTTTTGTTCCGTATACAGAACGACCTTGTTTTCTGTTTGCAACTCCCGCTGCATCTTGTGTACCACGCACGATTGTGTATCTTACCCCTGGTAAGTCTTTAACTTTACCACCACGGATTAAAACAACTGAGTGTTCTTGTAAGTTGTGTCCTTCACCTGGAATATAAGCAGTAACTTCTTGACCGTTTGATAATCTAACACGGGCATATTTACGAATAGCTGAGTTAGGTTTTTTAGGGGTCATTGTCGCAACCCTAGTACATACACCACGTTTAAATGGGCTAGGGATACGATTTTCTTTCTTTTGTAAAGAGTTATACATCATACCTAAAGCAGGCGCTTTAGATTTTGTTGTCTTGTCTTTACGGCCTTTTGTAATTAGTTGGCTAATTGTAGGCATATTTGTATCCTTTCATTTTAATGTTTTAATATTTTATGTTTGGTATTTTGCAATTTCTAAAATACGTATAATATTATACAACAACATACCCGGTGTATTACATTTTTTTTATAAAAAAATTACCGCTTGTTTTAAGCGATAATTTCACTATTTTGTAGAATAAAACTTTTTAATTAATAAATCTTTGTAATAGATAATGAAGTTTTTGTAAGAAAGCTCTAAAGAAGTTTGCCCATTATCAATTGAATAGATTACGTAGCTATTTGGATTATAGAATAGATCTTCTATGTCTGAATCACGGTATGTCAATCAGCTATTTCTTTGAACATTAGCATGTAATGGATCTTCGTTTCTAATTGTATATAGATATTCTTCATATCTTTTTTGTATCTCTTCTTTAGAAAGTGATTTTTCCAATTTATTCGCTTCTTTAATAATTGTTACTTTGCGATCTGCTCTTTCCATTCAAATAATTTCTTTTTCAAGTTTAGTTAATTCAGTATCGCTTTTTTGTTCAACAACTTCTTTGGTTTCGTTTTCTTGATTTTCAATTTTTTCAATATTTTGTTTTTCGCTTTTTTCCATTGCTTCAAGTGATTCAAGAAATAGATTGATTTTAAAAATTTGATCTAAATAAGTTAAATATTGTTTTTCTAATTTTTGTTCTTGTAAATGATTATATTGATAGATAAATTTAGCAATAACTTTAGTACCAAGTGGGTTCTCAGCTTTGATTTTTTCAATATCTAATTTAATCAATTCTGGATGATCATAGTTGTTAATATTTAAACTATTTTTAATTGCTTTTAATTCAGCTTCTAGATCTTTTTTATGATGATATTGTGCATCTTTAAAACCGTTAATGAATAAAATAATATAACTGATTCAGAAAATAATTAATAATAATAGTCCAATGGCAATAGAACCATAAAATCCAGAAAGCGCCGCAGATGATAATGGTTTTTCGTATTTTTTAGCTAAATATATAATTCCAAATAACACAACAGTTATTGATAAAACGTTAATAATGATAATGTTTAATATCGCACTGCTTTTTCAGTTAAATCCTTGAACATATCTAGTCACTAATTCGTGTTTCAAAGTAGATTTTGTTTTGTCAATACTACGTTTGAAATTAATGATTCATTTTACAATTAAATATGAAGCAATCATTACAAATAGAGCAATCAATGCAAAAGTTGTGTAAGGAATAGAGCTTGTTTGTTCAGTTGATGGTACAGGTGCAACTGGACTTGGAGCTGGTTGAGTTGTACTATCGGTAGTCGTGTTAAGATAGATCATTATTTCTCACCTTTATTATCTTGATCATCTTTTGGTTTGTTATCTGAATTTTCTTTAAATACAACTGCGATTTTTTCAATTAATTCCTTACGATTTAATTCTTCATAACCATAAATATTTAATTTTGAAGCTAATGTCTTTAATTGATCATCATTTAAATCTTGCAATTTTTGTTTGAAATCAATTGTTGTTGAATTGTTTTCAACTTTTTCATTTTTATCAGCCAAGATAACAGTATCTTCTTGTTCTTCTGATTTTGCATTTTCTGTTTGGAAACTAAAACCGTTTGATGAGCCAAAGAATTGATCAAACATTGGGTTTTCTTCTTTCATTCTTAAAAAGAAAAGAATTTGTTTTGATTTTCTGATATAACCTTTAGTTTTAATTGTTCATAATACAAAGAAAGCAAAATAAATAATTGTACTTGTAAATCCTAAAATATTGGTTGTTCAACCTAAATATGGAATTCAGTATATAAAATTCATTGCAAAGTTAATAATAGAAATAATTGAAACAATATCTACAATGATCAATAAAAGAAATGAAAATCTAGACAATGACTTACTTTTAGAAGCTACTGATAAACTTGTGATCATTCATATAAATAATCCTAGATAAAAACAGGCAGTAATTGACTTAACAATGATAAATGATTTCCGCAATGAAAGTCAAGTTGCTTCTGTATTTCCTTGAATTTCTAAATGACGGAAGTGATAAACTGTTTCATGAGCAACGAATTCAACAATACCTGCAACATATAATATTAAAGAAATTACAAAAATAACTATTGGAAGAAGGAATCAAAGAATGATTGATTTTTTATGTTCGTCATAAAATTCTGATTCGCTTTTATAGTTTCTTGGATCAAATTGTGATCCACTTAAATTTTCTTGCATATAACCTCCTTCGTTTAAAATTATAAATTAATTTAATTATCCTAATGGATAATTGATTAATTTTCGTTAATTTCTTTTTCCATAATATCAGGCAATGGAATTTCGAAATGTTGAGCAATTCCTTTATTATCAATAAAATCTAGTTCCTTTGCATGTAATCTTTGATTAAATTCATCAATACTTTTGTTGTATATTGGATCACCATAAACTGGGTGATTGATATATTTTAGATGAACTCTAATTTGATGTGTTCTTCCTGTTTTTAAATTACATTTAATTACAGTTTTATTTTGATTGTTAATTTTGATATATTTTAAAACTTCAATCATCGTAAAGGCGTGTTTTGAATTTTTATCAGTTACTGTATATTTTTGACGATTTTTAGGATCTCTACCAATTGGAAGATCTAAATGCATAATTTTATTTTCGATAACTCCGTCAACAATTGCATAATAAGTACGTTTGATTTCGTGATTTTTTAACAAATTAGCAAAGTAATTATGTGTATCGTTGTTTTTAGCAATTATTAAAAGTCCTGATGTGTCTTTGTCAATTCTATGAATAATTCCTAATCTCAATAAACCATTAACATTGCTTAAATTGTTTTTAAAGTGATACATTAAAGCATTTACTAATGTACTACTTTTATGGCCAGGTGCTGGATGAACTACCATACCTGATGGTTTATTAATAATTAAATAATCTTCATTTTCATAAACAATATCTAATTTAATTTCTTCAGGTTCAATATTGGTTTGTTTTTCAATCATTTTAATGACTTCAATAACGTCAAATTCCTTAACAACATATTTGTTTTTGTTAATCTTTACGCCATTAACAAAAACTGCCCCTTCTGATATTAATGATTGAATATCATTTCGGCTAATTTCGCTATTGTTTGCAATATATTTATCGATTCTTTCTGAATATTTAACTTCAATTTTTAACATAGTGTTAATTATAACAATATAATTATTAAAATGGCTATTTATGAAATTAAAAAATCAAAATTTATTAGTTATCTTTTTAATATCAATTCCAAAGAAGAAGCTAAAGAAATCTTAAACAATTTAAGAAAAGAACATCCCAAAGCTAAACATATTGTTTATGCTTATTTAATTAACAACGATTTAGAAATTTCAAATGGTTATACTGACGATCGCGAACCTAAAGGGGTTGCGGGAATTCCTTTATATAAATTACTAGAAAATAAAAATCTAACAAATAAAGGAATCTTTATTGTTAGATATTTCGGTGGGATTGAATTAGGAAAGAGTAATTTATTAAGAGCTTATTTAACTTCTGCTAAATTGGTTCTTGAATAATCTTCCTGATTTTTTCTTTTTACCGATTTAATTCAGCAAACAGTTGCTATAAATTGTGTTCCAAAGATAATTGTTGAAATAATTTGTCATGCTAGACCACCAATAGCAGCTTTATCACCAATCATTGCGATTAATAAACTGAAGTTTAAAATTCAGAATGTGTTATTGATGATATATAGCAATGGCATGTAAGGTGTTATTCCACTAAAATCTTTATTTTTGAAGTTTTGAATAATTTGAGGTAAGAAAGCAAATGTAGTAAATGATGGAGCAATAAATCCAAAAATTAATGTTCCATTTTCACCAAAGTTTGGATCAAAGTAAATATCTGAACCATTTGCGTCTACACCAATTTTAAATACTTTATATACTCTAAAGATAAATATTAATAGGAATGCAATTGAAGCTAGAATAACTAAAATAATTGGAATTAAAACTTTTCTTTTGGTAGCTAATTGCACTTTTTTGTGATAGTAATACACAAAATACATTGTCATTGAATAGAAGAAAATACATATAAAGTTAGCAATGAAAATGTATGGTTTGTCACCTATATTTCCTGATTGAAATGTTCCAAATATGATTCATACAAGTAACCCTAAATAAAACACTCAAAATGATATAAAGTTAACATCTCCGGTTTCTTTTTTCTTTAATTGATGAATTAATTGAGGTAATCCTAAGCCAACGGTACAAACTGAGGCTAGAATACCGAATACTGTAATAGCGGTTATCATAATGTTTAATATTATATATTAACCTATAAAAAATAACTAAATAAAAGCGAAAAAACAGAACTTATTTTCCTATAACTTTCTTTAATATCAGATTTAATTAAATTATTAGATATAATAAATTTAAATATAAAGGATAAATTTAAATGAACGTTGATAAAAGTATAAGAATTTTAGAGTATATATGTTGCGATGAATACTATTCATTAGATGAAGAAAAGAAATTAAAAATTGTAAATGATTTTATTAAAATCAATGATGCAAATAAACCTGTAAATTATCGTAATTTAACAAAAAATGAAGTAATTAATTTATTTGATAAATTAAATCCAATGTTGAAAAATTTAATAAACGATCATTTCTTAAATATCAAGAATATAAAAATTTTCAAAAATAAAAATAACAATCAATTAGACGCAGATGCATATGTTTCTTTTACTGACGAAAATGGCATTTCTAAAATAGTTAATTTAGAAATGAAATTTGGTTCCGAGACATTAGCAAATATTGGTAATAAAAAAATGAATACATTATTTAATAATGATGAAATGTCATTTAATTTCAAAGAAATGAACAAAACAATAATAAATTATCAAAGAAAATGTATAAATGAAGGAATAACAAACGAAGATGATTTGTTAAACAATTTACAAACAGTTATTGATCAATTGGTTCAAATGATGAAATTATCAAAACTAAAAGTAAATAATAAGGAGTTAAATAAACTATTAATCTCTAGTGGCAATCGTGAAAATATTAACGTTCCAACAATTAAATGTTTAATTACACCTAAATGCATTGAATATAAAGAATTATTAAATACCATTGATAATTGAGAAATAGAAAATATCGGTTCCAACGAAGCTAAACAAAGAATAACAATTATCTTGCGGAATAAAAATTTAAAATTGAAATTCCTACTAAATTGAAAAAATAATTATGAATGACCTAAAAATTCAGGAAAAAAATATTCAGCTAAAACTGGTGGAACCACTTCTAGCTGAAATGTCTGAATGTATATCGACTAAACTGTTGATATATTTTTTTTAATTTCAATATATTCTTTTACTAAATCTGTATTAGAAAATCCTTTAACAACTGTATTAGAATTTGCTAATTTATCAAAATCAATATGTTTAAAAACTTCATTTGCAATGGGGTTATTGATTTTTATAAACAAATATTGGCGATTAGTAATTAATTCTGATTCATTCAATATTTTTTTATTGTAATCATAATAACCTTGTCTATGAACTGCAAAATCTCAATCATATGTTTGTTTATCAAAATATTTCAATGTTTCTTTTGTATTATTGTGAATATACAAAGAGAAATCTGAATGTTTATTTTGTGGTGCTTCTTTAATTCTTAAATCATCAAATTTGTTATCTCTATCTCTAACTCATATTTGCAAAAAAGAATTTACGTTATAAGGTTTGTTATTTAATAAAAAAGAATTGTAAGGTAAATTATCACTTGAATAAATCAATTTTAGTTCAGGATTGATTTGTTTTTGAACATTTCATCTTTTAAATTGAATTGGCAAAACAAAACAAATAACATCACTAAATTCCGCTGAATGATTAATAAAATCAACTGCTAAAGTAGCTCTATTACCGAATGGTGGGTTTCCAATAACTATATTGTTTGGTGAATATAATAAATTTGTTTTTAAAAAATCTTGTTCATTTACTAGTGGGTGATTTTTTTCAATATCAAATGCAATAAAATCGTTTTCTGGTAAATATCTTTGAAATCCGTCAATAAACTTCCCATCACCAGCAGAAGGCTCAATAATATATGAATTTTTATTAATTAAATTTAGATCGATGATTTTATTTAAGAAAATATCAACGATTAAAGGAGATGTATAAAATTGATCTAATTTAGATTTTATAGACATTTTGTTTCCTCCTTTTTTATATTAATATTATATTAAATAATATTAAATTCAATAATAAACCTTTTTATTATTTCTTGTCAAAAAAATATAAAAAAAAGACCCATAGGTCTTGATCATTTCTGAAATGGTGGCTCCGGCAGGAATCGAACCAGCGACACACGGAGCTTCAGTCCGTTGCTCTACCAACTGAGCTACAGAGCCAATAATGGCGGTCCAGACGGGAATTGAACCCGCGATCTCTTCCGTGACAGGGAAGCGTATTAAACCACTTTACCACTGGACCGTGGTTGCGGAGATTGGATTTGAACCAATGACCTTTGGGTTATGAGCCCAACGAGCTGCCGACTGCTCTACTCCGCTATATGGCGGGCAATGAGGGATTCGAACCCCCGAGGGCCGTGAAGCCCTGACAGTTTTCAAGACTGCTCCCTTCAGCCGCTTGGGTAATTGCCCGTGGTGGACCCAACAGGACTCGAACCTGTAACCGACCGGTTATGAGCCGGTTGCTCTAACCATTGAGCTATGGGTCCGATCTTTATGTAAGCTCGTTGGGCTTGTCATATGGTAGCACCGAAGAGAGTCGAACTCTTGACCTTCCGGGTATGAACCGGACGCTCTAACCAACTGAGCTACAGTGCCATAATGGTGGAGAGGAAGGGACTCGAACCCTCTACCTCCTGCGTGCAAGGCAGGCGCTCTGGCCAGGTGAGCTACCCCCCCATAAATGGTGAAGAAGACAGGATTTGAACCTGCGACCACTTGGTCCCAAACCAAGCGCTCTGCCAAGCTGAGCTACTTCTCCACGACGCATTTTTCGTTGTAATGCGTTATTAATTATAAAGAAAAAAAATCTTTTTTAACAAAAATTAATATTTTTCTTGTTGAAAATCTTCCTCGTTTCAACTAAATTCGTAATCTTTAATTCTTATAGTGTCGCCGTTTTTAACATTATGACTTCTAATTAAATCATGAACACCTAATGAACTTAATTTTTTATTTAATCTTCATAAGTTATCTAATGAAACTAATGGAATTCTTTCGTATGCTTCAATTACTTCTTCACCAGTGATTTCTCATGTATTTTCATTTAAACGATGAATTTTAATTGGATCTTTTTTCATTGATACAACAACAACATCTTCATTTTGTTCAACTAAACTTACATTTTGACGAACTTTATCTAAAGCATTTCAAAGAGCGTTTTTAATAACGTCAATATTTTCATTATATAGTGCTGAATATGGAATTAATTTAACCTTTTTAAATTTCTTTTTAAATTCACTTAAGTGTTGTTCAAAAGATGGTAGATCTGATTTGTTTGCAATCACAACTTGTGGAAGTTGTTCAAGTTTTAGATTATATGATTTAAGTTCGTTATTAATAACTTCATAATCTTCAATTGGATTTTTATTCTCTGAACCAAAATCTATAATATGGGCAATGACCTTACATCTTTCAATGTGTTTTAAAAACTGAATACCCAAACCCTTACCTTCTGAGGCTTTTTCAATTAAACCAGGTAAATCAGCCACAACAAATGACTTATCGTAATATTGTACCATTCCTAATTGTGGAACTAATGTTGTAAAATCATAATCTGCGATTTTTGGTTTTGCATTACTAATTAATGAAAGAATGGTACTTTTTCCAGCAGATGGTTTTCCAACGAATCCAATATCAGCTAAAACCTTAAGCACTAAATGTAACTCATGTTTTTCACCACTTAATCCATTTTCGCAAATTCTTGGAGCTGTGTTTCTTGATGATTTAAATTTCAAATTACCACGACCACCTTTACCACCTTTTGCGATTAAATATAGTTGATCATCAATCACATCGGCAATTAATTTATTTTCTTTGTCATAAACCATTGTTCCGAAAGGCACTTTAACAATTAAATCTTCAGCGTTTGCTCCATATGCGTTTTTTGGTTTTCCGTTTTCACCATCTTTGGCAACGATTTTATTTTGATAGTAAAACTGTAATAGAGTATTTTCACCTGCATCGCCTTTAAAGAACACAGATCCTCCATTACCACCGTCGCCACCATCTGGGCCACCTTTATCTACGTGTGCTTCACGACGGAAACTAATAATTCCGTTTCCGCCTTTTCCTGCTTGCACAAAAATATTAACTTCATCAATAAATCTCATAATTAACTAATTTTACCAAAAAGATGTATAAAAAAATCTAGGTAACTAGATTTATTTAATTCTTGGGAATAATATTTCTTTAACATCAACTTTTACATTGTCAAACTTTGTAAAATCAAAGAGTTTTGTTTCAGAAAATTCATTAATGTTTAGAAATTCATTAATCTTTCTTGTTTTTTGTTTTAAAACAGGGTTTAACATGTAGTTAACTGCATAAATTCCGTTTAACAATGTATTTAATACGACATTTAAGCGTTCTGGGTTTTCTTTTAATTTTCAAGGTTCTGTACGATCGATATATTCATTTAATTTAGAACTAAATTGAATAGCTTTTTTAAAGGCTTTATCAGCATTAAATTCATTGAAATGTAATTTATATTCATCGTAATTTTCTTTTAAAAGTGTATAAATTTCGCAATCAATTGATGTTAATTGGCTTGCTATATAAGTTGTTCCATTTTCAAATGATTGATTTACCATTTTAGCAACTCTATTCAATAGATTACCAAAGTTATTTGCTAGATCGGCATTTAATACATTAATCAATAGATCTTCACTAAATGAGAAATCATTATTAATATTTACTTGTGAACTAAAGAAATACTTAATTTCTTCTGCGCCATATTTTTCAATCAAAGGCAATGGTTCAATTACGTTTCCTTTTGATTTAGACATTTTACCCTCTGGAGTAATAATTCATGAATGAATTACTTCTTTAGTTGGCAGATTAATATCTAATGATTTTAAAAAGATTGGTCAATATATGGCATGAAAACGAGAAATTTCTTTAGCTAACACATGGACTCTTTCATCCCCATTTTTTCAGAATTTTAAATAATTGTCGTCATTATCTGAATATATATTTAAAGCAGTTAGGTAGTTAAATAATGCATCTAATCAAACATATATTACATGTTGAGGGGTTTGATTTTTTAACACCTTAATTCCTCAATCAAAAGCAATTCTAGTAACTGATAGATCAGATAATCCTTGATTAATGAAGTTGTTCATTAATTCTTTTTTAGTAGCATCATTTGTTAAAAAATCACTATTTGTTTCAAAAAATTCTTTAATTCAAGGAGTGAATTTTTCCATATTAAAGAAATAACTTTCTTCACTTACTTCTTGTAATAAATGTTTGGAAGTTGGATGATAATATTGATTATCAATTAATAAAGCTTGGGTTTTAGTAAAAAACTCTTCGTCTTCAACTGAATAAAGTCCCTCATAAGCGCCTTTATAAATCAATCCCTTTTCCAACATTTTATTAAATATTAATTCAATAGTTTGAGTATGTTGTAATGAAGTTGTTCTTGAGAAAAAATCATAATCAATATCAAGTTTTTTTCATAGATCAATGAATTTTTGGCATTGCATATCAACATATGTTTGGGGATCTAAATTATTTTCAATCGCTTTTTTTAGTATCTTTTGACCATGTTCATCAATTCCTGTTACGAAAAATGTATCGTAATTTTGATTAGCTTTATAGTTTTTATAAACTCATGCTAAGGTTGTAGTTAATAGATGACCGATATGTAAATTACCGCTTGGGTAATAAATTGGAGTTGAAATGTAAAATGTTTTTTTATTCATGATCTACCTTTCTTGGACTATATAATACTTTTGTTTCACTACGATATTCGTGATTATTTTTATCATCATAATGCAGATATATATTCTTTTCAAAAAATGTTCCTCAACCGGCATTGAAACGACTTTCTACTAAACAAAATTTTGGAAGTGAATCTACACGTGTATAAATTAGTTGAACTCTTTTAGGTTCAAAATTATATTTTCTTAATAAACAGATTAAATCAATGTATCTAGCCATTGGAAGAACAATAGATAGATAACCTTTTTGTTCAATAATCCGTGATGAACCTTGAATTAATTGCTCTAGATTCAACATAATTTCATGTGTAGCTATTTTCTGTGCTTCTGTTGTTGCAATTCTATCAAGGTTAAAGTTTTCATTGTAATAAGGAGGATTAGCAACAATCATTGAATATTTCTTTGCTAAATTATTACCACATTTAAAAGCATATTCATTGCAATATTGATTAAAATCTGCGTGAATAACATTAATTTGTTCATCTAATTTATTAAGTGAAACATTCTTTTTAGCCAATTCAACTGCTCTTTTTTGAATTTCAATGGCATCAATATGAATATTTTTTGAACGACTAGCAATGAAAATTGATAAAGCTCCGTTATTAGTGCCAACCTCAAGAATATTTGAAACCTTGCGGTTAATAGAAACAAAATTACCTAACATAATGGTATCAACTGAATAATTAAACATTGATTTGTCTTGATATACAAACAAATCACCGGAAAAACCTAAATTATTTTTAATTATTTTTTGATCCATAATTTATAAATTATAAATTAAATTTAGATAAATCAATTAAATCGTAATACTGAATTCTAAATTATTTAAACAAAACTCAATATAATAATTACGAAAGGAAAAACATGAGAACAATTACTATGAAAAACAATCCATTACATTTAATGGATGAAGAAATTAAAATAAATGATCAAGTTGAATTAAAAGGGGCTTTAATTGGTTCATTTGAACAAAAACTATTCAATAATGAACAAAAATACACAGTCCTAGCAACTTTCCCTTCAATTAATACTCAAGTTTGCGATATGCAAATTCTTGAATTATCTAAAATTTCCCAATCATATCCAAATATCAACTTTGTTAGTTTCTCAGCTGATCTACCAACTGCATTAAATAGTTATGCAACTTTAGGCCATCCAATCGGAAGCATTCAAATGTATTCAGATTACTATGATTTATATGTTGGTCATCAATTAGGTATTGTTATTAAAGAAATTCATTTACTAGCAAGAGGAATGTTTATTTTAGATCCAAACAACAGAGTTATTTATAAACAAATTAACCAAGAGTTAACTACACAAGTTGATTTTGAACAATTGATTAATAAATTAAATGAATTATAAAATTAAATTAAAAACACAGAATTAAAGTTTCTGTGTTTTTTTAAATGTTAATTAATAATCATTGTCGTCATTGTAATCGTCATCAAAGCTATCTTCTTCTTCAATTACTTCCTCTTGCATTGTTTCATTTCATTCTTCATCAATTTCTTGATTGAATTTTTCAATGTCTAATGGAACAAAATTATCAAATTCTTGCTCTTCAGTTTCTTGTTTGAAGTATTGAATTGCTGGTTTGATGTCGTATTTTGAATTCTTTTCAAATGGGAATAAAGCAGTACCAGCTGGAATTTTCTTACCAATGATAATGTTTTCTTTCAATCCATTTAAATTGTCATTTCTTGATGAAATTGCTGCATGAACTAAAATCTTGCTTGTTTCTTGATATGAAGCGGCTGCTAGGAATGAATCTGATAGTAATGGAACTTGTTTTGCTCCTTTAATTACTACCTCACCAAAAGCAGGTTTCATACCTTTAGTTAATAGACTTGCGTTTTCTTCTTGATAGTCAAAGATATCAACAATAGCTCCGGCAAAGAATTTAGAATCACCTGGGTCGTGAATTACAATCTTAGACATCATTTGACGAATAATAATTTCGATATATTTATCAGAAATTGCAATCCCTTGAATACGATAGATTCTTTGAATTTCTTTTAATAGATAGTTTTGAACAGTAATGGTATCTGTTAATTCAAGTAGACGTTTTAGAATTACAGGTCCTTCTGAAAGTTTTTGACCAATTCTTACAGAATCGCCTTCTTTTACTCTTAATTTCTTCTTAGTTTCAACAAATACTTTTTTGTGTTGTAAAACATTGTTTGCATCTAATGTAGCAATGGTTACTAAATGATGAGTGTTGTTCTTTTCATCAATTTCAATTTTTTCTACCACACCTTTAAATGGTGAAATAGTTGCTGGTTGACCTCATGGTTGTTCGTGTGCGTCAATTAATTCACTTAATCTAGTGAAACCACCTGTAATATCTTCAGCTCCAGCTACCCCTCCTGTATGGAAAGTACGCATGGTTAATTGAGTACCAGGTTCACCAATTGATTGAGCAGCAATGATACCAACTGCTTCACCTATGTTTACAATTCTGTTAGTTGCTAGGTCTTTACCAAAACACATCTTACATACACCGTTTCTGGTGTTGCATCCTAAAATCGATCTAATTTCAACTTCAGTAAATCCAGCTTCAATAATTTTTTGCGCGATTTTTTCTGTAATTAATGTGTTTCTTTCGGCAATTAATTCTTTATTTTGATTATAAATTGCTTTATTTGTGTATCTTCCAACAATTCTTTCACTTAAAGGAACGATAATTTGTTTAGTTTTTGTATCAACAATATCACGCGCGATGTAACCGTAGTCAGATCCACAATTTTCTTCACGAACAACGATATTTTGTGCTACGTCTACTAAACGACGAGTTAAATAACCTGATTTAGCTGTGTTCAAGGCAGTATCGGTTAGTCCCTTTCTAGCCCCGTGGGTTGATGAATAGAACTCAAATGCAGTTAGTCCTTCAATGAATGAAGATTTAACAGGAACTTCAACTGTTGAACGAACAACAATATCGTTTTTAGCATCGGCTTTAGTGGTTTTGGTGTTGTTAGCCATTAATCCCCGCATACCTGCTAATTGAACATAGTTAGAGATATTGCCCCGTGCTCCTGAGTTAATCATTGTAATAACTGGGTTTGATGGGTTTTGTTTAATAATGTCTTGTAATTCAGCTTGAATTGAGTCTTTAATTTCAGATCATTTTTTAATAGTTAAAGTATATCTATCATCATCGGTAATGAAACCTTGATTGTAGTATTCTTTTAACTGTTCAATGTATTTATCTCCATCTGCGATGTATTCAGATTTTTTATCAGTTTCTAGAATGTCAGTAATAGAGATTGAAATACCTGATTTAGTTGAGTATTTGAATCCTAAATCTTTAATTTCATCTAGGATTGATGCTACGATGTTAGTGTATTTAAATCATACTTTGTCAAGAATTTCAGCTTTTTCTTCTGCAGAAAAAGGAATTTGTGCGCCGTTTGCACGTTCTGGAGTACGTGAAACTAATGATTTAATTTCTTCAACAGTGAATGAACCTAAAATCATTGCATGTTCTTTATCTAACTTGCGACCTTTGTGGTTGTTTAGTTCAAAGAATTCAAGTTCAATATCAGATGTTGATACATCATTGATTTTATTAATTACTGATGCAAGATCTTCAACAGAAATGGTTGCTACATATTTGTTAAATACATAACGAATAATTTTAGCAATGTTTTTCTTGTTGAATGCTTCTTGAATTGATAGTTCCATTTTAATGTAATCTAGAATATTTGTACCAGCTGGAACAATATATTTATCCATACCTAAAACATATTCATCCAATGATTTAGCTTTAACGACTTTATTGTCATAAATGAATGGGAATGTTTTTGGGAAAATGCTGTTAAAAATGAATTTACCAACAGTTGAAATAATATATTTTGGTTTATCCTCTGGATTTTCAAACATTTTTACATTTGTTGCTTTTACTCCAGAAATAGGTAATGCAACTCTTGCGTGTAATGAAACTTTTTTCGCTTCATATGCTCTCATCATATGATCGAAATTATCAAAAATTCTTCCTTCACCTAATGCATTAGCTTCTTCTATTGTTAAATAGTAAATACCTAAAATCATATCTTGTGAAGGGTTAATAATAGGTTCTCCATCCTTAGGACCTAGAATGTTTTTATTAGCAAGCATTAATTCACGGCTTTCTAATAAAGCTTGTTCTGAAATAGGGACATGGACAGCCATTTGGTCACCATCGAAGTCAGCGTTAAATGGAGTACATACCAATGGGTGTAATTTAATTGCTTTTCCTCTAACTAATACTGGTTCAAAAGCTTGAATTGATAAACGGTGTAATGTTGGTGCACGGTTTAATAATACAAGTCTTCCTTTGATTGTATCAGCAACATGAGGTCAAATAACTGGGTTTAAATCCTCAATCATTTTCTTAGCATTTTTAATTGTTGTAGCCACTTCTTTTTCGATTAAACGTGAAATAATTCATGGTTCAAATAGTTTAGCAGCCATTTCTCTAGGTATACCACATTGATGCATTTTTAAATGCGGTCCAACAACGATAACAGAACGTCCTGAATAATCGACACGTTTCCCTAATAAGTTTTGTCTGAAACGACCTTTTTTACCAGTTAAAGCGTCTGAAATTGATTTAAATGGACGATTGTCTTTAGATAAAACAGGGTTTGGTGTTCTTCTTTGGTTATCAATTAAAGCATCAACTGCTTCTTGAATCATTCTTAATTCGTTTTGGATAACTAAAGTAGGAGCATCTTTTTCTTGTCATTGTTTTAAACGGTTGTTTCTGATAATTACTCTACGATATAGTTCGTTTATATCAGATGTTGAGTGACGTCCTCCGTCTAGTTGAATTAAAGGACGTAAATCAGCTGGAATAACAGGTAGGTTGTAGATCAACATACTTGTTGGCTTTTGTTTTGATTCAATGAAAGCATTAATTACTTGAAGACGTTTATAAAGTTTTTCACGATTTTGTTTTGCAGTTGAAGCAATTTTTGCTCCGTTTTTGATTTCTTCATCGTTGATTTTCTTAATCTCTTCAGTAACACGTTTTTTTTCTTCTTGTAAATCAATGTTTTTTAATAAATATTCAATTGCTTTGGCACCTGTACCAATTTTTGCTTCTGAATAATGTTCAATAACATCGTTTAATTCATAGAAGTCAATCCCGTAGTCTTGACCAATTTTTGATGTAGCTTTATCAACAAGATCGTCTAATGTTTCTTTAATATCGTCATAATCTTCGGTATCCGGTTCAAAACGTTGTAGTAATTCCTCTAGAGCGTCTTTATAAATCATTGCAGCATCATTGATATCAATGATGGTATTTTTTTGTAATGATTTTAAACCACCTGATTCTAATACAATATGACTTTTATAGTAAATTAAGTTTTCCAGATCAATTCTTCTAACGGCTTCTTGATTTTTACCAACTTTTAGACCAAGTAATTTATAAATAATTGAGTGATCGACTTTGAAGTATCAGAAATGCACAACAGGACTATTTAATTTAATATGTCCCATGTGATTACGACGTGAAATTTTAGGTAAAATTTCTACTTTTTCTTGTTTACATAGTTCAGTTTTAGTACAGAAACTACCTTCATTAATTTTCTTATATTTATGACCACAAACTGGACAACGGTAGTCAATCATTGGACCAAAAATAATTTCATCAAATAATCCACCACGTTCAGGTTTGTAGCTTTTATAGTTAATAGTTTCTGGTTTAGTAACTTCACCATGTGATCAACTTTCAACATCCTCAGGTGTTGCAAGAACTAATGAAATTTTTGCAATTTTCTCTTCTTCTAAGGTTGCATATTTTCCAGATTTTTTCATTATTCTGCACCTCCTTCAAATTCTTGATAGTATTTAGTATCTACTCTTTCTTCATCGTCGTAGTTGTCATTTGCTTCACGTTCATGAACTTCAAGTTTAATACCTAAACCTCTTAATTCATAAGCTAAAACATTAAATGATTCAGGCATACCCGGTTTTGGAAGACGGGTGTTTCTTGATAAGGCATTGTATACTTGGTTTCTTCCAACAATGTTATCTGATTTGTATGTAAGTAGTTCTTGTAATACGTTTGAAGCACCGTATGATTCAATTGCTCATGTTTCCATTTCCCCAAATCTTTGACCACCATTTTGGCTTTTTCCACCTAATGGTTGTTGGGTAATTAATGAATATGGACCAACTGAACGCGCATGCATTTTGTCATCAACCATGTGATATAGTTTCAACATGTACATCACACCAACTGAAATTGGGTGATCGAACTTTTCACCAGTTTGACCGCTATATACAGTGGTTTTAGCAGAAGGATCAATTTCTGCTTCTTCTAAAATTTCTTTAATTTGGTTGTGTGTAATTCCATCAAATACAGGAGTTACGAATTTAGTATTTAGTTTCTTAGCTGCCATACCAAGGTGTAATTCAAGGATTTGTCCAATGTTCATCCGTGAAGGAACCCCTTGTGGGTTTAACATCATATCTAATGGAGTACCATCTTCTAGATATGGCATTTCTTCAACTGGTAATACGATTGAAACAACACCTTTGTTTCCGTGACGTCCAGCCATTTTATCCCCAACTTTGATTTTACGTTTTTGAGCTATAGAAACTTTAACTATTTTTTCAACACCATCTTCTAGTTGATCGCCGAATTCTCTACTTAGAATTTCAATTGCAACAACAGTTCCATTGTGTCCGTGTTTAACTTTTAAAGAGGTATCTTTTCTTGAAGCAGTTTTTTGACCAAAAATTGCTGCCATTAATTTCTCTTCAGGTGTTGGGTTTTCTTCACCTTTTGGTGAGGTTCTACCTACTAAAATATCCCCCGCGCTAACTTCTGAACCAATTCTTACAATACCATTTTCATCTAAGAAACGTTTTGAGTAGTTAGATGCGTTTGGAATATCGTTAGTTAATCAGTCTTCACCAGCTTTTGAATGTCTAAACATCAATGTTTGTTCTTCAATGTGAATTGATGTATATACGTCATCTTTTACTAGTCTTTCTGATAGAATAACGGCATCTTCGTAGTTATAACCATGTCAAGTGGTAAAACCGACTAACACGTTTTTACCTAATGCTAATTCACCATTTTTCATAGAAGGTCCATCGACTAATAGATCTCCTGCTTTAATGTTTTGACCAACATTAACAATTGGAACTTGGTGAATCACAGTTCCAGCGTTTGAACGTTCAAAGGTTCTTAAATTATAAACTTGTTCTTTTTCTTTCTTTGAACCATTTGGAGCGATTTTAATCATTGTTGAATCAACATATGTAACCACACCATCTTTGGTTGCACGAATGTTAGTTGAAGAATATTTTGCAATATCAGCTTCAACACCAGTTGCTACTAATGGGGCTTCAGGTGCAATTACAGGCACTGCTTGACGTTGCATGTTAGAACCCATTAAAGCACGGTTAGCATCGTCGTTTTCCAAGAATGGAATTGCAGACGCAGCAATTGATGTCATTTGACGGTTTGAAACCCCTAGATAGTTAACTTCATCTGCTTTAACTTGAACATATTCATTATCACGTCTTACCATCACATATTCATCAACAATAACATCGTTTTCAATATGTACAGTAGATTGTGCAAATGTATAACCAATTTCTTCAATAGCAGTTAGATAAACAGGTTGACTGAAATCAACTACTTTGTTTTTAACTTTGAAATATGGTGTTTGAATGAAACCATATTTATCAATTTGTGAGAATGAAGCTAGGTTTAAAATCAAACCAATGTTAGGACCTTCGGGAGTTTCAATTGGACATATTCTACCAAAGTGTGTTGAGTGAACATCCCGAACCTCAAATTGTGCAGTATCTCTGTTTAAACCACGTGGCCCTAATGAAGTAATTCTTCTTTTGTTAGAAATTTCAGCCAATGGGTTACATTGATCCATGAATTGTGAAAGTTTTGAGGTGTTAAAGAAAGATTTGAATTGATTAAAGATAGGTTTGTTGTTTGTTACATTCTTTGGTGTAATTTTTTCAATATCTTTTGATGCAATTCTTTCTTTTGTGTTCTTTTCAAGTTTTAATAAACCAACCTTGAATTGATTTTGTAGTAATTCACCGATTGTAACAATTCTTTTGTTAATCAATGAGTCGGGGTCATCATCAACTCCAACTTTTTCTAATAGATTAAAGAAGTATGAAATTGTTCCAATTAAGTCAGGAATTAATAAAAAGTTTTCAGTTGATTTTGGATCGTTTCCTAAAACTTGAACTTTATGGTCGTGAATCATATCATTTTCTGTTGGATAGATTCAAACACATGGAACATATAGTCTTTCATATAGTGATTCATTACCTGGAATATCTAATTGATTTCCGTATGATGTTTCATCAATATCGGGTAATCTTCACATTGGAATAACACCCAATCTAAATTCTTCGTGAATTTTTTTAGCGTCATCAATGGTGATATACATTCCTTTTTCATACAAAACAGTTCCGTCGTTTCCATACAATGGTTCTGCAAGGTATGAATTAGTAATTCTTTCAATGATATTTAACTTACGGTTTAAAGTAAATCTACCAGTTTCTGTTAGATTGTATCTTTTTTCGTTAAATAAAGTTGATGGAATTAAGTTACGCGCACTTTCTGCAGTCATTCTATCGCCTTTTCTAATTAAACGATAGATGGCTTCTTGCGCTTCTCTTACTGTTTCTTCATGAGATTCAGTGAAGATTTTATCTTTCTTAAATGTTTCTTTTAATTCAGGAACTCTTCCAAACATTTGGTAGATTCCTTCTTTAGTAAATCCAAGAGCTTTTAGAAAGATTGTTAAATAAAATGATTTGTTTTTGTCGATATGAATTTTTACTGTATCTGTTAATGCAGATTTTACCTTGTGGAAAATTTCCAATCAAGATCCAACTTGTGGAATGATTTCAACTTTGTTAAATAAGTCGTTTGCTTGTTTATTTCTAACGTTTACTCCAAAGTATGCACCGGTTGATCTGATTAATTGTGATACAATAACTTTTTCAGAACCATTAATTACGAAAGATCCACCATAGGTCATAATTGGAATTTCAGCAAATACAACTTCTGCATCTTCAACTTCTCCGGTTTCTATGTTAGTTTGTCTTAAAGTTGCCTTTAATTTACCAACATATGATGCTGATTTTTGTTTTGCTTCTTTAATACATTCAAATTCAGTTTTCTTTGGTTTTTCAAAATATGCTGAGTTATGGATGTAATCAATTCTAACTTTACCATGTGCTTCAATTGGGTAGATGCTTCTTAATTCTTCTTCAATCCCTGAGGTTAGGAATTGTTCAACAGAAGTTCTTTGCATTTCCAAGAAATCTGGAGTTTCAAATTTCTTTTGACTAATTGAATAATCTCTTCTTTCTGTAATGGGACCAAATTTTCTCATTTCGTATTTTGATTTTGTCATCATATCTATACCTCATTTTTAATTGTTGTAAGTGTGTTGTTTTTAAAGATCTTTTAAAATTGCAATTTAAATAATTTTTTTATGCTATAACGCATATATATACGTGTGCGTATAATTAATATAAAAGACAAAAAGGACTTTCGAAAAAGCCTTTTTACGATTATTAATAATTATTCAACTACAACTTCAGCACCAATTTCAACTAATTTAGCTTTAATTTGTTCAGCTTCTTCTTTGTTTACGTTTTCTTTTAATAACGCAGGAGCTGATTCAACTAATTTTTTAGCATCCATTAATCCTAAACCTAGTAGGTCTTTAACTACTTTAATAACTTCAAGTTTTTTACCACCATCTGATTTTAAAGTAACGTTGAATGAAGTTTTTTCTTCAACAGCTTCAGCAGGAGCTGCAGCAGCAGTTGCTACAACAGCAGTTGGGTCAATACCGAATTCTTCTTTTAGACCTTCAACTAGTGCCATAACTTCTTTAATGTTCATTTCTTTTAATGCTGATAGGAATTCTTCTTTTGTTAATTTTGCCATAATATTTTCTCCTTATTATTTTGTTGTTAATTATTCTGATTTAATTTTTCCTTGTTCAACTAACATATTAAGACCAATTGATAAGTATTTCACTGGGCTTATTAGTGAGTTTCCTAGAATCATCAATGATTCTTCGTATGAAGGAAGTTTTGCAATTTCATCTAATGCTTTAGCATCAACAACTTTATTTTCATATATTCCGGCTACAATTTCTAAAGCGGGATATTGTTTTTTAAATTTAACTAAAGTTTTTAGAGCTGATAAATCATCTTGCTTTGCAAAAGCATAAATATTTTGACCAACTAAATAATCATTTAATTCTTCAAAATTAAGTTCCTTAGTTGCTTGTTTTACAAGTCTATTTTTATAAACTTTTAATAAAACACCTAATGGTTTTAACTCTTCTCTAATTTTTTGAAGGCTAATTACATCAAGGGTTTTGTAATTTACAACAACTAGGGCTTTAGCTTGCTTTAAGTTTTCAGAAATTTCAGATACAACTAAACCTTTAGCGTCTCTTAAAGCGCTCATGTTTCCTCCTAATTATTTTTGCAATAAAGAAAAAAGTAAACATACTAGGTAACAAATTAAGCTTTTAAAGCAGTTACTGTCTTCATATATTGCGTATGTATTATACCAAAAACTCTTTTTTTATAAATAAAAAAGTAGCAATTTGCTACCTATTTAATTTGTCCGTATTTATGATAATTTTCTCTAATTTCTGGATCAATTTTTGCAATTGATAATGTAATAGCCCCAACTCCTGTATGTACTGTAATTACAGTTGGAAGTTCAAAACATAAAACCTCTTTAAATTGAGTAATTTCCTTAACTTCTTTGACAATTTCATCGATTTTTTGATTATCTGCATTGCAAATTACAAACTCATATTTATCAATATTTTTCTTATCATTAAATTTTTCTCATAATTCTTTAATCATTTTAGACACTGTTTTACTAAAAACATGTCCCATTCCATATTTAACCAGTTCACCATTTTTTGAAAATTCAATAATTGGAACAATTTTCAATAATTTAGCAATTACTGCAGCAGGTTTTGACAATCTACCTCCAGCAACTAATGCATCATTAAATTCAGGGATTAATAAAATAGTTTCAAATTCTTCATCAAAAATTTTGACTGCTTTTTCAAAAGGAATTCCTTTTTTCATAGCTACATCAAATTTCATTAAATCTTTAACGATCAAAAATGCAATTTTTTTACTATCAACAACGTATACTTTTGGATTGTCTTTGTATAACATCTTTAAATTTGAGTTTTGACTTGAAAGACATTTTGACATTGTATAAACAATAACTTTGTCATAACCCTCTTCAATATATTGATCAATAATAGCTTGTGCTTTACCAATTGGTGTAGCATTTGTTAATGATTTAATTTTTGGATTTTTGCGATAAATTTCAGCATATTGTTTTAAAAACATTTCTTTACCAATTTCATATACTTGACCATCTACTTCAACATCCAAAGGTAAAAAACCTCAATCTAAATCAAGGGCTTCTTGGTAAGATAAATCACAAGCTGAATCAATTACAATTTTATATTTCATTTTTGTCTCCATATTTATAAAAAAATAATATAAGGTTATAATATTATATATAAATTACGTCCATAATGAAAGGAAAAAGATGTTTAGAAATATTTTAGAAGAATTGAAAGCAAGAAATATATTCAATAATATTTCCGATGAACAGAAATTCAAAAATATCAGCGTTAATTCAGGTGTATACAGCGGATTCGATCCGACAGCTAAAAGTTTGCATTTAGGTAATTACATTCAAATTGCTAACTTATTAAGATTTAAACAATACGGATATAATCCAGTTGCAATCGTTGGCGGAATTACAGGGATGATCGGTGATCCAAGTTTTCGTGCAACTGAAAGACAATTTTTGGATGAAAATACATTGATTCAAAATAAAAACGCAATTAAAGATCAATTAAAGAAATTCGATCTAGAGGTAATTGATAACCTAGATTTTTATCAAGGGTGAACAATGGTTGATTTTTTAAAAAATATGGGTAAAATGATCAATGTTAATTACCTATTGGAAAAAGAATCTATTGCTACTAGATTGCAACAAGGTTTATCATTTACTGAATTTAGTTATCAATTAATTCAAGGATGAGATTTTAAAACATTGTATGAAAACAATAACGTTAAGATTCAAATCGGTGGAAGTGACCAATGAGGTAATATGACAACCGGTTTAGAGTATATCCGTAAATCACATGCAAATCCTGATGCAATTGTAATTACTGCAAATCTTTTAGTTGATGAGAATGGTAAAAAATTCGGTAAATCATCAGGTGGAGGATCATTATGATTAAATGCAGAAATGACCTCTCCTTATGCAATTTATCAATTCTTATTAAATCAATCTGACGCTAAAATTGAAGAATATTTAATGTGATTAACTTTCCTTGATGTTCAAGAAATTAAAAATATCATTTCTAAACATAATGAAGCTAAGCATTTAAGATATGCTCAAAAAATATTGGCATATGAAATTGTTAAAGACATTCATTCAAAAGAAATAGCATTGCAATGTCAAAGAATTAGTGAAATTCTATTTGGTAAAAATCAAGATCTTTTAGACATAAATGATTTAGAAATGTTAAGAGGTTTCTTGACTGAATACGAAATTAATGCAGATGAAAAATTCATTGATGTAATTAAAAATAATCAAATATTAAATTCAAACCGTGAAATTAGAGAATTTCTAACTAAAAAATCTTTTACAATCAATAATGAAATTATAGAAGATGAAAATCAATTAATTGATTTTAGTAAATTTAATCAAAAATACGCTTTATTAAGAAAAGGCAAAAAGGAATACATCATTTTAAGGAGAAAATAATGAGTTTCCCAAAAATTATTATTGACGAAAAGAAATTTCTTCACAATATCAAAGTTGCGCAAGAAATTTGTGCCGAAAAAGGAATTGAAGTATTAGCTGTAACAAAAGGCTTTTGTGGAAATAGAAGAATGGCTGAACTTTTTGCAAAAGGTGGGATTAAGTTTTTCGGCGATTCAAGATTAGATAATTTTGAAGTATATAAAGACATAAAGGGCCATAAACAATTATTAAGATTGCCTCAACTTGATGAAATTCCTCGTTTAGTTGAATTATGCGATTCTAGTTTAAATAGCGAATTAGAAACCATTAAAGCAATTAGTGATTATTGTTTAGCAAATAACAAAACGCATGAAGTTATTGTAATGGTCGATCTAGGAGATAGAAGAGAAGGCTTTCTTCCTGAAGATACAGTTGAAGCATGTGGCAAAATTATTAACGAAATGAAAGGTGTTAAATTAATTGGGCTAGGATGTAATTTCGGATGCTACGGCGGAAGAATTCCATCTGATGAAGCGATGAAAATCTTTGCTGATTTAAATAACGAAGTTCAAACTAAATATAATGTTAAATTCTCTCATATTTCAGGTGGAAACTCATTAAGCTTACATTTAGTTTGAGAAAATCGTATGCCAAAAGAAGTTAATATTTTAAGAATGAGTTTCGCAATGATCTTTGGAACTGAAGATAAATATAGAAAAACTATTAGAAATATGCATCGCGATACTTTCCAATGTCAAGCTAAAGTAATTGAAGTTAAGAGAAAAAGTTCAATGCCAATTGGTGAACCTGGTTTGGATGCCTTTGGCAATATACCAACCTTTGAAGACATCGGTGATATTGATAGAGTTATCTGTGCTATTGGAAAAATTGATACCATGTTTGATGCAATGATTCCTTTAGATAAGGACATGGAAATTCTAGGGGGTTCTTCAGATCATATGATTATTAATGTTAATAAATGTAAAAAACAATATAAAGTTGGAGATATCATTACTTTTGATCTAGATTGAGGAAGTTTATTATATTTATTCAATTCAAGTTATGTTGAAAAAGAATTTATTAATAAAATAGATTAATTAAAAATCCGCTTTCAAAAAGCGGATTTTTAATCCAACGCAATAGATAGAATTGAAGAGATAATACTTAATATATGTAATGGTAATAAAATAATTGCCAATATCATTAATATTTTGACTGCTATCGATTTAGATTTGATCGTAACAATAATCATTAAAACAAATAATGTTATAAATAAACAAACATTTACAAATAACATAAATGACGTAATAGCTATATAATACATAAATTTATTAGCCATTTCTGGATTATCTTTGAAATATTGTTTTGTAATCTCAGATGATTCAGTTGGTATAGATTTCATAAACGGATAAAACATAAGAATAAAAACTAAAATATTAGCAATCATCACAAGAAGATTAATAATTGAAATTGATAATATAGAAATTGACATTTTTTTAGTCTTTGACATAATCTCTCCTTTTTATACTTTAATAAGTATACAAAAAAACAGCAATAAAGCTGTTTTTATGGTCAATTGCTTGAAATGGTGCGAACGAATGGACTTGAACCATCGACCTCACGATTATCAGTCGTGTGCTCTAACCAGCTGAGCTACGCTCGCATAAAGCGGTAAAAACCGCAAATATAATTATATAAAATTTTATTAACGTTTTGAGAATTGTCTTGCTCTTCTTGCTTTTCTAAGACCGAATTTCTTACGTTCTTTAACACGAGCATCTCTTGTTAAGAATCCAGCATCTTTTAATTTATTACGGTACTCATTGTTTGAAGCTTCTAATAACGCACGGGCAATTCCTAATCTAATAGCACCTGATTGACCGGTCAAACCACCACCATTAACGTTAGCGATAACGTCAAATGTGTTTGTTGTTTCTGTAACTGCGAATGGGCTTAAAGAGTCTTTAATTAGGATATCTGAATTTAAATAACTTTTAGCATCTTTACCATTAATTGCGAATTTGCCACTTCCTGGTAAAATGTAAACTCTTGCTACTGAAGATTTACGACGTCCTAAACCATAGTATTTAATTAATTCAGCCATTATTTAACCTCGATTTTTACAGGTTGTTGTGATACTTGTTTATGTTCTTCATTTGCATAAACGTATAAGTTTTTAAATTGTTTTCTTCCTAATTTTGTGTGAGGTAACATTCCTCTAACTGCTTTTTCAACTAATGCTTCTGGGTGTTTTTCTCTTAAATCTCTAGCATTAATTTTCTTTAGTCCTCCAGGGTAACCTGAGTGACGGTAATAAATTTTGTTTTCTTCTTTTTTAGCTGTTAAAAGTACATCTTTAGCATTGATAACAACTACATTGTCGCCCATATCAACATTTGGTGTAAATGTTGGTTTATTTTTTCCACGTAGAATTGAAGCTACAAGAGTTGAAAGTCTTCCTAATGGAATATTTTTTGCATCGATGATGTATCATTTTTTATCAACTATTTCTTTTCTAATAATTGTTGTTTGACGCATATTTCTTTCCTTTTCTTCTTAAATTAAATAACGCTTAAACATTATAACATATATTAAATTTTTTAATATAAATTTAATTTAATCTACTAAACATAAAAATGAGTGCTGTTTCTGCTCTCAAAATAGTTTTGGTCAATGAAACAATTTTAACATTTTTTTTAACAGCTAGATCAATTTCTTTTAAAGAAAATCCACCTTCTGGACCTACTATTAGCATAACGTCTTCATTATTATGATAAAAAGGCATACCTTCAGCTTTTTCGTAAGCTAAAATTTTGTTTTTACAATTAAGTTCTAAAATCTCGTCATAACGCATGACATCAGTTAATTCAGGAATTACATTACGCATTGATTGTTGACATGCTTCTTTGATAATCTTTTCAAAACGCTCACGTTTATTTAAGATCTTAAGATTTGATTGATCGGTATATTCAGAGATAAAAGGAATAATTTTTTTAACCCCTAATTCAACCAATTTCTGTAATGCTAATTCAAAATGATTAATTTTAATTAATGGCAGACAAGCAGTTGTTTGATAATCTCTTTCGTTATTAATTGTTGTTTTTTTAATAATCTTTGCTAAATTAGGATAGATAAAATTACATTCGTAAAATTCATTAATATAATTGACTAAAAAAACTTCATTAGGTTTAATTCTTACAGATTTTAGATGTTGTAATGTTTCACTATCTAGAATAAAACAATCATTTTCTTTTTTATTGGCAAAAAATTTATACATACAACAATTTTACTATTTTTCTTTAATTAAAAAGAGAGGAAACCTCTCTTTTGTTGCATATTAAGTTAATATGCTTTCGTTTTTAATTAAACAATTAAACTAGCAAAGCAGACATAGATTTAATTTTGTTCTTTGAATGAATTAAGTGTTATTTTTAACGGAAATTTAACAATTGAATATCAAGTAGCTACTCAAGATATTAATTTATTAAATTCCAAGATAATAAAAACATTTTAGAAATTATGTAGATTAAATATAGATATTAAAGTTTAAATAACAGCTAGCTACACTATTAAGTAAAACTTAATATTTAATTTAATTCAATAAATAAAATAATTACAATAAAACTTTATTTAACAAACGAGTAGAACATAAGTTTTTTAAATAAAGGGGCTTATCAAATAATTTAACATCAAAAGGTGAACTTTAATTAATTTAAAACCTTGTAATTGAAATATTTGTCTTTCTTTGATATTACAAATTCTTTGGTATTGATAATAAATGTATTGGTTTTAAGTAGTGATTTTTCATTATTATTGTTTAACATCTGGCTAACCACTTCCATAGTTTCAACTGATAATAAATTTGCATCACTGAATAATGAATAAACTTTGTTGTATCCCAATTTACTACGAAGTTTATTTTCAAAATTTTGGTTGTTTGCAATTAAACCTAATAAGTTAATATCAATGGTTTCGCTTTGTAATAATTTAGTATTAATAAATGAAGATATAATGTTTTTAATTTTAATTATAAATTCATTAAATACATTCAATGTTTGAGGTTGTTCATTAATAAATGTTGAATGGTTATCTTTTAGTAATTGTTTAGCATAGCAATATGCAATCGTTGAAGAGTAAAAACAATTTCTAGTTAGACTATCAACTAAATTGTTGAATCCGTAGTTGACACTGTCGTGTTTCACAATTGTATTATTTTTGATAATAGATAAATTTATTTTATCACTAAGCAATTCAACATTTAATTGCAAGTGATGATCTTTTTGATTGTAGTATTCGTTTTTAAGATCATCAATCATGATGCAATCAACTAGTTTTAAATTGAATTTTCATAATGCTTCATTAATTTCTTGATAAAAGCGTTTTGAAATACTTGAAACACTACAAAAGTCTTGAATTTCTGACATATTTAGTGATTGTGTTTTTGTGTGTAAGTTGTGTTTTTGTGTTTTTAAAATATGTCAATTGTTTGTTTGTGAAAGTTTAGTGATTTGATTATTAATAAATGCCAGACTCTTTTTTTTGTCATTTATTAATAAATGTGAAATTTTGAAATCGTTTGTTGAAGTTTTCCCGATTAAAAGAATAACTTCTTTAATTGTTCCATTTATAATCTTTTCAATTTGTTTTTTGCTTTCATAAATGAATTTATCAATAGATTGAATTACGTTGTTATGAGTTAGTTTGTTGCTATATATTTTAATGGCTTGTTGGTTGAAGATTTCCACAGCTTCCATTTCTAAAATATTTGCATAAATTTTTAAAAAACTAACCACAACTCTTTGCATTTTTATTCCAATCTAGTAATAACTCTTAATTTTGCGCTTCTTGATCTTTTGTTAATCTGAATTTCTTCTTCACTAGGGAAGATGATTTTTTGTTTTCAATTATCGTTAATTTGGATTGGTAATTTATTTAATAAAGGATCTCTGTAGGTAAGATTTTGAAAGTATTTTTTAACAATCGCATCCTCTTTTGAATGGAATGTTATGAACAACATTTTTCCACGAACTTTAATTAAATCATGAATATCTTCAAGTAAATCTTTAATTGCATTTAATTCATCGTTTACTGCAATTCTAATTGCTTGAAAGACGGCTTTTGATGGATTCTTTTCCCTAACGATTTTAGCGGGAAGTGATTTTCTAATGATTTCATTTAGAGAAAAAGAATTATTAATCGGTCTGTTTTCACAGATTGCCTTCGCAATTCGTTGAGCGAATTTTACATCAGCGTTTTCAATTAATATTTTTGTAATTTCTTGTTCTGAAAATGTATTAAGAATATCAGTTGCTTTTAAATCGCTATTTAAATCCATACGCATATCCAAATTACAATCTAATGAATATGAAAAGCCACGTGTAATTTGATCTAATTGCGGACTACTTACTCCAAAATCAGCAAGCAATCCATTGATTTCTGTTATTCCTATTTTTTCAAGTTCTTTTTTTGCATATCTGAAATCAGATTTAATTAATACGAAATTATCATTTATTTCTTTTAATTGATTAATCGATTCATCTAATGCTTGTTGGTCTTTATCAAAACAAATTAACTTTCCTGTCGTCAATTGTTTTAATATCTCTTTACTATGACCAGCTCGACCAAGTGTTAAATCCACATATATTCCGTCAGGCTTAATTTCAAGTTGTTCAATAACTTCTTTAAGCATAACTGGAAAATGCTTTTCTATAACTTAACTCCTTGTTCTAATAATTTCTTAGTCAAGTCTTCAATATTTTGTTCATCTTCAAAGAATTGTTCTTTTAAGTCGTAAGTTTCTTTTGCAAAAATTTCTGCATAACTTCCAACACCAATAAAAACTACTTCTTTTGTGATAGTGGTTTTATCAACGAAATATTTTGGTAATACAATTCTACCTTTTGAATCTGGTTGAACTTCTTCGGTATTTCCAAAAATATATCTTGATAGGTTTCTAAAATCTGGGTTTAAGGAATTATTTTCTTCAAGTTTTTCTTTTAATTTAAGAAATTCTTTTTCAGTTCTTAACACAATTGATTTATCAAAACCTAATGTAATGTACATCACTTCACCCAATTCTTTTAGAAGCTTTGCTGGTATTACTAAACGGTTTTTATCATCAATTTGTTTGTAATATTTCCCAAACATTCCCATTTCCTCCCACTATCACTCATATTCTACCAATTAAAATCAATCTTTTTACAAAATTGTTGCTTTTTTAAATAAATTTCTTCATTTTCTCCTTTTTAGTTCCAAAAATTCCAATAACTCTCTTTTTAGTCAATAAAAGTTATGTATAATTTATGTGTTAATTGCTGGTTTAGTTTAATGGCAAAATAATTAATTCGTAATTAATCAGATAGAAGTTCGAATCTTCTAATCAGCACCATATCAAGACATTGAAAATAAAAAACGCCCCTAAAAATAAAGAGGGCGTTTTTAATTGCAAAATTTTCAAAAAAAAAAAAAAAAAAAAATCCGGATCGGATTTTTACTCAATTTCTTGATATGGTGCGCGAGAAGGGACTTGAACCCTTACGCCGCAAAGCATTAGTGCCTAAAACTAACGTGTCTGCCAATTTCACCACTCGCGCATAAATGGTGCCGTTTATAGGACTTGAACCTACGACCTACTGATTACAAGTCAGTTGCTCTGCCAACTGAGCTAAAACGGCATTTACAATGTACCTTAATATTATACATATTTTTATAAAAAATAAAATAAAAAATCCCGTTTTTTGGGATTAACTCTTGTTCTCTGAAAACTGAATATAACACATAGATCAACTATAGAATTACTATTAAACCAATCAATTTATTAGTACTGGTCAGCTGAATACATTACTGTACTTACACCTCCAGCCTATCAACCTCATAGTCTATAAGGAATTTAAAAGGGAATATTCATCTTTGAGGAGGCTTCCCGCTTAGATGCTTTCAGCGGTTATCCTTGCCGTACTTGGCTACCCAGCTATGCTTTTGGCAAAACAACTGGAGCACCATCGGTACGTCCACTCCGGTCCTCTCGTACTAAGAGTAGCTCTCATCAATATTCCAACGCCCACATCAGATAGGAACCAAACTGTCTCACGACGTTTTGAACCCAGCTCGCGTACCGCTTTAATGGGCGAACAGCCCAACCCTTGGAACCGACTCCAGCTCCAGGATGCGATGAGCCGACATCGAGGTGCCAAACCTTCCCGTCGATGTGATCTCTTGGGAAAGATAAGCCTGTTATCCCCAGGGTAGCTTTTATCCGTTGAGCGACGGCCTTTCCACGAAGAACCGCCGGATCACTAAGTCCTGCTTTCGCACCTGCTCGACTTGTAGGTCTCACAGTCAATCACACTTCTACCTTTATGCTCTTGAATACGGTTTCTGACCGTACTGAGTGTAACTTTGAACGCCTCCGTTACCTTTTAGGAGGCGACCGCCCCAGTCAAACTACCCACCACACACTGTCCTCTTACCAGATCATGGTAATAAGTTAGAAGTTCAACGTAACAAGGGTGGTATTTCAACGGCAACTCCATAAGAACTTGCGTTCCTACTTCAAAGTCTCCCACCTATCCTACACATGTTAAATCAAACTCCAATATGAAGTTATAGTAAAGCTCCATGGGGTCTTTTCGTCTAGATGCGGGTCTCCGGCGTCTTCGCCGGAACCATAATTTCACCGAGTCCAATGTCGAGACAGTTAAGAGATAATTACTCCTTTCGTGCAGGTCAGTATTTAGCCGACAAGGAATTTCGCTACCTTAGGACCGTTATAGTTACGGCCGCCGTTCACCCGGGCTTCACATTAATGCTTCGCATAAGCTAACACCTCTGCTTAACCTTCGGGCACTGGGCAGGAGTCACCCCATATACATTGTCTTACGACTTAGCATAGAGCTGTGTTTTTGATAAACAGTTCCCCCTTACTATTCACTGCGGCCTATGCGTTAACATAGGCATCCCTTCTTGCGAACTTACGGGATGATTTTGCAGAGTTCCTTGACATTGGTTTTCTCGCTCGCCTTAGAATACTCATCTTGGGGACGTGTGTCCGTTCTCGGTACGGGTTTCACAGAATTTAAGTTAGAAGCTTTTTTAAGAGGTATGGAATCGGCCAATTCGCTACTCAGTCGCCCTTTCACTATGCATCACATCTCCCGGTTATACTATACGGATTTGCCTATATAGACCAGTAAATGCTTACCCCACAATCCAATAAGTGGTAGGAATATCCTCCCCCGTCACTCCATCACATTCAAGAAAGTACAGGAATATTAACCTGTTGTCCATCGATTACGCTTTTCAGCCTCACCTTAGGACCCGACTAACCCTGGGTGGACGAACCTTCCCCAGGAAACCTTCCCCAATAGGCGTCAGAGATTCTCACTCTGAATCGTTACTCATACCGGCATTCTCACTTGTAAGCGCTCCACCAGTCCTCACGGTCTGGCTTCAATGCACTTACAACGCTCCTCTAACGCACTTTCATGCCCGTAGCTTCGGTATTGTGTTTTAGTCCCGTTGAATTATCGGCACAGAGTCTCTCGACTAGTGAGCTATTACGCACTCTTTAAACGGTGGCTGCTTCTAAGCCAACATCCTAGCTGTTTAAGAAACTCCACAACCTTTCTCACTTAACACAATTTTGGGACCTTAGCTGACGATCTGGGTTGTTTCCCTCGCGTGCATCGACGTTATCACCGATGTACCGACTGCATAACAATACATGATAGTATTCGGAGTTTGATTATAGTCAGTACGGCTAGGCGCCGCCATTCCATATTCAGTGCTCTACCCCCATCATTTAACGTTACACGCTAGCCCTAAAGCTATTTCGAGGAGAACCAGCTATCTCCAAGTTCGATTGGAATTTCACCCCTACCCACAAGTCATCCGGGCACTTTTTAGCGTACTACGGTTCGGCCCTCCACTTAGTGTTACCTAAGTTTCAGCCTGCTCATGGGTAGATCACCTGGTTTCGGGTCTATATCAACATACTAAAGCGCCCTATTAAGACTCGATTTCTCTACGGCTTCGCTTTAATCCACTTAACCTCGCATGTTGACATAACTCGCCGGTCCATTCTGCAAGATGTACGCCATCACCCATTAACGGGCTCTGACTAACTGTAAGTAATTGGTTTCAGGATCTATTTCACTCCCCTCCCGGGGTTCTTTTCACCTTTCCCTCACGGTACTAGTTCACTATCGGTGTCTGGTTAGTATTTAGCCTTACCGAGTGGTCTCGGCAAATTCAGACAGGGTTTCACGTGCCCCGCCCTACTCAGGATACCATCAAAAGTTATGCACATTTCGCTTACGGGAATTTCACCCTCTGTGTTTAAGCATTCCAACTTATTCTGCTATATGCATAATTTCTAACTTTACATAGATGGTCCTATAACCCCAACAACGAATGTTGGTTTGGGCTCTTCCCCGTTCGCTCGCCACTACTGAGGGAATCATTCTTTATTTTCTCTTCCTGTTGCTACTGAGATGTTTCAATTCACAACGTATCTCTTCATTCGACTATGAATTCATCGATATGATGATTGAGGATTAGCTCAATCGGGTTTCCCCATTCGGACATCCCCGTCTCACAGTTTATTTCCAACTAAACGAGGCTTATCGCAGGTAATCACGTCCTTCATCGACTTCCAGACCCAAGGCATCCACCAAAAACTCTTATCTTGTTTAATAGTATTTATAAATATAAGTATGACCTATTTTTGTATATGTCTTGAATATTCTATAGGTTGATCTAAACATTTGAAATATTAATTTATTGATTTCAATGTCTATATTCAGTTTTCAAAGAACAAAATTGAGAGAAAGTTCTCTCAAAACTGGATACAAATTTAATTCCATAACAGTGAGAATTGTACTCCGTAGAAAGGAGGTGATCCATCCCCACGTTCTCGTAGGGATACCTTGTTACGACTTCACCCCAGTCACCAGTCCTACCTTAGGCAGTCGCCTCCGAGGTTAGCAAACCGACTTTGGGTATTACCAGCTCCCATGGTGTGACGGGCGGTGTGTACAAGACCCGAGAACGTATTCACCGCAGCATAGCTGATCTGCGATTACTAGCGATTCCGACTTCATGGAGTCGAATTGCAGACTCCAATCCGAACTGAGATCGGCTTTTTGAGATTTGCTCCATGTCGCCATATTGCTTCTCTTTGTACCGACCATTGTAGCACGTGTGTGGCCCCACTCGTAAGAGGCATGATGATTTGACGTCATCCCCACCTTCCTCCCAGTTACCCAGGCAGTATCTCTAGAGTCCTCAACATTACTTGTTAGTAACTAAAGACAGGGGTTGCGCTCGTTGCAGGACTTGACCAAACATCTCACGACACGAGCTGACGACAACCATGCACCATCTGTCACTCCGTTAACCTCCACTATATCTCTATAGCTTTGCGAAGGATGTCAAGAGTGGGTAAGGTTTTCCGTGTATCTTCAAATTAAACCACATGCTCCACCGCTTGTGCGGGTCCCCGTCAATTCCTTTAAGTTTCACTCTTGCGAGCATACTACTCAGGCGGATCATTTAATGCGTTAGCTGCGTCAGCGATTTTCCACCGACTAATGATCATCGTTTACGGCGTGGACTACCAGGGTATCTAATCCTGTTTGCTCCCCACGCTTTCGTCCCTCAGCGTCAGTATAGACCCAGTAAGCTGCCTTCGCCTTTGGTGTTCTTCCATATATCTACGCATTTCACCGCTTCACATGGAATTCCGCTTACCTCTATCTAACTCTAGTTTACCAGTATCCAAAGCGAGCCAGGGTTGAGCCCTAGGATTTGACTTCAGACTTAATAAACAGCCTACGAACGCTTTACGCCCAATAATTCCGGATAACGCTTGCGACCTATGTATTACCGCGGCTGCTGGCACATAGTTAGCCATCGCTTTCTGATAAGGTACCGTCAGCTTCAAAGCATTTCCTCATTGAAGTGTTCTTTCCTTATAACAGCACTTTACAATCCGAAGACCGTCATCGTGCACGCTGTGTCGCTCCATCAAGCTTTCGCTCATTGTGGAATATTCCCTACTGCTGCCTCCCGTAGGAGTTTGGGCCGTATCTCAGTCCCAATGTGGCCGTTCAGTCTCTCGACCCGGCTAAACATCACAGCCTTGGTGAGCCATTACCTCACCAACTAGCTAATGTTCCGCACCCTCATCTCTTAGTGAAGCTTTAAAGGCTTCTTTCACAACGGAATCATGCGATTCCATGCGTATCCGGTATTAACCAATGTTTCCATTAGGTATCCCAATCTAAGAGGTAGATTAAGCACGTGTTACTCACCCATTCGCCGCTAAGTCCGAAGACTCCGCTCGACATGCATGTATTAGGCACACAGCCAGCGTTCATCCTGAGCCAGGATCAAACTCTTAAAAATAGTTTGTTAATGTGAATTATTATAAATATAAAATTGACGTTATGGTATTCGTATCCAGTTTTCAAAGAACTTCATTGCGTATAAAACGCAAAAATAATTATACATTTTTTTTAAAAAATTGTTTTATTTATTTTTTTTTTTTTTTTTACAAGCGCAATAAAAAACTTGTAAATTCAAGAAATGTATTTATATAGTATAACATAAAAATTTTAAAAATATTTTTTTGTTAATAATTTGTTAATAACTTATTTGCAAATAATTAATTTTTGAATAAATAAATTTAATAAAAATAAAAAAAATATCGAATAATAAAATAAAAAGCCTTTCGGCTTGTGATGCGGCTCATCGCATTTTTGTTCGTTCTCTGAAAACTGAATATAACACATAGATCAACTATAGAATTACTATTAAACCAATCAATTTATTAGTACTGGTCAGCTGAATACATTACTGTACTTACACCTCCAGCCTATCAACCTCATAGTCTATAAGGAATTTAAAAGGGAATATTCATCTTTGAGGAGGCTTCCCGCTTAGATGCTTTCAGCGGTTATCCTTGCCGTACTTGGCTACCCAGCTATGCTTTTGGCAAAACAACTGGAGCACCATCGGTACGTCCACTCCGGTCCTCTCGTACTAAGAGTAGCTCTCATCAATATTCCAACGCCCACATCAGATAGGAACCAAACTGTCTCACGACGTTTTGAACCCAGCTCGCGTACCGCTTTAATGGGCGAACAGCCCAACCCTTGGAACCGACTCCAGCTCCAGGATGCGATGAGCCGACATCGAGGTGCCAAACCTTCCCGTCGATGTGATCTCTTGGGAAAGATAAGCCTGTTATCCCCAGGGTAGCTTTTATCCGTTGAGCGACGGCCTTTCCACGAAGAACCGCCGGATCACTAAGTCCTGCTTTCGCACCTGCTCGACTTGTAGGTCTCACAGTCAATCACACTTCTACCTTTATGCTCTTGAATACGGTTTCTGACCGTACTGAGTGTAACTTTGAACGCCTCCGTTACCTTTTAGGAGGCGACCGCCCCAGTCAAACTACCCACCACACACTGTCCTCTTACCAGATCATGGTAATAAGTTAGAAGTTCAACGTAACAAGGGTGGTATTTCAACGGCGACTCCATAAGAACTTGCGTTCCTACTTCAAAGTCTCCCACCTATCCTACACATGTTAAATCAAACTCCAATATGAAGTTATAGTAAAGCTCCATGGGGTCTTTTCGTCTAGATGCGGGTCTCCGGCGTCTTCGCCGGAACCATAATTTCACCGAGTCCAATGTCGAGACAGTTAAGAGATAATTACTCCTTTCGTGCAGGTCAGTATTTAGCCGACAAGGAATTTCGCTACCTTAGGACCGTTATAGTTACGGCCGCCGTTCACCCGGGCTTCACATTAATGCTTCGCATAAGCTAACACCTCTGCTTAACCTTCGGGCACTGGGCAGGAGTCACCCCATATACATTGTCTTACGACTTAGCATAGAGCTGTGTTTTTGATAAACAGTTCCCCCTTACTATTCACTGCGGCCTATGCGTTAACATAGGCATCCCTTCTTGCGAACTTACGGGATGATTTTGCAGAGTTCCTTGACATTGGTTTTCTCGCTCGCCTTAGAATACTCATCTTGGGGACGTGTGTCCGTTCTCGGTACGGGTTTCACAGAATTTAAGTTAGAAGCTTTTTTAAGAGGTATGGAATCAGCCAATTCGCTACTCAGTCGCCCTTTCACTATGCATCACATCTCCCGGTTATACTATACGGATTTGCCTATATAGACCAGTAAATGCTTACCCCACAATCCAATAAGTGGTAGGAATATCCTCCCCCGTCACTCCATCACATTCAAGAAAGTACAGGAATATTAACCTGTTGTCCATCGATTACGCTTTTCAGCCTCACCTTAGGACCCGACTAACCCTGGGTGGACGAACCTTCCCCAGGAAACCTTCCCCAATAGGCGTCAGAGATTCTCACTCTGAATCGTTACTCATACCGGCATTCTCACTTGTAAGCGCTCCACCAGTCCTCACGGTCTGGCTTCAATGCACTTACAACGCTCCTCTAACGCACTTTCATGCCCGTAGCTTCGGTATTGTGTTTTAGTCCCGTTGAATTATCGGCACAGAGTCTCTCGACTAGTGAGCTATTACGCACTCTTTAAACGGTGGCTGCTTCTAAGCCAACATCCTAGCTGTTTAAGAAACTCCACAACCTTTCTCACTTAACACAATTTTGGGACCTTAGCTGACGATCTGGGTTGTTTCCCTCGCGTGCATCGACGTTATCACCGATGTACCGACTGCATAACAATACATGATAGTATTCGGAGTTTGATTATAGTCAGTACGGCTAGGCGCCGCCATTCCATATTCAGTGCTCTACCCCCATCATTTAACGTTACACGCTAGCCCTAAAGCTATTTCGAGGAGAACCAGCTATCTCCAAGTTCGATTGGAATTTCACCCCTACCCACAAGTCATCCGGGCACTTTTTAGCGTACTACGGTTCGGCCCTCCACTTAGTGTTACCTAAGTTTCAGCCTGCTCATGGGTAGATCACCTGGTTTCGGGTCTATATCAACATACTAAAGCGCCCTATTAAGACTCGATTTCTCTACGGCTTCGCTTTAATCCACTTAACCTCGCATGTTGACATAACTCGCCGGTCCATTCTGCAAGATGTACGCCATCACCCATTAACGGGCTCTGACTAACTGTAAGTAATTGGTTTCAGGATCTATTTCACTCCCCTCCCGGGGTTCTTTTCACCTTTCCCTCACGGTACTAGTTCACTATCGGTGTCTGGTTAGTATTTAGCCTTACCGAGTGGTCTCGGCAAATTCAGACAGGGTTTCACGTGCCCCGCCCTACTCAGGATACCATCAAAAGTTATGCACATTTCGCTTACGGGAATTTCACCCTCTGTGTTTAAGCATTCCAACTTATTCTGCTATATGCATAATTTCTAACTTTACATAAATGGTCCTATAACCCCAACAACGAATGTTGGTTTGGGCTCTTCCCCGTTCGCTCGCCACTACTGAGGGAATCATTCTTTATTTTCTCTTCCTGTTGCTACTGAGATGTTTCAATTCACAACGTATCTCTTCATTCGACTATGAATTCATCGATATGATGATTGAGGATTAGCTCAATCGGGTTTCCCCATTCGGACATCCCCGTCTCACAGTTTATTTCCAACTAAACGAGGCTTATCGCAGGTAATCACGTCCTTCATCGACTTCCAGACCCAAGGCATCCACCAAAAACTCTTATCTTGTTTAATAGTATTTATAAATATAAGTATGACCTATTTTTGTATATGTCTTGAATATTCTATAGGTTGATCTAAACATTTGAAATATTAATTTATTGATTTCAATGTCTATATTCAGTTTTCAAAGAACAAAATTGAGAGAAAGTTCTCTCAAAACTGGATACAAATTTAATTCCATAACAGTGAGAATTGTACTCCGTAGAAAGGAGGTGATCCATCCCCACGTTCTCGTAGGGATACCTTGTTACGACTTCACCCCAGTCACCAGTCCTACCTTAGGCAGTCGCCTCCGAGGTTAGCAAACCGACTTTGGGTATTACCAGCTCCCATGGTGTGACGGGCGGTGTGTACAAGACCCGAGAACGTATTCACCGCAGCATAGCTGATCTGCGATTACTAGCGATTCCGACTTCATGGAGTCGAATTGCAGACTCCAATCCGAACTGAGATCGGCTTTTTGAGATTTGCTCCATGTCGCCATATTGCTTCTCTTTGTACCGACCATTGTAGCACGTGTGTGGCCCCACTCGTAAGAGGCATGATGATTTGACGTCATCCCCACCTTCCTCCCAGTTACCCAGGCAGTATCTCTAGAGTCCTCAACATTACTTGTTAGTAACTAAAGACAGGGGTTGCGCTCGTTGCAGGACTTGACCAAACATCTCACGACACGAGCTGACGACAACCATGCACCATCTGTCACTCCGTTAACCTCCACTATATCTCTATAGCTTTGCGAAGGATGTCAAGAGTGGGTAAGGTTTTCCGTGTATCTTCAAATTAAACCACATGCTCCACCGCTTGTGCGGGTCCCCGTCAATTCCTTTAAGTTTCACTCTTGCGAGCATACTACTCAGGCGGATCATTTAATGCGTTAGCTGCGTCAGCGATTTTCCACCGACTAATGATCATCGTTTACGGCGTGGACTACCAGGGTATCTAATCCTGTTTGCTCCCCACGCTTTCGTCCCTCAGCGTCAGTATAGACCCAGTAAGCTGCCTTCGCCTTTGGTGTTCTTCCATATATCTACGCATTTCACCGCTTCACATGGAATTCCGCTTACCTCTATCTAACTCTAGTTTACCAGTATCCAAAGCGAGCCAGGGTTGAGCCCTAGGATTTGACTTCAGACTTAATAAACAGCCTACGAACGCTTTACGCCCAATAATTCCGGATAACGCTTGCGACCTATGTATTACCGCGGCTGCTGGCACATAGTTAGCCATCGCTTTCTGATAAGGTACCGTCAGCTTCAAAGCATTTCCTCATTGAAGTGTTCTTTCCTTATAACAGCACTTTACAATCCGAAGACCGTCATCGTGCACGCTGTGTCGCTCCATCAAGCTTTCGCTCATTGTGGAATATTCCCTACTGCTGCCTCCCGTAGGAGTTTGGGCCGTATCTCAGTCCCAATGTGGCCGTTCAGTCTCTCGACCCGGCTAAACATCACAGCCTTGGTGAGCCATTACCTCACCAACTAGCTAATGTTCCGCACCCTCATCTCTTAGTGAAGCTTTAAAGGCTTCTTTCACAACGGAATCATGCGATTCCATGCGTATCCGGTATTAACCAATGTTTCCATTAGGTATCCCAATCTAAGAGGTAGATTAAGCACGTGTTACTCACCCATTCGCCGCTAAGTCCGAAGACTCCGCTCGACATGCATGTATTAGGCACACAGCCAGCGTTCATCCTGAGCCAGGATCAAACTCTTAAAAATAGTTTGTTAATGTGAATTATTATAAATATAAAATTGACGTTATGGTATTCGTATCCAGTTTTCAAAGAACTTCATTGCGTATAAAACGCAAATATTATTTTACTATATTTTTTAAATATTTAACAAAATTAATTTTATTTTTTGAATCGCTTGAATAAATAAAAAATACAAGAGTAATTATAATCAAATTTCTTGTATTTTTCTAAAAATAAATTATTTTATTTCAACAATTTTAACTTTGTATTTTTTAGGAGCATCAACTTCGATTTGTTCTCCGACTTTTTTATCTAAAATTGCCTTTGCTAAAGATGAAGAGTTTGAAATTTTATTATTAAATGGGTCAGCATCTAATGCTCCAACAATTTGAACTTCTAAATATTTATTAGCATCACTAACATATTGTAATTTCACTGTTGAACCAATTTTAACCATATTTGTTTGTTGGTCTTCTGAAATTAATTCGTAGTTATCCAAAATATGTTGAATTTCTGAAATTTCATTTTCAATTGCTGCTTGTTTATCTCTTGCTGCATCGTATTCAGCATTTTCTGATAAGTCCCCTTGGTTTCTTGCTTCTTTAATTTCTTCAATTACTTGTGGACGAGCAACTTCTTGTAAGTATTTTAATCTTTCTTCATATTGTTTTAAAGTTTCTTTTGTTAAATATATTTTATTTTCTAATTCAGCCATAATACTTCCTCTTTATCTTTATATTATTATATATCTAGGATTTCCTTAATCGGATTGATTGCTAAAAGTATAACAATTTTATTTTTAAATTTTTGTGTTTCATATCTTAGATTTAAGTTTGTAGCTAGTTGAACATAGCGTTTAATTTCACTTTTTGAATCAAGCGTTAAAACTAACATACTTTTTAAATGCATGGTTTTTAGATAGTCTTTTAATTGATTATCATCTAATTTTTTATTAAAGATTAATAAATCGTAATTTAAGAAATTAGGAATTTCATTAATTAATTTATGACTAGTATCTATGTTATACATTTTTAAATCAATTAAAGACATATCATGGTTAATATATATGTCTCGATTTCCTAAAACCATTAATGAATTAGCTAGATAATCATTATTATCATGTACTAATATTTTGCTTGACTTATTTAAATATATGCAATTTGTTAAAAAAGCGATGTAAAAGTCGTTATCAACGTTTTTATATGATGGTTTAATGCCGTTTAATACAATACCGTAATTAGGATTAATTAACTTTAATTTATCATATTGGGTTTGTTCATCGACCATTAAATGCTTATTCATCATTTTACGTTTATACACTAATGTTAAAATGATAGCAATTAAAGCAATCGTTAAAGCAATACCAATTGAAATAATTAAACCTAATCTTAAACTATCAGATATTTTAGATTCTTTTCCTGAAATTGTTTTTGCAAAATTAATCATTAATTAATTTCTCCGTATTCATAAAAGCGCGCTAGAAAATCATTACCGTTTTCATCTAATACTAGATGTTCATTTGCAAATTCATCAACGATTTCTGAAATGATTTCAATTTCTTTTTCGTCAGTAATTTCAACTAATTTATTATCTTGAGATTTAGCAATAATTAATTTTTCTCTATCTGTTAATAAATAATAAACATCACCATTTTCTTCAAAACTGAAGATTACATAATATTCCATATTTTGGTTTTCAAATTGAATTAACATTTTCCGTTCTTCAGTAAATAATTTAATTTCTTTTTTATCCATGATATCTCCTTAAATAATCTTCTAATATTAATTGCGCAGCTAAAGAATCTTTTTTAGTTTTTCTTTTTTTACGACTAAAGCCAGCTGATATTAATATATCTTCGGCATTTCTGGTTGTTTGTCGTTCATCTTGAAAATATATCGGTAGGTTAATTTCTGTTTTTAACATTTCAGCAAACTTTTCTACCATATATGTACGTTCGCTTTTTGATAAATCCATTCTCACTGGATAACCTAAAATAATTGTATCGATTGAATTTTTGTAATCAGTTAAATTTAGGTAATATTTAACCCTTTGAATAACTAAATCAAATCTATTTTCTTCAAAGCGGTAATTCTCTAAACCAGTTGCAATAATACACAATGGATCTGAAATTGCAAAACCGCAACTTTTTGTTCCTAGATCTAAACACAACTTACGCATTAAAACACTCTTTTAATTTCATTAATAACTTCATCAATTGAGGTCGGAATAACAATTGAACCTTGTGAAACAATAGCGTTTCCTCCACCTTTACCATTATATTTAGCACATATTTGCTTAAATAAGATATTTGCATCTACTTTTTTAGAAGCTACCATTAAGAAATAATTATTATTGTTTGTTTGTGATAAACCAATTACTATTGCATCTGGGTTTAATTCACGTAATTCAACAACTGCTTTTCTTAACATTCCTGCGTCTGCTTCGTTTAAAATAAATACTTTTTGACCATTTAGCATTTCATGTTGATATTGTGAAACATCAACTGCTTCATTTTGTTTAGCTTTAAGCAATTTACGATAGTCATCTCTGATTTCATTTTCAATCGCTTCTAGAACTAATAAATATTTTTCTTTGTCAGCTGTTGTTTGAGTTTCATTTACTGGAATTATTTTATTATATTTTTCATCAAAATCACGGTTGTTTTTAATTAATGTATCCAGTAGTTGTAATTCGCTTTCAATTTCTTCATTTAAATATTGCATTACATCATTAAACGAAGTTACAACTCTTAAACGATAAATACCGGTACCTTTTGAATCAACACCCACAATTTTGAAATCTTCAATGACTGATGTTCTAGCAACGTGAGTACCACCACATAAGTCCTTGGTGATGTTTTCAAATTCTACAACTCTTACTGCATTTGCATCGTGATATTCAGATTCCTCAATGGTCATAAATGCGCCCATATCTTGAGCTTCTTTAATTGATGTAACGATATAGTTTCTTTTTTCATTACGAGCGATATAATTTCTCATAATTTTTTCTATATTACGCGTTTCTTGTTTTGAAGGACGATGATCTAAACCGAAGTCAAAGGTGAAATATTCAGGATTAATATTTGAACCTAATTGTTCAATTCTTACCTCTGGATATGTTTCTCTTAAGGCATGGAACATTAAGTGAGTTGATGAGTGTCCCCTTGCATATCCTGCACGTTTTATAGGATCGACAAAACAGTGAATTTCGTCTTTTGAATTAATTTTTCCTTTAACTTTATGTACATGGTTTCAATATTTATCTTTAAAAACATCAAGTACTTCGATTTTATGTCCATTTTGCACCATATAACCAAAGTCATGGTTTTGACCTCCTGATGTTGCATAAAATGGAGTTTTATCTAAAATAACATAACTAATTTCATCTTCATTAGCTGATGTAATTTCTTCTTGATCATCTAATAGATATAAAATCTTAGATTTTGATTCAAGGTAATCATAACCAATGAATTCAGAAATAAATTGATCAACTAAAGAAAGTGAATTAATTACCTTTTGCATTCCAGCTTCAGTGTTTCCTCTTGATTTTTCTTGATGTTGTTTTACAAATTCATTAAATTCTTTTAAATCAATTTGAATATTTTTTTCTAAAAGAATTTCGTTAGTTAATTCAATTGGGAATCCGTATGTATCAAACATTTTGAAAGCAATAGCTGTAGTAATTGTTCCGTTTTTTTCAATTTCTTGTTCTAATAGTTTTTCACCATCGTTAATTGTTTTAGCAAATAGATCTTCTTCTGCTTTAATAACTTCTGATACTCTTTCTACATCAATGTCATAAATTAAAGAATCTTTAACAATATTTACTAGTGAGTATAAAAAGTTTTTAGATTTAATACCTAATGAAATACCAGCACGATATGCTCTTCTAATTAATCTACGGATAATATAACCTCTACCTACGTTAGAAGGTTTAACACCGTCATTAATTGCATTTACAGAAGCTCGAATGTGGTCGGCAATAATTTTGAATTTAGTATTAATCTTTGTTTGGAATGGATCTTTTGTAAAATAGTTTTCAATTACATATTTATAATCAACTAATTTTTCAACTGCATGAATAATTGGTAAAAATAAGTCAGTATCAAAGTTAGTTGGAGCATCTTGCATAATAGATGTGATTCTTTCTAAACCAGCACCTGTATCGATATTCTTTGTGGCTAATTCAGTGTAATTGTTTTCACCATCGTTGTTAAATTGTGAAAATACGATATTTCATATTTCAATGTAACGATCGTTTTCAATATCATTAATTAACAATTCAATTCCTCTTGCATCGTATTTTGCACCACGATCGTAGAAAATCTCTGTATCAGGCCCACAAGGTCCTTGACCTACGTCTCAGAAGTTAGTATCTCTAGTTCCTTTGATTAAGTGATCCGCTGCAATACCATTTTTAATTCAAGCATTGTATGTATCAATATCTTCACCAAAATATGTGATATAAATTCTGTTTTTATCCAATTTTAGTACGTCAATAATAAATTCATATCCAAATGCAATAGCTTCTTCTTTGAAATAATCACCAATTGAGAAGTTTCCTAACATTTCAAATAAAGTGTGGTGTCTTGCGGTTACTCCGACATTTTCTATATCGTTGGTTCTAATTGATTTTTGAGAGTTAGTAATTCTTTTGGCAGGCGGAATTTTTTTACCACTAAAATAATCCTTTAAAGTTGCTACTCCTGAGTTAATTCATAGCAATGAAGGATCATTTTGTGGGATTAAAGATTTTGATTCAACAACTAAATGCCCTTTTGAAGCAAAAAAATCTAATCACATTTGTCTAATTTGTTTTGAAGTTAACATATCAAACTCCTTTTATAAATATGTTTTCTTTTGATTTTTATAAAATATTTCGTCAATAATACCACCAGCTACAACTAAATCTCCATTGTAGATAACAATTTGTTGGCCAGGTGTTACTGCTTCTGTATCTTTGTAATAAACGGCTATTTTATCATTATTAATTTTAAACAATTTTACAGCAATATCTGTTTGACGATAACGGAATTTTGCAGTTAAGTTATTTTCGTTGTAATTATTTGCTAAAAAATTAACATCAGTCGCAATTAATTGGTCGGATAATAGATATTCTTTATGATCATCATTTGTTACATAAATCTCTTTTTTAGCTAAATTATGACCAACTACAAAGTATGGTTTTTCAAATCCACCTAGATTTAAACCTTTTCTTTGACCGATTGTGTAATACATTGCACCAATATGTTTTCCTACAACTTTTTGACTATAAATATCAATGATATTACCAGGTTGAGATGGAATATAGTTTTCTAGAAATTTTGTAAAATGTCTTTCACCGATAAAACAAATACCAGTTGAGTCTTTTTTATTAGCTGTTGTTAGTTTTAATAAATTAGCAATTTCTCTAACTTTATCTTTTGTAATATTAGCTAATGGGAAAATTACCTTTTTTAATTGTTCATTGGTTAATTGTGCAAGGAAATAACTTTGATCTTTGTTATTATCTTTTGCGCGGTATAAAAATCCATCTTTAGTTTCAGCATAGTGTCCCATTGCAATAAAATCAGCTTTTAATTCATTGAATGCGTAATTAGCAAAAGAATTAAATTTAATGTATTTATTACAAAAGATATCTGGATTTGGTGTTCTTCCTTTTTGATATTCGTTAATTAAATAACTAAAAACCTTATCTCAATATTCTTTAACAAAATCAACTCTATGAATTTCAATGTTTAATTCTTTTGCAACAGCTTGAGCATCTAGATAATCTTGTTCTTGTGGACAGATATCTTGAGTTATATTTTCATTTCCTAAAATATCATTGTTTAAAAATGAATCTCAGTTACGCATAAATAGCCCAACAACTTCATAACCTTGTTGTTGCAATAAATATGCAGCAACACTTGAATCAACACCACCGCTCATTCCTAAAACTACTCTTTTTTTACTCATCTTCCACCCTTTCTATTGCTTCTTTTAATTTCAAAGCAATTCTTTTAATTACAGAAACTGATACACTATTACCTGCTTGTTTATATAAATGTGAATTAGCAATATTTGGCAATACAAAATTTTTAGGAAATCCTTGAAAATTAAAACATTCCCTTGGTGATAACTTACGAATTTGATTGTTTTCTAAAATCAAAGGAACATTATGACCGCCCGTACCCATATTAGCAGTTAATGTCGGGCAAACATTTGATTTATTTTCTCTAACATATTGTCTTCTTCATTGATAGAATGTATTTTCATTGGTCATACATTGCTTTAATAGATCAAAATGTTTGAATTTACTAGTATAAAATAAGTTCTCATTTTCTTCTAAATTAATTAGGTCTTTAATTTGAGTTGTCAATGATGTTGGTTCTGGAAATTCAAAATTTTCATAAAGTTTCTTGTTTTTAAAAGCTAAAATATAAACTCTTTCACGATTTTGCGGAATATTGCCATATTGCATAGTATTTAAAACTTTGTATTTAACAAAATAACCTTCTTGTTCTAAAAAAGAAACAATGACTTTAAAAGTTCTTCCATTGTCGTGTGAAACTAAATTCTTAACATTTTCTAGAAAAATAATCGATGGTTTTTTATGTTTAAAAATTCTTCATAACTCAAAAAATAGATTTCCTCTGCCTTTTTCATCATTAAAACCTTGACGATATCCCGCTAGTGAAAATGCTCGACATGGAAAACCAGCTAGTAATAAATCAAAATCAGGAATTTCTTCAGCTAATACATCTCTTATATCTCTGAAATCTACTTTGATATCAAAATTTGCTTCAAATGTTTTAATGGCATTTTTTTCAAATTCATTAACATAAACTAATTCAGAAATATCATTAAATCCTAAATCAATTCCGCCAACACCAGCGAAAAAACTAGCGGCTTTTAATTTATTCATTATTTCTCCTTGATAATTCAATGATTTTTTTCTTAACTAAAAACACAATTAAGTCAATTTAGTTTCATAGACATATCAAAATTATATAAGTTTTATTATATATAAACTTATAATAAAGAAAAAAATAAGAATATAAATGTTGAACAAATATAAAAAAACCAGATAACTGGTTTATTTTTTGTTTGATAAAGCTTTTTTAGCTTGATCAACGATTTGATTAAATACAACTGGATAGTTAATTGCTAATTCAGAAAGCATTTTTCTATTAACTTTAACGTTTGCTGCTTTTAGTCCTTCAATTAATCTTGAGTATGTCATTCCTAAAGGTCTAACTGCTGCATTAATACGAGCGATTCATAGTTTTCTGAATTCTCTTTTAACATTTTTACGGTCTCTAAATGCATATGTTCATGATTTAACAACGGCTTGTTTAGCTACTTTGTAACCAACTGATTTGTGTCCTCAGTATCCTTTAGCTAATTTAAGTCATTTATTACGTCTTCTTCTTGTAACGATTCCACCTCTTGTACGCATAGATATTCCTTTCTATAAATTAAATTAATTCTTTATATCTCTTGAAATCTGAATGTGATAAGTCTGATGATTTACGAGATTGACGTTTTTGTTTTGTTGTTTTGTTTTGAGCCAAGTGTGATCTATATGCATTTCCACGTTTAACTTTACCTGAAGCGGTGATTTTAATTCTTTTCTTTAGACCGCTTTTTGTTTTCATTTTTGGCATTTTATATCTCCTTATTCTTCGGGATTGTCATTATTGTTTTTCAAAGCTTCAACTTTTCTTTTGTCTTTTTCAATATACATATCTAAAAAACGATCATTTTGTAAAGTAGCTTCTTTAGATATTTTGGCAACATCTTCAACCAATGTAAAGAACTTGTTAAGAATTTCTTCACCTAAATCAGTTCTTGAGCGTTCTCTTCCTCTAAATTTAACAGAAATTTTAACTCTATTACCTTCAAGAATAAATTCTCTAGCTTTTCTTGCTTTGGTTTCTAGGTCGTGATCTCCAATTAAAGGTGTTAAACGAATTTCACGATTTAAAGTAACAGCTTGTTTTTCTTTAACGGCTTTTTGTTTTTTCTTTTTATCGTATTTAAACTTTCCGTAATCCATGATTCTTACGATTGGTTTATTGTTCTCTAATGCTATTAATACCAAATCCATATTGTATTCAGCGGCTTTGTCTAATGCTTCATCTTTTGATAAAACACCAATCTTTTCACCATCTGGTCCAATGACAAAAACCTTTTTAAAAGGAATTGCATTGTTTACAACATGTTCTGACTTTGGACTTTTATTTTCATTTTGTCCAGTCTTGTTTTTATCTAATTCTGTAATAACTTTCTCCTTAATATAAATAAAAAAGTGGTTATAATCCACTTCCCAAAAACTACAAAAAATAAATTGTAGCAAACCCAGGGAAGGGTCCCTAAGGTGAGAAATGAATTCTTCTTTGTGCTATAAAGCTCATTTATTATAACAAATTTTTGAAAAATACCACTATTTTCATTATTTTATTGCTTTAGATGATCATAGATCATATATTTTTTGTTGTTCATCATCAATAACTACACCTAAACTTTTATTATAAACAATGCAACATTCATAAACTACTTGATGTAAAGCTAAATCTAGATCTTCAAAAGCTAGTTGTCTAATTTTTTGAATACCAGCTCAAGCTCTGCCCATACATATTTTATCTGCAATAAATAATATCTTATCCAATAAAGTTAATTCATTAGTTAATGAGGTATGAATTTTAATAGCATTTAATACATCTTGATTTGGATATTTATACACATCTCTTAAGAAATAATATGCACAAGTTTGATGTAATTTATATTTTGGTAAATTTGCTTTACTATAACCGTATTTGCTTAAAAAAGCATAACTTTTTTCTTCACCCCATTGTTTTGCAATATCATGCATAAAACCAGCTTGATATGCTAATTTAATTGGATAATTTCATTTTTCAGCTAATTTAGCGGCAAATTCTGCAGTAAAGTTTAAATGTTTATATCTTGGAATATCAACCATTGATTTAGCAATGGCATTGATGTATAAAAAGTTTTGACCAATATATTCTTGAACACAATCTTCCACTAAAGATAAATCCCCATTACGATATGCCGTTGAACTAAAATCGTAAATTTTATTGTTTAGCCTTTTGATATTAAACTTCTTGACATTAATATTTGAATATGTATTTCCACGATTGAATATAACAATTTGGGTTTTTGAAGCAATATCTCTAATCCCTTCTCATTTATTCAATTTAGGAACGTTATCGCTACCTAGTAAAAGAAATAATTCATCATTAGGATATTTTTGAACCAAATAATTAACTGTGTCAATTGTGTATGATTTAGATTTTCTTTTTGCTTCAAAATCACATATTTCCATTTTATCTTCAAGAACCATTTCAATCATTTTGATTCTGTGATTAACGTCAACATAATCTTTAAGATCTTTAAAAGGATTTTGATAAGCGGGAATGAATAACAATTTATCTAAATTCAATTCTTTTATTGCTTCTTTAGCAATTAAAATATGTCCTTTATGAATTGGATTAAAACTTCCACCAAAAATACCTATTCTCATATAATCTCCTATAAATTTATTTTAATTTTATTTCTAACAACATCTTTTGTTGCAAATTTGGGGTTTTTATGCTTTTTATTTGATTCAAACAAATAATCTTTTGCTGTGATTAACTTATTTTTTACATCAATCATTGCATTGGTTGATTTAATTATTTGATTAACTTTTCTATCTTCATCAACGATATCAAAAATATCGTAATTTTCATTTAAATCTAGATTGGATTTAAGACCAGATAATTTAACTCCAACGCCATTAATTTTCTTTGAATCTCAATGTTCTTTGAATAAAGCGTATATCGTATTTATAAATAAGTTTTGCTCATTGAAATATATATTAAATTTCTTTGTATAATCAATTCATTTTTTATTGATTCTAAAAGAAATACCTACAATGTTTCCTTTTTCATTACGATTAATTGCCCGATTAATAACAGTTAAAGCAACGATTTTCAATTCTTTTCAAATATCATCTTCATCAATTAAAGATCCTTGCTCAAATGTTCTTGAATTACCTATACCTTTAATGAAATTTTGGGTTACAATTGAATCAATATCACATCCCTTCATTTCATTTATTAGTTTAAGGTAATTTCTACCAAATTTGCTTTCTAATAATTTTTGATCGGGATAATTAATTAATTCTCCGTATGTATTGATATTTAATTCTTTAAGTTTATAAGCGCTTTTTTTACCAATTCCAAATACATCCTCAATTGGTAAATCAAACAATTCAGCTTCAATATCATTGATGTTAATTTGTTTAACACCAAATGGTTTTGCTAAGTTAGTTGACATTTTAGCTAAAAATCTTGTACCAGAAACACCAATTGAACAAGGAAAATCCATTTCATTTAATAATCTAGCTTGAATTTCTTTAGCTAAAATTAATTCATGTCCAGGATATTTAATTAACTTAGTAGCATTTAAAAAACATTCATCAATTGAGTATATTTCCAGTTCATCAGTATAATTTTCTTTCAAAAATGCAAAAATTTGTTCGGAAGATAAACTATATAAATCGTAATGTGGTTCTACAAAAGTAACATTAGGAATTGTTTGTTTAATTTTATAAACAGTTTCACCAGCTTTTAAACCGGCTTTTTTTAATTCGTAAGATAAAGACATCGCAATGAGATGTCCATTGTTTTTAGAAATTGCTAAAGGTTTATTTTTTAAATTGGGATTCATTTTTCTTTCACAAGATACAAAAAAAGTATCCATATCAATATGAAAAATGACTTTATTCATTTAAACCTCTTTTAATAGCGCGATAAATAATTGATGCACATTCTAAACGATTGTAATGTATTTTAACATTTTCAAATACGTTTAAAAGATTCAATTTTTCTTTATCATCTTGACTAACATTTTCACCATTTATTAAACTAAAATAATTATTAATTAGCTTAATTATTTCTAATTTAGATTTGTTCATAATTTCTGCAATCATTAAATCGCAGCTTGATAAAAAAATTGCGCAACCCATTGCTTGATATTCAGCATTAACTAGAATGTCATTGTCAAAAAATAGATTTAGTTTAATGTCATCCACACAAACATTTGAATGTTCTACAATGGTTGAATCTGTAAGTTCAATTGATTCTTTTTTATATTTAGGATTAACATAAGCATCCATTATTATCTTTTGACGCTCTTGGTTGTTAAATGAAGTCAAGAAAATCACCGCCTTGTTTTAAAGCCTCAATTAATTTATCAATATCTTTCTTGCTATTGTAGAAAGATAACGAAACCCTTACATAACTTTTACTAAATTTATTAAGCATTCTGAAATTATGTGCACAGAATACGCCAGATCTAACATAAATGTTTTTATGACCTAAATATGAAGCGATATCTTGTGGAGAATATATTCCAATATTGAATAAAACAATATTACTATCAGGATATGTTTCGATTTGAATATCTTTAATTTCTTTTAAACGTTTAATTAAATATTCAGATAAGATTGCTTCTTTTTGAACGATTTTTTTATAACCAATTTTTTTAATAAATTCAATCGCTTGATTGAATTGAAAGATACCAGGCAGATTTGGTGTTCCAGGTTCAAATCTAGAAATATTTGGTTTTAAATTTCAGTTACACATTTGAACATCATTAACTTGACCGCCACCTCATTTAGCTGGATGTAATTTAGTTAATAATTCTTGTTTAACAACTAAACCACCGACGCCCATTGGGCCAAAGATTTTGTTTGCTGAAAAAGCGATAACATCGCAATTAGATAATGAAACTTTTGAATGAGCTATTGCTTGTGCTGCATCATTAATAACAATTGCATTGACTGATTTTGCTTTTTTGTATATTAAATCTAGATTGAATTTCTTTGGAATATTATTTGAAAGTTGTGGCAATGCTATGATTCTAGTATTTACATTAATATTATTAATAATATCTTCTTCGGTTTCGGCAAAAATAAATTTGAATTTACTATCATTGAAATTTTCTATATAAGGAAGAACGTTAGAATTGTGATTAAAATATGTCAAAATTATTTCACCTGAATCAAACCATTTAGATAACATTTTGGCAATTAAGTTTAATGATTCAGTAGTTCCGCTTGTAAAAATAAATTCATCAGGTTGCGCATCAAGAAATTTTGCAATATTTTCTCTTGCTTGATTTAATTTATTTAATACATATACCCCTAATTTTGAATCAGAAGTTCTTGTAGAAATTGAATATTTAGTATAAAATTCATTTCCCGCTTCAATAACAGAATAAGGTTTTTGAGTTAATGCCGCATTATCTAAATAAACAAATTTTTTATTATTCTTAAACATTGGAAACATTTTTTTATATGACATATTACTCCTTAATAAATAATGAAATGTATTCGATATTTTCTGAAGTTTTACCTACAATCGGACTTTCTTTAATCGCTAAATTTTTAAAACCATATGTGGTTGCATAATTTAATACTTTGTTAATAATATATTCATGATGTATAGGGTTAACATAACCGCCTTTTTCAACATATTTACTAATAGCTTCAAATTGCGGTTTAATTAACAACATTAATTGCGTTGATGGTTTCAATAATGATTGACACACTTTAAAAACGTGTTTTAAACTAATAAAAGAGACATCGCATGTAACGAAGTCAATGTCTTCTTCAAACATTTCTGTAACTAAATTTTTTAAGTTAGTATTTTCATAAACTTTAACGTTCGGATTAACTCTCAATTTATAATCCAACTGATTAGTTCCGCAATCAACTGCATAAACTTTTTTTGCTTTGTTTTCAAGTAAAACTTGAACAAAACCACCGGTTGATGAACCGATGTCTAAGCAAACTAAATTATCTATTTTCAAATTAAATTCTTTAATTGCAGCTAATAATTTATATGATGCTCTTGATACATATTTATCAGGCTTAATGATTGAATAATTAAAATTAGTTGTCTCAAATTTTAATGATGGAAGAAATACTTTTTCTGAATTAACCAATACATATCCAGATCTAATTCATTTTTCAACCACAATTTTATCTTGTTGTTCAAATTCGGTTATTAATTCTAATAATGTTTTCTTCATTATTTTTTATGTAATTTACTTGCAACTAGATCTAATACTTTATTTACAAACTTATATGCATTACCTGGGCAGTGCAATTTAGTAATGTTGATTAATTCATTAATTACAACATTTGGAGTGTTGAACATTAATTCATAAATACCATAAATAATTACCGCTCTTAAATATGGCAATACTCTTTCATAACTTCAATCTGATGATAAAGTTTTTATTAATATTGATTTTAATAATGAATATTGATGTTCAATAGATTTTAAAATTTTTAAATCTTCCTCTAAAATATCATTATTAATTAATAATTCTTCAATATTTAAAGAAATATTAAACAATTCACATTGATAAATGTAATTAATAATTCTTGTTCTTTTTTCGTAAATCTTTAATAAAAATAAGATTTTCTTTTCATCAATAATCATTTCTGTTAAATTTTTGTCTTTTTCTTCCATGAAATTCTCCTAATTTTACTATTCAAAATTATACTTTAATTATATTAAAGTAAAAAAATTATTTTACCAAAGAGAGCAATTTATAAAAAAAGAATAGACTTCTCTATTCTCAAATGTTAATCAATTGTATTGATTTTTCTTCAGGATTTTTTGATAATGTGAAAAGAATTCCATTTAATTGACATTTATTATCAGATACTTTAAATGGTAATTTAGCATCAAATCTCATTTTTTGATAAACTTCTTCAAAATTTGAACCAATTGCGCAATCTCTTGGACCACACATTCCTGCATCAGATACAAAGTATGTTCCTTTCGGCAACATTCTAGCATCATTTGTTTGAACGTGAGTATGAGTTCCGAATAAAGCGTCAGCTTTTCCATCTACATACAATGAAAAAACTGCTTTTTCTGATGTAGTTTCTGCATGAAAATCAATGATTCAATAATCAGCAAAATATTTGTTATATAACTCATCAAATTTATCAAAGAAATTGTTTGCTTGTTCTTCTTCTCATGGTGCTAATAAAGGATTAAATGTTATTCCCATAAAAGATAAAATAGCTATTTTTTGGTTATTTATTTCAAAAAATCTTATACCAGCACCAGGATATTTATTGTCAATATTTGCCGGTCTAATTAAATCATTTTGATCAATGATTTTACTTATATCTTGTTTGGCTCAAACGTGATTTCCTAAAGTAAATGCATTAATTCCGATTTTTTTTAATCTTTCGTAATCCTTTGGCTCAAAACCTTTTCTACCTGATACATTCTCAGCTTGAGCAATAATAAAATCAATTTGATATTTTTCTTTTAACTCTGGTAATTTTTTTTCAACAAATTCAATCCCAGGTAAACCAAATATATCCCCAAGAAATAAAACGTTAATTTTTTTTGTATTCATTACTAATAAATTATAGACGCAAAATGCGTTTAATTATTTATTGTTGATTTTTTCTAAAATTTTAGTTTCAAATTCTTTAAATAGTTCTAAATTTGTTTCTAGTAAAAATTGTAAATTTGACTTGCCTTGTGCGATATTTTGACCATTATAACTATATCAAGCACCTTTTTTTGTTATAAAGCCATATTGTTCAGCAAAATTAATCAATTCAGCGGTTTTTGAAATTCCTTTTGAAAAGATAATTTCAATTTCAGCGGTTTTATATGGTGCTGCTAATTTGTTTTTTACAATTTTACATTTAACTTGATTTCCTAAAACATCACCATTATTTGCAATGTTTTGTTGCTTACGTACTTCCATTCTAATAGTTGCATAAAATTTTAATGCCTTACCACCTGGTGTTGTCTCTGGATTGCCAAACACTACACCAATTTTATCTCTAATTTGATTGATAAAAATTACTGATGTTTTGGTTTTTGAAAGTGAACCAGTAATTTTTCTTAAAGCTTTTGACATCAAACGCGCTTGAAGACCAATAACTTGATCTCTCATTTCGCCGTTTAATTCAGCTTCTGGAACTAATGCAGCAACTGAATCAACAATAATTAAATCAATTGCACCTGTTTTTGAAAGCGTATCAACAATTTCTAACGCTTGTTCACCAGAATCTGGTTGAGATAAAATTAAATTATTTATATCTACACCTAAATTTCGGGCATAAATTGGATCGATTGAATGTTCAGCGTCAATAAACGCTGCAATTCCACCCTGTTTTTGCACTTCAGCAATTGCATGCAATGCAATTGTGGTTTTACCACTACTTTCAGGTCCATATATTTCAATAATTCTTCCTTTTGGTCAACCATTAATTCCCAATGCAGTATCAATTGATAAAGAACCACTACTAAAAGTTTCGGGCATAATATCTGGTTTATTACCCAAAATCATAATCGCTTCTTTACCGAATTTTTTTTCTATCTCTTTTAAAGTATCTTGTAATATTTCATGTTCTTGCAATTTATTTTCTTTCATATGTTTCCTTTACATAACATTAAAAAAGATAATGGTGATTTTTTATTAAAAATAGGAAAAGTTTAGGAAAATCTAAAAACTATTTATTAAATTCTTGATCGAATTTCTTGGTTGCTCATTCTTCAAGGATAATAGATAAGGTTATATTTTTTGTTCCATCATCCTTTCGATAAATTCCTTGTAGGTATACTTTATGTATTCCTTTTAATGTTGAGATTTTGTTAATTGTTTCTTCAATTGATTGATTGTTTAAAACATTAACTGTAATATCCCTTGATTTCAAAGGCATATGGTTATATGAATGATATGATAGAGGGTTTTGAGTTAATTGATCAATTAAAATTTCTGCATAAATTGCATCATCAATTAAATAATTTGGATGAATCTTTCCTATATAACCAATGAATTGATCATCTAGATAAATATCAGCTGAAGCCTTTGGATTTAATTCTTTAATATTTGATGACTTAAATGTTAATTTCTTATTGGTTAAAGACATTAAATCAGTTTTCATTTCATCAAAAGATTTTTGGTTTGAAACGATACCTAAAACATTGACTGAATCAGATATCATACCTAATTCAAAGAATGAATTATCATGAATGCCTTGTTTTTTGTTTCTAATCATTATGTCATTTAATGAATAAATTAATGAATGTCTAATTTGTGAATGATCGTAGTTTTTAGACATTGAAGCATTTAAGGTTGTTGTGAAATTAAATGGATTAAAAATGTTTAATTCAGGTTTGATTAAGGTAAATGTTCTGATGTTAGCATAACCTTTATCTCTCAATGCTGTTAAATATTTTCATTCATTAAAATAAGTTGGATCTTGCATATGTAATCTAGTTATTGAAGGTTTTTGAGCAGGAAAATTATCATATCCATAAAATCTAAAGATTTCTTCTGTAATGTCTTGGATTGTTTCTATATCATAACGATATGTAGGAATGATAATGAAATTATTAGCATCTAATTTAAATCCTAGACATTCAAGTTTGTTTAATGTTTCTTTAAATCTCTTGGTTTGAGAAATTCTAAAACCAGCCATTTTGTTGATATAACTAATGTCAAAAAAGATTTTTTGTTGTTTAACCTTTGGTTTGTTAATTAATTTAGAACAATGTATCAATTGTGAATTAATAAAATCATATGCTAATAACATTGATCCTAATGAAACTTCTTTGGAAGCCCTTAATGAAGAATTGGTATCAAATTTAATTTGTTTAGCATTCTTTCTAATTTCTTTAATGTTAAATGAAGCAATTTCAAAGATTGCATTGTCGTTAGTTGGTTGATACATATATTCTTCAACTCCAATAGTTGCTGCTAATGAAATTACTTGATTGTTATTGGTAATAACTAAATTGTTATTTAATTCAACTTCTTTATTACCTAAAATATTAATTTTTTGTGAAACTAATTTAGTTGAGAATTCATTTGATCGCATATCTTTTCTGTTATAAATATGGGTTGGTACACCTGTATATAATAAAGTTAGATTAGTTAAATCAATTAAGTTATCAAAGGTTTTTATATTGTGTTTTCATAAAAACATTTGATTTATAACATCTAAATGATATTCAGTATCTGTAGTTTCAATTAAAGAAAAGGCTTTTGTTTCATTTAATTCTTTAATTGATAATTTACTTTCTAATGTTGCATTATTTATTTCAATATCAGCAATTTTAACATTGAAATATGCAGCTATTTCTTTTGCCATAATTAAATATGAATTAGCATCAGCACGGTTAGATAAAATAGTGATATCAATTAAATAATCATTTAATTCTAAATATTCCATTGGATCTAAATTTAAATCGATTTTCCCAAATGTAAAAATTTGATCGTTAAATTCTTCAGGAATAATATCTTCGTTAAAACCAATTTCGCCTAAACCAACTAGCATTCCATCAGAAACAATTCCTTGCATGTTTCTTGGAGCAAATACAGTTTTCCCACTTTTAGCACCTGGAATAAATGCCATTAAATAATCATTTGGTTTTACGTTAGTTGCAGTGGTTTGAATAATTCTATGAACGTCATTAGCAAATTCAATTTCACATACAGTTAATCTATCTGCATTAGGGTTTTTATAAGTCTTTAAAACATGTCCAAATTTAATTCCAGCAACTTCGTTAAAAGGTTTATATTCTTCAACTTCAAAACCAATTGAGTTAATTGCTGACACCATTTGCTCAACGGTAATGTCTATATTAATAAGTTTTTTTAATCTGTTATATGAAAATATCATTTTGTATCCTTTATAGTGTTTTAAATTGTTTTAAAAATCTTTTGTCATTACCGTATAACTCTCTAATGTCATCAATGCCATATTTAATCATAACAATTCTTTCAATTCCAATGCCAGCTGCGATTCCGTTCATATTATTTGTATAACCAGCCATATTTAAAACCTTTTGATGAACCATTCCTGCTCCTAATACTTCAATTCAACGGTTTTTGAAAAATACATCAACTTCAACAGATGGTTCAGTAAATGGGAAGAAAGATGGACGCAATCTAATTACCACTTGTTCTTCTAAAACGTATGATAGTAATTCCTGTAATGTAGTTTTTAGCGTTGCAAAAGAATGATTACCAATGCTTACTAAATCAAGTTGTGTAAATTGGTGAGTATGTGTTGCATCTTCTTCATCATTACGATATGTTTTGCCTAAAGCAAATTGTGAAAAAGCTTGATTTTTATATAATTCAAGACCACGCGCTGTAATACCTGTATTGTGTGTTCTTAATAATTTATTTGGTTCTAGATATAAAGAATCTTGCATTTCCCGTGCGGGATGTTCTTTAGGAATATTTAATCTTTCGAAGTTATATTCATCGTTTTCAATCTCTGGATATCTAATTTCAAAATAACCATTGGCTGTTAATCATTCTCTAAATCTTTGTGAAACTAAATTAATAGGATGAATTGAGCCTTCAAAATTAGTAGGCATTGCTATGTCAATAAAAGTTTTTTGAATTTGTTTATCAATTTCTAATTGGTTAATTTTGTTTTTAGCCTCTTCAAAGAAAGCATTAGCTTGATCTTGTAATTTTTTAATCTCTAAACCAATTTTAGCTTTTTCTTCCTTTGGAGCTGATTTCAATTGTTCCATTAAATTAAGCAATTCTTCTGAATTTTTGAATTGATTTTTGATATTTTTTAAATCTTCTAATGAATTAATTGCATTAATATCAAACTTAATCATGTTATTCTCCTTTTATTTTTTCTCAATACTGATTGATTTTATCTTCTCAACCTTGATTTGTTTGAATGTAATAATTTTTGTTTAATAACTGTTTTGGTAAATAATTTTGTTTTACATAATGATTTGGATAATCATGCGGATATTTATAATCAATCCCGCGATTTAATTTAGACGCAGATGCATAATGAGCATCTCTTATATTATTAGGAACGTTATATATTAAACCATCATTAATATCGCGTTCTACTTCGTTAATCGCTAGATATGCAGAATTCGATTTAGGTGATAGCGCAAGGTTTAAAATTGCAAAACCAATTGGCAATCTTCCTTCTGGCAATCCAAGACGTTCAAAGGCTTGAATTGCAGTTAATGTATTTACTCCAATACTTGGATTAGCTAAACCAATATCTTCATATGCCACGCATAACATTCTTCTAAATAAACCATCTGTATCTCCTGATTTAAGAATAATTAAACCATAATACAAACTAGCATTCGGATCGCTTCCTCTTAATGACTTATGAAAGGCACTTAAATAATCGTAATGTGCTTCTTGATTTTTATCAGAACTGAATTGAATATTTGGAATAATTGCCTTCACTTCATTTAAAGATAAAGTTTTTTTACTAAATAATGTTGCAATTAATTCTAAATTATTTAAAGCAGAACGATAATCTCCTCCAGCTTGAGAAGCAATGAATTCAAGAATATCGTTATTTATTGCTATATTAGGATATTCTTTATCAATTGCATTCTTTAAACATTGAATGATATTAGCAATACTTGGTTTTTCTAATTCAACTAACAAGCATCTTGAACGTAAGGCAGGATTGATTTTAAAGTAAGGATTTTCTGTAGTAGTACCGTAGATGGTAATTAAATCTTTTTCAACATATGGAAGTAAAATATCTTGTTTATCTTTGTTTAAACGATGAATTTCGTCAATAATCAATATTTGGTTGTTATTCAATTTAGATACCAAATCTTCTTTGTTATCAACTGTAGCATTGAAATAATCATATGAAACGTTTAACGATTCAGCTAATATATAAGAAATGCTAGTTTTCCCAGTTCCTGGTTTACCAAAAAAGATAAATGATTTAAAAAGCTTTTGTTCAATAACTGATTTAAAGATTATTTGCAGGTTTTCATCGCAAATAAAGTCGTTTAAATTATTAGGACGTAGTGATAATGCAAGGTTTTCTTTCATATTTATTAATTATACAATAATTATAAATATGAAGTGAGTTAATATAAAAAACCACTCCCTAACGGAGTGGAATTAAATTAGCTACTAAATAACACTAGTTGCACGTAATGCAATTAATACTACGTTAGTAATAATTAGAAGAATTAAAATAACTACTAGTGCTCAGAAACCTTTAGAAATGTTTTCTTTAACAACTGATTTTGAACCAAATTCTGATTTAAAACCGTGTAGAGTTTTCATTGATGGTAATGATTCCATTTCACCTTTTTTAATAATGTAGTGAACATCTAAACCTTTATTGTTTTCATTAACTTTGATGATTTCAACATCGTAGCCTTCTAATTCAGCTTTAATGTCTTTTGCACCAATGTTGTAAGCGTCTCTGTTTTGAATATCTTCGATATGGAATTTAACTAATGAAGCTAATGAATTTAATTCACAGCAGCATGAGTCTTCTTTAACTTCGCATGAAGATTCACAGCAAGAAGATTCTTCTTTTGTTGAACATTCTTTGATTTCTTCTTCAACTTTAGCACTCTTTTTAGGAGCTGGTTTGTCAACTAAATCTTCTTTTTCTAAGTATGTAATAACTTCTTCTTTTTTAACAGTGTTTTGAGTTAGTCTTTCCATAATAACTTTAGCTTTTTCTAAGTTAACACTACCTCTGTATGCACCTTCACGGTGGAATCATACTCTTGTATCATTACTTGAAATTTCACTCACTCTGATGTATTCAGATAAAGCATCTAAAAATTCATCATATGATAGAGAGCGTGCTTGTTTTGCTTTTTTGAAGCTAAAGGTTATTGTGTTTGTTTCGTGGTCAACCTTTTCTGAAATATAGTATTTTTCTAAGATTGATTTTTCTTGTTGAGCCATTATTTATGTTCTCCTTTTATGTTTATTAAATATTTAATAAACTTATTTTAGCAAAAAAAGAAAAATAAAAAATATATTTTCATGCTTTTTCTATTGAAAAACGTTGAAAATATAATTATTTTTCTATTTTAATTTGTTTTTTATATTGAATTTGATTGTTTTTTTATTTTGCGTCCATTATTTGTTGAACGATAACATTGATATCTATTGGTTTCTCTAATTGCTTTTTCAATTCAATAAAGATGTTCTTAAGAGTGGTTTTTAAGTCAATAGAATCAGCGAAAACAATATGCTGCGGTTGGTTGTACAATTCAATTTTTTCCATTGAACTATCGATAATATATAAGCCAACAACTGGAATACCATCAGAAATAATTAATGAAAAGTTCTTAATGGTACTATTTAAATTTAACAATGGGTTAGGAAACTGAATATCTCTTTTTTTATGATGACGAATTCACGTTCTTGAAACGCAATTAGCTTCAATGTTTTCATTATTAGAATAAATCGGTTCTACAAATAATATTCCATATTGAGAAACAATAGCATTAGGTATATTAAATCTAACTTTATTTTTCTTATTTAATGTCAAAGTTTGTTTTTCAAAGAAAGTTAAATTGTAATTACTGCTGAATTCTTTTAATTCATTAGTGATCTTCTCTTGAAACAACTCAACCTCTTGATTATTGTTTTTATACTTTCTTTTAATTAAATAAATAATTAATGATATTAATAGAATAGTTAATATCGTACATATAATTCCGACGATAATTGCGGTTTTAAATTTATTATCTAAATTTGGCTCACTATTCATAGTAGCTTCGTTGGTTGTTTCTAATAAAACGTCTTTTAAATGCATTTTAAGATATTCTCCTTTCATTTGTTGGACCATTGATATTAAATTCGTGATTGTTTAATTTTTTACGTATAATTTTACAATTTTTTATTAACTCTTTTAAATCATATCAAAATTTAGATGAATGATTTGGATGTATAAAATGAGTTAGTTCATGAAACACAACATATTGGATATATTCAAATGAAAACAAGCCTAGATATTTAGAAAACGTAATTAATGACTTACTAGGATAAGCAGTGCCTCAAGCGGTTTTTTTATTTAATATTTTGTATTTTAAATTAGGTATTTTAAACTGCGGTTTTAATAAAAAATAATTCTTAATACACAAATCAATTTTTTCACTTAATTTATGCTTTATATAATTTCATAAATTATCAATAATTCGTTTTTCATTTGGACATTTAATAATTTCTATTGAATTATTAAATTTGTTTGTAATCACAATTGAATAATTGATAAATTGGTATGAATATAGATTACCTAACATTCAAAATTCACATTGTGCTTTATTAATTTCTAATGATGGTTTATCATGTTTTTTTAAAAGAAGGTTTTTAATACTTTTATAAATAAAATTTTGAATTTCTGCTTTAGATAAATCTGGGGTATTCGTTTTTAAAATAAAACGATTTTCTTTAAAAAGCATATAAATATTTTTATTATTTGTGTAAATAACTTCAATTAAAAATTCTTGATTGTCATAATTAATTTTGAGAAAAGAATTACTTGTTTTCATTAGTTAATATTATAATGATCTAAATGTAAAAAAATGTTTAAATTATGTTATTATTGATTAATATATAAAAAATTATCTTTTATATAAGAAAATTTTTGTTATTTTAGTAAAATATTAAATGCTAAATTATTAGAGATAGCAAGAAAGGCAAAAGAATGGCAAACATTAAATCAAAACAAAAAGCAATATTATCTAACGAAAAAGCTAATGCACGTAATTCTGCAATTAAATCAGCTGTAAGAACAGCAATCAAAAAAGCAAGAAAGGCTGCTGAATTAAAAGATCCTAAAACAGCTGAATTACAAGCTAAAGCTCACCACGAAATTGATAAAGCAGTTTCAAAAGGTGTTCTACATGCAAACAATGGTGCAAGAAAAGCTAGCCGTTTAGACGCATTTATTGCTAAAAATAATAATTAATCAATCACTTTATTTTAATTAAATAAGCTTATTATCCAAGCTTATTTTTTTATACTCTTTTATGATTTAAAATGTATATAAAAAATCGACATTACAAATGAATGCCGATTAATTATTAATTATTTGATTTTATCGTTTAATGATTCTTTAATAACTTTTTTACCTTTGTAAAATCCACAGAATTGACATGCTGTGTGAGGAATAATTGATTGTTTGCAATTTTGACATTCAACAACTGTTGTTGCTGTTAAAGCGTGGTGTGATCTACGTAAGTGTTTTCTTTGTTTAGAGGTTTTTCTCTTTGGTACTATAGCCATTTTATCTCCTTTATTAAAATGAATGTTTTAATCAAGATTATTCAATCTTAAACTAGTTGAATAATAGCCATTTTAGCGTTGTCACCTTGGCGGTTAGAAATTTTAATAATTCTTGTATAACCACCATTTCTTTCTTTGTATTTTGGTGCTACAACGTCAAATAAATATTGTACTGAGTTTTTACCTGCAACGTTTGAATCAATTAATCTTAAGTATTTTAAAGCTTGTCTACGGCTTGCTAAGGTGTTTGCTTTACCTAAAGTAATCATTTTTTCAGCTTGTGGTTTAATTCTTTTAGCTCTTTCTAAAGTGGTTTTGATTTCACCATGAATTAATAGATCGGTAACTAATGATCTTTCCACATGGTTTCATCATTCAGTGTTTCTACGAAATACTTGTTTTGGATTTGCCATTATTCTTCTCCTTCTTCATTAGTATCTGAATCATCATTTACATTTTCATGGTTTATATCATCAGCTAAATCTGAATAATCATCGTTTTGATGTCTTTCTTTTCATTCAGCTAATTTATCAATGATATCTTGAACTGATTTTTTACCTAAATTCTTGATGTTTGATAATTCTTCTTCATTTAATTTTAAAAGTTCATCAATAGTGTTGTAGTTTGCTCTTCTTAAAGCATTTAAACTTCTTATGGTTAAATTTAATTTTTCAATTGGTAATGAAATTTTTGCTATTTCTTTCTTTTTATCTTTTGCATCATCAAATAATTTTAATGTTTCAAGTGCATCAATATTACCGATAATTTGGAAATGAGCAACAATAATTTGTGCAGCTTGATACATAGCGTCTTTCGCTAAAACAGTTCCATCTGTAATTAAGTGAATTTTTAATCTTTCATCAATGTTTTTTGATGTAGTGTTTAACTCTTCACAGAAAATTCCGCATTTAACAACAGGACTGAAGTCACTATCCATTGCTAGAATTTGACCTTTTTTGATTTTAGATTCTAGTTTTGGACCATATTCTTCAATTAAAGTTTTATTTTCTTCAAAATCAATATATCCTCTACCGGTTCTTAAAAATAAATCAAATTCTAGTGAACCATTTTCGCTAATTGAACAAATATATTGATCTTTATTAACAATCTCTAAACCACGTGGTTCATCAATATGACTTGCATATACATCACCTGATTCAGTTGATTTGAAAGAAATTTTTACTAAATTATCTTTACCAAAGATTTCAGGTTCGTATGTGAAACGAATTTTTCTAATGTTTGCAACTAAGGTAATAACGTCTTCTCTAATACCAGGTAGTGTTTCAAATTCGTGTTCTACGTTGTTAATTTTAATCGCAAAAGGTGCTGTTGAGGTAATTGATGATAACAATGTTCTACGAATAACAGTTCCTAATGTATTGGCATAACCTCTCATTAAAGGTTCAATGACAAAAGTTGTGTCAAAATCGCTGATTTTTTCTGATACCAATTCTTTGTATGCTATTTTTTGAATTTTTTCCATATTTTCTCCCACTATTTATTATGCTCTTTTAAGAATTTTCTTTGGAGGACGTGTTCCGTTGTGTGGAGTAGGTGTTACATCTTTCACTTCTTTAATTGTTAAGAAACCACATGTTTCAATTTGTTTTCTAGCTGTTGATTTTCCAGGACCAACACCTTTAACAAAAATTGAAACCTCTTTTAAACCAAATTCTTTTGCTTTTTCTAAAGCATTTGCAGCAGCTAAACCAGCTGCATAAGGGGTTTTCTTTTTAGTACCCTTGTATCCAATTGCTCCTGATGAACTTCATGCAAATACATTACCGTTTAAGTCAGTAAATGAAACAATGGTATTTTGATAGGTTGAGTGAATATGTGCTAAACCTTGAGTAATAACTTTTTTATTTTTCTTAGCCATTATTATTTACCTTTCTTTCCTGCAATTGTTTTTCTTGGGCCTTTTCTTGTTCTGGCGTTTTTCTTAGTTGATTGACCACGAACTGGTAGGCCTTTTCTGTGTCTAATTCCACGGTATGATTTAATTTCCATTAATCTTTTAATGTTTAAGTTAACTTCTCTTCTTAAATCACCTTCTGTGGTGTATTTTTTAGCTTCATCTCTGATACGTGTTAATTCTTCTTCGCTTAAATCTTTAACTCTTTTATTTTCATCAACATTTACATTCTTTAAGATTTCATGCGCTGTTGATCTTCCAATTCCATAAATATAAGTTAATGAAATAATTACTCTTTTATTATTTGGAATTTCAATATTTAAAATTCTAGCCATATTTTATCCTTGTCTTTGTTTGTGTTTTGGGTTGATGCAAATTACTCTATTAACACCGTGTCTTTTAATGATTTTACAATCTTTGCAAATACGCTTAATTGAAGCTCTAACTTTCATTTTTATTCTCCTTATTATTTATGTCTAAAAACAATTCTTCCTTTAGTCATGTCATATGGACTTAATTCCACATCTACAACGTCTCCTGGAATCATTTTAATGTTATGAAATGACATTTTTCCTGAGATAAATGCTTTAATTTCGATGCCATTATCCAATAATACATCGTAATCTTTTGAAGAATGCATTTTTAGAATTTTTCCAGTCATTTTAATTGCGTCTTTTGCCATTAAATATTATCTCCTGATAGAATGTAGGCTTGATTGTTATCAATTAAGACTGTTTGTTCATAATGTGCTGTGTTATAACCTAATGGGTCATAGACAGTTCATTCATCTTTTTTAATCGCTACATTCTTTGATTTTTGTAAGATCATAGGTTCAATGCAAATTACCATCCCATTTCGAATAATTGGACCACTGTTTGGTAATCCATCGTTAAATACATACGGATCTTCATGTAATGATTTACCAATTCCGTGTCCGCAGTATTCATCAGGGGTATAAAAGCCTTGGCTTTTAATATATGAACCAATCGCATATGAAATATCTCCTATGCGTTTGCCAACTTCTATTGCATTAAAACCCGCATAGAAAGCGTCTTTAGCTACTTGAATTAATTTCTTATCTTCTTGCGTTATATTTCCTACTCCTTTAGTAAAAGCGGAGTCTGAATAATAACCATCTCAAATAGCTCCCATGTCAATTTTTACAATATCGCCGTCTTTAACGACATAATCGCTAGGAATTCCATGGATTAATTCTTCGTTTACCGAGATACAACAGGTATTAGGAAATCCATATTGTCCTAAAAACGCTGGTTTAGCACCTCTTTTTCTTATTTCTTTAAAAGCGACGCTATCAATTTCTTTTAAAGAAACGCCTGGTCTTATGAAGTTATAAACAATTGTTTTCACTTCTGCCAAGATAGAACATGCTTTTTTGATCTTTTCAATCTCGTATTGTGATTTGATTATGATCATTTTAAAGCCTTCTGTACGTCACTATACACTTTTTCGTATTCTTGATAACCATTTACTTCACTTAATATTTTCATGTCATTGTAGTAATCAATCAAGCATTTAGTTTGTTCTGAATAGATTGCCAAACGTTTTTTAATAACTTCAGGTTCGTCATCTAAACGTTTAATAATTGCTCCACCGCATTTATCACAAACGTTTTCATCTTTGGGTGGATTAAATTCAAGGTGATAAATCTTTTTACATTCAGAGCATATTCTACGTTTTGATAGACGTTCAATAACCTGATCACTTGTAATGTTTAATAAAATAACTTTTCCAATATTAATACCCTTTGATTCAAGTGATTTAAGGAAATTAGCTTGTTCAAGGGTACGTGGATAACCATCTAAAATAAATGGTTGTTTTTGTTTAACTAATTCAGATACTTTTGCTTCAACTAAACGATTAGTTAAAGAATCATCAACATATTTACCCGAATCAAGAATTGATTTAATTTCTAAACCTAATGGTGTTTTGTTAGCAATTTCTTCTCTAAACATTTCACCAGTAGATAATTGATAATAACCATAGACTTTAACTATTCTAGTAGCAATTGAACCTTTTCCAGCGCCAGGCGCACCTAGAAAAATGATATTAGGGTATTGGTTTTCATTGCTATTACAACAGCTTTTATTTTTTTGACATTTAGCTATCATATTAAATCTTCTTCTTCCTCTCCATACATTTCTTTTAATTCACGAATCATTCTTCTTCTTCTTGATAATTCTTGCGATTTATATCTTGCTTTCACTTGTTGAACAGTTTCATAAGCAGTTGATACAAGAATCATTATTGAAGTTCCACCAAACGAAATAGATGCAGGCATACCCAACATTTGTTCAACGTAAGTAATACCACCTAAAATAATTAAATAGATTGATGAAAACAATGATAATCTGATAACTGAATCTAAAAGATAACTTTCTGTTTGTTCTCCTGGACGAATACCAGGAATGAATGTACTATTTTTTGCAAAATCTTCGGAAATCTTGTCAATTCTTGATTGTTGAATTCCTAATAAAATAGTTAATCCAAATGTAATCAGAATAAACAATAGAAAACCTAGAGGTTGCGTTAATTGAAGATTGCTATATACTCAATTGTAATATTTGGATGTATTGGGGTCCATTACATTAGCAATCATTGTTGGAACAGATAAAACCATTAAAGCGAAGATTACACTCATAATTCCGGCAGGATTTGCTTTAATTGGTAGAAAACTAAGTTCCTTTTCGTTTTTAGAAAGACCAGCACCAACTTGTTGAATTGGAATACGTCTTTCAGCGATGGTAAAGATAATAACAATTAATATTGTCAATCCATAACCTAATAGATATACGCAAAATTCAATTATTTCTTTCAATACAACAAAATCTTTTGAAGAGCTTGGTACGAAGAATTCGAAAGCGTGTTTGAATGTTGGAATTAAATTACTTGCAATTCCAACAAAAATTAAGATACTAGTTCCATTCCCAACACCTTTGTTGGTAATTTGTTCTGATAAAAATAGAGCAAAGAATGAACCAGCAATTAAAATCGTAGGTAGGATAAAGTATCCATAAATTTGGTGACCTTTTGGACCTAAAATGGTATTAATTTCTTCAGCAAATCTAATCCCGAAACCTTGTTTAGGATTGATTAATGCTCTTGTTAGTAATAACGATTGTACAATTGCGAAAATAAAGGTGAAAAGGAAGGTAATTAAATTAATTTTAATCCTTCCTTGTGGCCCTGATTGACTCAAACGATGAATAGCAGGAAATGCCTTCGTTTGTAAAATCATCATCACTAAACTAGCGGAAATAAACGGACTTATTCCTAATGCAACGATAGAGAAATTTCTAATTCCCCCACCACCAACTAAGTTTAATATCCCGATAAAATCACCTTGGTTTAATTTATCTTTATTGACTAAGTTAACACCTGGAATTGTTATTGTTCCAGCCGCTAAGAAAACTACAACGATAGCTAACGTGAATAAAATCTTCTTGAATAAATCATGGTTTTTTCATCATTCGTTTCAAGAGTTACGATTATTGTTGATAAACTTGTCAATTGCAAGTTTTCTTTCACTTTTATCATGACGTTGTTTTTTACTTAGTTTTGTTGATTTAGCCATTATTTAACCTCGATTTTTCCTCCAACTTTTTCAATTGCTTCTTTAGCACTTTGTGAAAGTGTAGGAATTTGTACATTTAATTTTTTAGTTAGTGTTCCTTTACCTAAGATTTTTACAGGTAATGAACCTTTAATTAAATTGTGTGATGCAAGAGTTTCGTATGAAACAATTTCGTTTGCTTTATAAACTCTTTCAAGTTGTTCTAGGTTCACAACTTGGTATTCCACGTGGTTTACGTTGTTAAATCCACGTTTTGGAATTCTTCTGAATAATGGGTTTTGTCCACCTTCAAATCCTAATCTAACTGTTGATCTTTTGGTTTGACCTGATTGTCCTCTACCTGCTTGTTTTCCTTTTCCTGCTGCATGTCCTCTACCAACACGGTGTTTTTCTTTTCTTGAACCTGCGGTTGGTTTTAAATTATGTAATTCCATAAATTTTTTCCTTTCTTATTTCTTATTAATGATTATTTAGAAAGTAAATGTTTTACGTCAATATCACGTAATTTAGCAATTTCGTCTGCAGTTTTAACTTTTTTAAGGGCATTTACAGTAGCTTGAACAATGTTTTGTTTAGTTCTTGAACCATAAGTTTTGGTTGAAATATCTGTATAACCAGCTAATTCAACAACAGCACGTACAGTTCCTGAAGCAATGATCCCTGCTCCTTTAGGTGCTGGACGTAGTTGTACTTTTGATGCTAAGAATTTTTCTTGGATTTCATGTGGAATTGTTCCATTTACGATTGGAACAACGATAATATTTTTTTGTGCATCTTTAATTGCTTTTTTAATTGCGTCTTGTACTTCGTTTGCTTTACCGTGTCCAAAACCAACTTTTCCTTTTTTATCTCCAACTACAACGTATGCAGAGAATGAAAATCTTCTTCCACCCTTAACAACAGTTGTAACTCTGGCAATGTCAACAACTTTTTCTTCAAATTGTTGAACAGGAGCGGTTGTTTTAGGAGTGAATTGTTTTGCTTTACGTACTGGTTTAACAGCGGGTTGTTTCTTTTCTTTATCTTCGGTTGATTTAACAGCTGCTACAACTTTGGTTGCAGAAGATTTAACTTCTTTAACAGCTTCTTTTTTCTTTAGTTCTTCGGCCATTAGAATTTAATCCCTTCTTCTCTTAATACTTCGCAAAATGCTGCTAATTTTCCGTGATAAATGTAACCTGATCTGTCAAAGACGATTTTTGTAATTTTTTTAGCTTTTAGTAATTGAGCAAATTCTTTAGCAACTAATTTTACTGATGCAATGTTATTTCCTTTAATATCGCTTGGTAAGTTGTGTGTTGATGAAGAAACTAATGTTGTATGAGTTGCATCGTTAACTGCTTGAGCATAGAAATTGTGTAATGATTTATATACACATACACGTGGAGTTTCAGCACTTCCTTGTGCTAATTTATTTCTAATTTTTAAGTGTTTTGCTTTACGTTTTAAATTTCTTGATAACATAAATTTTCTCCTTAAATTAAACTACTTAGAAGCAGTCTTTCCTTCTTTACGACGTACAACTTCATCTTTATACATAATACCTTTTCCTGAATAAGGACTTGGTTTTCTAATTTTTCTTACATTAGCTGCAAATTCACCAACTGCTTGTTTATCAATACCTGAAATAACGATATTTGTAGGTTTTGGAACTTCAACTTTTAAGTTGCTTGGAACTGAAATCATCACAGGGTGTGAATAACCAGCAATAATTTCAATTTCTGTTCCTTTAAGAGTTGCTTTATAACCAACCCCTTTGATTTCGATTTCTTTTTTGTAACCTTCTGAAACACCAATTAACATGTTTTTGATTAATGCGTTTGTGGTTCCATGCAATTGTTTTGTACTTTTTTCTTCGTTTTGTCTTAAAGTTTTAATTTCATTATTTTCAACTACAACATCGATTAATTTAGAGAATGTATATTCAAGTTTTCCTAATTTACCTGAAACAGTAATTGTATTTTGGTTTAAAGATACTTCAACGCCTTTAGGGATTTCTAAAATTCTTCTACCAATTCTAGACATAATAACTATCAAATGAAAGCAACAACTTCGCCGCCAACATTTGCCTTTCTAGCTTCTTTATCAGTTAATAAACCTTTTGATGTTGAAATAATTGCTGTACCAAAACCGCTTAATACTCTTGGTAATTTTTCTGCTGATGAATATACTTTTAATCCTGGTTTTGAAACTCTTTTAATACCTGAAATTGCAGATTGGTTTTGGTTTAAACCTTTGTATTTTAAGGTTATTTTCAATTGTTTGAAGTGGTTTGATTCAGATGGTTGTAACACTTCATAATCTACAATGTAACCTTCTTTTTTAATAATTGCTAGAATTTCTTCTTTTTTGTTTGAGTGTGGTAATACAACTTCGTGATATTTTCTTGAAATTGCATTTTTCATTCTAACAAACATATCTGCTATTGGATCTGTAATAATAGCCATGATTATCAACTCGCTTTCTTAACGCCAGGAATTTTTCCTTCGTGTGCTAATTCTCTAAAACAAATACGACAAATTTTGTATTTTCTTAAAACTGCATGAACTCTTCCACAAATTTGACATCTTGTGTATTTTCTTACACCAAATTTTGGTTCGCGTTCAGCTTTAACCATTAATGCTTTTCTTGCCATACATTAATCCTTTCTATTGTGCCTTGGTAAATGGCATTCCTAAGTGTTTCAATAAAGCAAACGCTTCTTTATCTGATTTTGCATTGGTTACAATAATTACATCCATTCCCTTTAATTTACGAATTTTGTCAAAACTAATTTCAGGGAAAATAATTTCTTCTTTAATACCTAAAGCGTAGTTACCTCTACCGTCAAAGCTCTTGGTACTAATTCCGTTAAAGTCACGCACACGAGGTAGAGCTACTTCAATTAATTTAGTTAAGAATGATCATGCTCTATCACGTCTTAATGTAACTTTACCTCCCATTGGCATACCTTCACGTAATTTTCATGATGCTAATGATTTTTTAGCAACTGTTTGATATGGTTTTTGACCTGTAATTTGAGTTAATTCAGTCATAACTTCTTCAATGGCTTTTGAGTTAGATACTTCATTACCAGCTGTCATGTTGATAACGATTTTAACAATTCTAGGAGCTTGCATAACTGATGAATAGTTAAATTCTTTAACAAGTTCTGGACGAATTTCGTTTAAGTATTTTAATTCTAATGCTGATTTCATATACTCTCCCTATTAAACTGTTTTGTTTACCTTTCTCATAAGTCTTTGTTTTTTGTTTGATTTAGCATCAACTTTAAAACCAATTTTTGTGCCAACTGATGGTTGACCTTGTGCACCTTTTTTAAGTAAATAAGCAACTTTTGATACATGAATTGGATATTCTTTTTTCTCAATTTTTCCTTGTTGGTTTTCTTGAGAAGGTTTGTGGTGTTTTACTTTGATATTAACGTCTTTTACTGTAACTGTTTGTTTTTTAACGTCAGTTGCAATAACAGCACCGTATTTACCCTTTGAATTACCAGATAAGATTAAAACCATATCATTTTTCTTAATTTTTGCTTGAGCCATTTTATAAAACCTCCGGAGCTAAAGAAATAATTTTTGTATATCCTTTATCTCTTAATTCTCTAGCAACAGGTCCAAATACCCGTGTTCCTCTTAATGAACCATCTTCTTTGATTAATACAACTGCATTATCATCGAATTTAATGTATGATCCATTTTCTCTTCTTAGTCCTCTTTTTGTTCTAACAATAACAGCTTTTAATACTTGACCTTCTTTAACAACACCAGTTGGAATCGCTTTTTTAACAGTAACAACTACAACATCACCGATGTTTGTACTTCTTACTAATGATCCACCTAGGTTTTTAATAACCATAACTTCTTTTGCACCTGAGTTATCAGCTACATTACATCTTGAAAATTCTCTAAGCATTTAGTTCTACCTCTTCAATAGCTTCTACTGCATGTGATTTAATTTCAACTAATCTGAAGTGTTTGGTTTTTGATAAAGGACGAGTTTCTTGAATTTTTACAAAATCTCCAACTTTTGCTTCATTTCTTTCGTCATGTACAGCAAATTTCTTTGATTTTTTGAAACGTTTTGAATATAATGGGTGTTTTTCGTATGTTTCCACTAAAACAGTAATTGTCTTGTTGTTTTTAGTACTTACAACAGTCCCAACAAGAGTTTTACGGTGGTTTTCTCTAATTTGTGCTTCCATTATTTAACTTCCTTTTCATTTTTTTTCATGTTTAATGCTGTTAATGTTCTAGCAATATCTTTTTTAACTAAGTTGATTTTATGGGTTTGGTCTAATTGTCTTGTTGCGTTTTTAAAACGTAGAGCAAATAATTCAGCTTTTAGTTCAGCTAATAATTCATTTAATTCTTTAACTGATTTTTTAGATAAATCTGTATAAGACATTATTTAGCCTCACTTTCTGTTGTTTCTTTAGCTACGATTTTTCATGTTACTGGTAATTTGTGTCCACCTAATCTTAAGGCGTCTTTCATTGTATCTACAGTGTTTCCTTGTACTTCAAACATCACTGTTCCTTCTTTAACTACTGCAAATCATTCATCTGGAGCACCTTTACCTGATCCCATACGTACACCAATTGGTTTAGAGGTTTTTGACATGTGTGGGAAAATTTTAATAATAACTTTTCCTTCACGTCCCATACGTCTAGTAATCGCAATACGGGCAGCTTCGATTTGTCTTGCACTAATTCAGTTTGAAGAAGTTGATTTTAATCCAAATTCACCAAATGTTACTGTGTTATTTCTTGATGCTTTGGTTTTGTCGTGACGAATACGGAACATTTTTCTGTGTTTAGTTCTTTTTGGTTGAAGCATGTTCGTCACCACCTTTTCTTGTTGCTTTTCTTACAGGTTTTTCTTCAATAGCTTCTTCTTTAACATCGGTTAAAATTTCGCCTAATGAAACTCATACTTTAACCCCTAAAATACCATACGTTGTTTTTGCAGTTGTAACTGCATAGTCAACGTTTTGTCTTAAGGTGTGAAGTTTCATTTCACCTTCTGTATATCCTTCGGTTCTGGCCATATCAACACCATTTAAACGTCCTGATACAGAGGTTTTAATACCTTTAGCTCCAGCTTTCATTGCTGTTCTGATAGCAAATTTTTGTGCTAATCTGAAGCTTCCACGGTTTTCTAATTTAATTGCAATTTCTTCTGCTAATAATCTTGCATTAATTTCTGGTTTTTTAAGTTCGATAACTTCGATACTTAATTTAGCATTTTTGTTTTTAATCGCTTTTTGAATACCCAATGTTAGGGCTTTAATGTTTTCGCCATTTGTACCTAAAACTGCTGCTGGTTTTGCTGTATAAACATATACAAAGATATGTCCTGATTGATCTCTTTTAATTTGTACTTTACCAATTAATAATTCACGAACTTTTTTATCAAGAAAATCGTAAATTTTTTGATCTTCTAATAATAAAGAAGCAAATTGTTGTTTGTCAGCATATCAAGTGGTGTTATGTGGTTTAGTAATACCATAACGAAAACCATTTGGATTAACTTTTTGACCCATTATTTGTCTCCTTTACTTTTAGTTGTTGTTTTTTTGGTTGTACTGGTTGATTTTTTTGCAGTAGTTTTAGCTGTTGATTTTGAACTTTCTTTTGAACTAGTAGATTTTGTTGTCTTCTTTTCTGGTTTTGTCTCAACAGTTTTTTCTTCTTTAGCTTCTTCTTCAATCATGTTGATTAATTCATCACCTGAAGCCAATTCAGAAACTTCGATGTAGAAATGTGATGTTCTTTTTAGAATTTGGTATGCTCTTCCTTGTGAGTGTGGTTGGTATCTTTTTAAAGTAGGTCCTTCATTTACAAGAAGTTTTGTAATGTATAACTTAGTTGCGTTCAAACCATTGTTGTTTGTTGCGTTAGCAATTGCTGAATTTAATAATTTTAGAAGAATTGGAGCAGCTTTTTTGTTGGTGTTGTGAAGAATAATTAAAGCTTGTGTGGTTGATTTATAACGAATTAAATCAGCTACTAATCTTGCTTTTCTTGCACTAATTCTTTGCATCTTAACTGATGCTTTAACTGTTTTGTTTAAAACTTCGTGTGTTGATTTCATAATTATTTTTTACCTTTATCAGCACCGTGACCAGTGAAGTATCTTGTAGGTGCAAATTCTCCTAATTTATGACCAACCATATCATTTGTAACGAATACATCAATGAATACTTTTCCGTTGTGCACTTGGAATGTTAAACCAACGAAATCTGGGTAAATAGTTGAACGTCTTGATCAAGTTTTAATTGGACGTTTTGGTGCTTTACCTTCAATAATTGCAACAACTTTTTTCATTAAGTGTTCATCAACAAATGGTGCTTTTTTTAATGAACGTGCCATTATTTATTATCCTTTCTTCTTCTAATAATAAATTGATTTGAAGCTTTCTTTGTTCTTCTTGTTTTCACACCAAGAGCTTTTTTACCTCAAGGTGTCATAGGACTTTTTCTACCGATAGGTTGGTGACCTTCACCACCACCATGTGGGTGATCATTAGGGTTCATAGCACTACCTCTAACTGTAGGTCTAATTCCTTTTAATCTATTTCTACCGGCTTTACCAATATTTACAAGTGAGTGTTCTGCATTACCAACTTCACCAATGGTTGCTCTACATACACCTAAGAATTTTCTAACTTCACCTGATTTTAGTCTTAGAATGATGTATTTACCTGTTTCATCTTTACCTAAAATTTGTGCAGATGAACCAGCTGAACGAGCAACAATTCCACCTTGTTTTGGTTGTAATTCAATGTTGTGTACAAATGTACCTTCAGGGATGTTTTTCAATGGTAATGAGTTACCGATTTGAATATCTACGTTTTCTCCTGAAATAATTTCTTGTCCTAATTTAATACCATTTGGACTAATAATATATCTTTTTTCACCGTCTTTGTAAGCAACTAATGAAATGTTTGCTGATCTGTTTGGATCGTATTCAATAGTTTTAACGATAGCAGGGATATTATCTTTATTTCTTTTGAAGTCAATTAAACGATAAAATCTCTTTAATCTACCACCGTGGTGACGGGTTGTGATTTTCCCTTGGTTGTTTCTTCCTGAATTATTTGGAAGTACAACTAATAAAGATTTTTCAGGTTTGTGTCCTGATAAGTTTGCTTTATAATCAAGAGACGACATATTACGGCGACCATTGGTATATGCTTTAAACTTTTTAATAGCCATAATAATTTTCCCTTCTTAAAAATATTGTTATCTTTTAAGATTATTTTTCTGATTTTTTAGTTGAAGCTTTTTTGGCGATTTTTTCAGCAGCTTTCTTTTCTGCTTCTGTTAATTCAACAGATTTAACTTCTTTTTCAGCTTCTTTTTCTTTGTGTGATTCTTTTTTAGCAGCTTCTGCTTCTTCTGCGAATAAGAAGATTTTTGAATCTTGTGTTAAGTAAACAACAGCTTTTTTAACTGCGTTTTTGAAACCTTGATATCTACCTAATTTAGCAGGTTTTTTATCGTAGTTCATAATGTTTACTTTTTCCACTTTTACATCAAAAATGTATTCAACAGCTTTTTTAACTTCGATTTTGTTGCAACGTCTGTCAACAGCGAATGTATAAACGTTATTTGTTGATCTAGAAATTTCTGATTTTTCAGTCAAAATTGGATATTTAATTACTTCATTAACATTCATTATTTAGCCATCCCTTCTAGATATTTAACGTCTTTTTCACTCATTACAATTACATCAGCAGCGATTAATTGTTCAACTGATAGTGATGTAACTTTAGTTACGTGAACGTTTGGTAAATTGTTTGCTGATTTAAATACGTTTTCGTTATCAGAAACGATTAATACATAGTTTAATAATGCTAAATTATCTTGTGCTAATTGCATTAATAATTCTTTTGTTTTTGGAGCTGTTAAATTGTATTCTTTAACCATAACAGCTTTGTCGTTTGCTAGTAATGTTAATGCTGAGAATAAAGCATTTTTTCTAGCTTTTTTATTGATTTTTAAGTTGTAATTTCTTGCAGTTGTTGGTCCAAATACTTTTCCACCACCAACGAAAATAGGGCTTCTTAATGAACCAGCTCTGGCATTACCAGTACCTTTTTGTCTTCATGGTTTTTTACCACTACCGCTTACTTCACCTCTTGATTTAGTTTTGTGAGTTGAGAAACGTCTTGAAGCTCTTTCTGATAAAATTGCATCAAAAATTGCTTGTGTGTAAATTTGTTTTAAACCGAAAACTGTGCTTGGTAATTTAACATCAACTGCAACTTTTGTTGTTGATGAAGTTTTCTTTACTTCAGGTAATTCATTTTTTGAAATTGTTGTTTTAACAGTTTTAGTTGATTTTGTTGTTGCTACTTTCTTAGCAGGAGTTTTCTTTACGGTTGTTGATTTTTTAGCTTCTTCCATAATTATTTGTCTCCTTCGTTTTGTGCTAATTCAGCTTCGTGTTTAGCAATAGCTTCATCTAAAACTGCTTTCATTTCTTTAACTGACATTTCCATGTTTAAATCAGCATTGTATTTTTTAGCTTGTTCAAACATTTCGTTTTTCAATAAAGCTTCTTTTAAGTTTAGTAATTCAATTGGTTGTTTTTTAACTGATGTTTTTCTTGCCTTCTTAATAACTAATAAAGCACCTTTAGCACCAGGAACGCTTCCTTTGATTACTAACATATTGTTTTCTTTATCTTCTTTAACAATTTCTAAGTTTTGAATTGTAACTTGTTCTGCTCCAAGGTGACCAGGCATTGTCATACCTTTTCATACTCTGTTTCCAGAAATGTCACCAATAGAACCTGTTTGTCTAATAGGTTGTGATCCACCACCACCACCGTGAGATTTAGGACCAATGTGTTGGTTTCATCTCTTAATGGTTCCAGCAAATCCTTTTCCTTTTGATATAGCTGTAACGTCTACTATTTCTCCTGCTTCAAATAATGAGGCATCAATAGTATCACCTAAGTTATATCCAGACATATTACGGATTTCTTTAACGAAGCGCTTAGGTGTTGTGTTAGCTTGTTTGAAATAGTTAATTTCAGGTTTTTTGATTGTTGATTTCTTTTTGTCTTCTAATGATAATTGAGTTGCAACATACCCATTTTTTTCATTAGTCAAAACTTTAGTAACAACATTTGGTTTAACTTCAACGATTGTAACAGGAATTAAATTACCGTTAGATGTAAATAGTTGAGTCATTCCAACTTTTCTTCCTAAGATTCCTTTCATGATTTTCCTTTCAAGTTATTTTTTGTTATTTTTAACGTTTTTAAAAGCAATATTTAATAATCGCTTTTAAAAAACAAAAGTCTGTTTTCAACAGAACTATTTAATGTTGATTTGTACACCAGCTGGTAATTCAAATCTTTTTGCTTTATCAACCAATGTAGGTGTCACGTCTTTTAATACGATTAAACGTGAGTGTGTTCTACTTTCGAATTGTTCACGTGATTTTTTATTAACGTGTACTGATCTCAAGATGGTGATAATTTCTTTATGTGTTGGTAAAGGAATTGGACCAGCAAATTTAACTTTTTCACTTTTAGCAAGTGCAATAATTTTTTTTGCCGCATCATCAACTTGATATGCATCGAAAGATTTAATTTTAATATTTAAATCCATTGTTTGTTCTCCTTGTTCTTAATATGAACTTAATCCACATAAATTGTTGATATCCGAGATGAACAACTAAGCTCGGAATACCATAACCTTATGTTTCATTATTGTAGTTGCGTTTTCAATTATATCAAAATAGATTTTTTTTACATAAATTTATATTTTTTATTTATAAAAGGGGCAGAAATGACCTAAAAATTAAAATGATTTTAAAAATTTTGACCTTAATAAGTTCATTTATGTTTTCTTTCTTTAAAATATCCTGAATTATTAAAAAATGATTTTTTAAAAAAATCCTCTCTATTTTTTGTAAATAAAGAGGATATATCATTAAACATTGTGAAGAGATTAAAACTAATTTAATCATTCTCTTTTTTAAAAAATTTGAGAAGTTATTTTAAAACTGGGTTATAAAAACCAATTGTTAATAAAACGATTCAAGGTTTTTGAGGTGTTGTTTTTCTTAAAACTATGAAAGCATAAATTATTTGAGTAATTCAAAAAACAACTAATAACACAATAGGAATAAATAATATAGCGTAAAACAAAAAGTATGAGAAATTTCCAGATTGACTAATAATTTCAATAAACAACATTGTAAATAAAATTACTGCAGTTAAGAATATAAAAATTTGTCTTACGATTGAATCAATTTTGTAATATTTAACTACATTAGTTTTAACTAATATTTCTTGATTTGTATTGTTCATTAAAACAAATCAAACACTTAAAATATTAACAAGTAAAAATGCATTTGTAACAACTAAAATATTTCCAATAAATTCATTAAATTGTGATGGAAAAATCACCATTAAAAATGAAATTACAAACGCAAAAAATGACACAAATACAATAGTTTTTATTCAATTAGCATTGAATTTATTTATTGAATTTTTATCATTACATTTTAATAAATAATTTAGTATTCCAATTATCAATAATGAAAGTATTGAAATTATTGAAATAATTATTCATGGTATCAATGTATTAATGCCTTTATTGATGATAATATTTGCTTCTAAAAACAAAGAATTTTTTAAACCATATATAAAATTTGTCATTCCAAAAATTACTATTAAAATAAATGACGAAATATTTAAAATATAATGTATTTTTTTATTCCGGCTTTTATTAAAAGATAAATCGTTTGTAAAACTAAAATAAGAATTATTCATTTATCTCTCCCCGTTGTAATAATATCTATTTTATTCAAATATAATTATTATAAATAATAATTTAACCTTTATTTCTAAAACCGAAAAATGACAATAATTCCAATAGATAACTCACAATAATAAAATAAAATTGTATTTTTAAATAAAGTTAGGGTAAAATTAATATACGTTATTTTTTAATATATTAAAAACGTTTTAAGATAATTTACAAAAACAATAATTTAATAAGAGGTGAAAAATGAAAAAAAATATTTTTGATACACAAGAATATTTTAATTTAATGGATAAATGATTTAGAGCGGCTAACTATATTAGCGTTGGACAAATTTACTTAAGAAACAATCCTTTGCTAAGAAAACCATTAACCGCTGATGACGTTAAATTATATCCAATCGGTCACTGAGGAACAATTCCTGGACAAAACTTTATTTACACACACTTAAATAGAGTTATTAACAAATACGATCTAGAAATGTTTTACATCGAAGGTCCCGGACACGGTGGACAAGTTATGATTTCAAACTCATATCTAGATGGTTCATATTCAGAAATCTACCCAGAAATCTCACAAAATGAAGAAGGAATGAAGAAAATGTTTAAAAGATTCTCATTCCCTGGTGGAACAGCAAGTCACGCTGCACCTGAAACACCCGGTTCAATTCACGAAGGTGGCGAACTTGGATATGCATTAAGCCACGCAACAGGTGCGATTTTAGATAACCCTAATGTAATTGCTGCAACTGTTATCGGGGATGGAGAAGCAGAAACTGGTCCACTATGTGCTGGTTGATTCTCAAACGCATTCATCAACCCAGTAAATGATGGGGCTGTATTACCTATTCTTCATTTAAATGGTGGAAAAATTTCAAACCCAACCATTTTAGCTAGAAAATCTGATGCCGAACTAAAGAATTACTTCATGGGAGCTGGATGAGATCCAATTTTCGTTGAAGGTAGTGACCCAATAGAAATGCATAAAATTATGGCTTCAAAATTAGATGAAGCAATTGAAAAAATTCTTGCCATCCAAACAGAAGCAAGAAAAAAACCTGCAAGTGAAGCAAAAAGACCAAACTGACCTGTTTTACTTGTTAGAACACCAAAAGGTTGAACTGGACCAAAAGAATGAAATGGTGAAGCAGTTGAAGGCGGTTTCAGAGCGCACCAAGTTCCAATTCCAGTAAGCGGTTTAAATATGAAACATGTTGATAAATTAGAAGATTGACTAAGATCATATAAACCAGAAGAATTATTTGATGAAAACGGAAGAATTTTAGAAGAAATTCAAGCATTAGCGCCAAAAGGTAATAAAAGAATGGCAATGCATCCTATTACCAACGGTGGAATTAATCCACGTGTGCTAAATCTAGGAAACTGAGAAGAATTTGCCCTAAAATTCGATAAACCTGGTTCAATTAAAAACCAAGATATGGTTCAATTATGCAAATGATTTACCCAATTAATTACCTTAAACAAAGACAATTTCAGAATCTTCGGACCAGATGAAACTAAATCAAACAGAATGTATGATGTATTCAATGTAACAAAAAGACAATGACTAGAACCATATGACACTAAATTAGATGAATGAATGTCACCAGAAGGTAGAGTTATTGACTCACAACTATCTGAACACCAAGCAGAAGGTTTCCTTGAAGGTTATGTAATTACAGGTCGTCATGGAATTTTTGCAAGTTATGAATCATTCTTAAGAGTTATTGACTCAATGTTAACTCAACATATGAAATGAATGAAGAAATCACTTGAATTGCCATGAAGAGCTGATTTCCCTTCTCTAAACGTAATTGCAACATCAACTGCATTCCAACAGGATCACAATGGTTATACTCACCAAGATCCAGGGATTTTAGGTCACTTAGCTGATAAAAGACCCGAATTAATTAGAGAATACCTACCTGCTGATACAAACTGTTTATTAGCATGTATGGAAAAATCATTTGCCGAAAGAAATGTTATTAACCTAATTGTTGCTTCAAAACAACCAAGAGATCAATTCTATTCAGTTGCAGAAGCGAAAGAAATGGTTGAAAAAGGTTACAAAGTTATTGATTGAGCTTCAAACGTTTCAATTAATGAAGAACCAGATTTAGTATTCGTTGCTTCTGGGGTAGAACCAAACTTAGAAACATTAGCGGCAATTTCATTAGTTAATAAAGCATTCCCAACTCTAAAAATTAGATTTGTAAACGTTTTAGATTTACTAAAACTAAGACACCCAAGCATTGATCCACGTGGAATTTCTGATGAAGAATTCAACAAAGTATTCACTAAAGATAAACCAGTTATCTTTGCATTCCACGGATACGAAGGTTTAATTAGAGATATCTTCTTTAACAGAGCAAACAGAAATCTAGTTGTCCATGGATATAGAGAAAATGGAGATATCACAACAAGCTTTGACATTCGTCAATTAAGTGAAATGGATCGTTTCCACATTGCTAAAGATGCAATTGAAAAAGCACTTGGAGACAAAGGAATTTCATTTATGAACGAAATGGATGCAATGGTGAAAAAACACACCGCTTACATTCGTGAATTTGGTTATGATTTACCAGAAATCATTGACTGAAAATGAGAAAATCTTAAACCTTTAAAATAAGATACAAATTTTGAAAATTGTGGTAAAATATTTTCAAGTTAATTAACAAATATACAAACTATTAATAGGAGCATATATGAAAAAAGACATTCATCCACAATATAAAGTAGTTAAAGCAACATGTACTTCATGTGGTGCTGAACACGAATTTGGATCTACAGCAGAAAAAATTTCTTTAGATGTATGTTCTAATTGTCATGCCTTCTATACAGGAGATCGTTCAACCGTTAAAGCACGTGGACGTGTTGAAAGATTTAATAAGATATTAGAAAAATCTAAAAATACTGCTAAATAGTAATAATAAAACCAGTCATTATTAAATTAAGACTGGTTTTTTATTTTTTAACGGCAATAATGGACAGAACTTGTAAATTGCATTGGTTCAACTGATTGATCTCATTTATATGAAAAATCTTTAGTTTTAATTTCCGCTTTTGCTGAAGTTAATGATTTAATAGCACCAATAATTGATGAAACAATTGATATTCCGGTTGGAATAAAACTTAAAATAGAACTAATTGTTGTTGCTGCAAAACCTGCTTGAATATCTCTTTTCTTTTCATTACTTAAAATTTTTAAATTATGCATTTTCCTCCTTTAATTTCAATGATAAATATAAACATATTTTTGAAAATGAAAATAGGAAAAATTTAGGAAACTAATACTATTTTTATAGTATTAAAAATACAATAACATAAATTTAAAAAGGTTTATAATTAAAAAGGTTATTTTATAACCGTGAGTTTAATATGAAAAACATTTTCAATAAAAATCTATTAATTTGATATCTATTATTAAATATTTTCGCAATTTTGATATATACATCAATTGCAAAAATTAACGTTTCATTAATAGCCGGCTATTTCGCTGGCTTGTTTGCTGTTATTTTTATAGTTTTAATGTTCTTAATAATCAGAAAATCTCTATATAAAAAGAATTTAGAAAAACAAATAAAAACAACCAAAACAATTTTGATTCTATTTATTGTTTTAATAAACATCTTAAAATTCGGAATTATTAGCATTTTTATTGGTTTAAACTATTATATAAAAAATCATTATTCACTAGATACTAACATTGGTTTGTACCCGTTTAATATGATTACTTTTACAACACCATATTTATTGTTCTTAATTAGTGTTGTATTCGTCGTAATTCAAGAACACATCTATAAATCAAATTATCAGAAAGGATTATATGGATAAAATTATTGGAAATATTAGTAGTTTTGGTCCGAATGAAGTAACAAAGAATCATATTTTCACTTTGATAGCTTTAGTATTTATTGTTTTTATACTTTCAATATTAATTTATATTGCAGTTAAAAAACAAAAGGTTGATAAGGCACCAAATGTTGGAATTATTATTGTTGAATCACTAATTACTACAGCAGACGATTTCGCCAATGACTTACATGAAAATCGTTTACAAAAAGCCAACCCATATTTTATAAGTATTTTTATCTTTATGTTTTTCGGAAATTTACTTTCACTATTTGGTTTGGAACCTGTTGGTTCTTCATTATCTGTAGTATTAGCTGCAACAATGGTTACTTGAATTACTACATTTATCATTGGAATTATTTACCAAAAAATTAAATTCCTATTGAAATATTTAAACCCACTTGAAATTGCCGGTAGTACATCACCATTAATTTCATTAACATTCCGTATGTTTGGAAACATCGTTGGTGGAATAGTATTAATTACTTTATTTCACACAGTTTTAAATACCATTTGAGTGAAATGAATCATTAAAGTGGCAGATGATCATCCCGGAGCTATAATTAATCCATTCGGAATATTATTAACACCATTTTTAAATTTATATTTTGATATTTTCGCTGGAGCAATTCAAGCTTTTGTCTTTATGATACTAACTGTCTCATATTGGTCACAGACAAGTGAAGTTGATGTCAAAGAAAAACACAAGAAAAAAATTAAAGAATGAAAATCAGAAATCATTAAAAAACGTCAAGAACGTTTACAAAAGAAAACACAATTAACTTAATTTAAGGAGTAAAACATGGAAAATTTAAATAATGTTATTAATTTATTTAACAAAGAAAAAATTAAAGGTGTAGAAGAAACTGGTGCATCACTAGCTTATGGACTAACAATGGTGGGTGCTGGTTTAGCAATTATGGGTGCTGGTTTAGCATCAATCGGTCAAGGTTTTGCAGTAGCAAAAGCAGTTGAAGCAATTGGTAGAAACCCAGAAGCACTATCAAAAATACGTTCTCTATTACTAATTGGTCTTGCTATCGTTGAAACGGCATCAATTTATTCATTCATCGTTGCATTACTATTAATCTTCGTTTAAAAAACTAAAATGAAAAATCTGAATATTTCAGAAGAGATTTCTAAAACATTTGATGGTTTATCATTTAACTGACCTTACTTTGTGTTTTCACTATTAACACTTGGTGTGGTTGTACTAATGATTACTTTACTTGTTTATAAACCTCTTAAAAAGATGTTAAAAAAACGTAAAGAATTTATCCAAAACAATATCGACGAATCAATTAAAGCTAAAGAAGATGCTTTAAAAATTCGCGAAGAAATTGATGGAAAAATAATTCAAGCAACTAACCATGCAACTGAAATTTTAAATAACGCTCGTTCAGAAAGTGAAAAAATCGTTACTATAGGAGCAAATGAAGCAAATAAAAAAGCTGAATTGATTCTAGAACAAGCAAACGTTATGATTGCAAAACGTAATGAAGAATTTGAAAAAGAGCAAAGAAAAATAATTATGGAAAGTGCTGTTGAAATTGCTAAAAAGATTCTAAAAAGAGAAATCAAAGATAAAGATAATTTAAAAATGATTGACGAAGTTTTAAATAAATAATTATGAAAGAACTTAACGACATAATATACAACTGATCATTTGCTCTCTTTGATTTAGCAAATGAAAAAGATGTGCTAGAAACAATAACTGAACAAGTTGTTGAAATCAATCAAACATTAAAGAAAAATAAAGATTATTTATCAATTCTAAATTCATATGTTATTGATTTAAAGACTAAATATCAATATATTGATGAAGCTTTTAGTTTTTATCATGAATACATAGTGAATATTATTAAATTAGTTGCAAAAGCAAACATTGGTAAATATTTAATTAATATTTTTCATAAATTTATTGAATTATCTAATCAAAAAATGAATATTACTCATGGAGTAATTTACACAGCAACTGAATTACAAGAAAAACAAATTCAAGAATTTGAAACAAAATTATCAAAGAAACTAAACAAAAAGGTTGTTTTAATCAACAAAATTGATGAAAGCTTAATTGCTGGAATCAAAATTAAAATTGGAGATTACGTAATTGAAAATTCAATTATTGATCAAATTAACAAATTAAAACAATACATCAACAATAAATAAAACGAAAGGAGGATTTATGGCAATCAAACCAAATGATTTATCAGCAATCATTAAATCACAAATTAGAGATTTTAATGAATCAATTACATTTGATGAAACCGGTAAGGTTATTACCGTTGGAGATGGAATTGCATTAGTAAGTGGTTTAAATAATGTTCAATACGGTGAATTAGTTAAATTTGAAGGCGGTAGTCTTGGAATGGCACTAAATTTAGAAGAAGACCTAGTTGGTGTTGTTGTAATGGGAGATGATCGTAACATCGTTGAAGGTGAATTAGTTGCACGTACTCACGAAGTTATTTCTACTCCAGTTGGTGATAAACTACTTGGACGTGTCGTTAATGCCTTAGCTAAACCAATTGATGGTAAAGGTAAAATTGAATACGATATCACTTCACCAATTTTTAAAATTGCACCTGGTGTTATGACAAGAGAGTCAGTTAACGAACCTCTACACACAGGAATTTTAGCAATTGATGCAATGATTCCAATCGGTAAAGGTCAACGTGAATTAATCATCGGAGATAGACAAACAGGAAAAACATCAATCGCAATCGATACTATTGTTAACCAAAAGGGTCGTGATGTACGTTGTATCTACGTAGCGATTGGTCAAAAATCATCAACCATTTCACAAATAGTTGATAACCTAAATAAACACGATGCATTAAAATACACAACAATTATTTCAGCGTCAGCTTCAGAACCAGCTCCTTTACAATATATCGCACCATATACAGGAGTAACAATTGCAGAAGAATGAATGGCAAAAGGTAAGGATGTTTTAATAGTATATGACGATCTATCTAAACATGCTGTTGCTTATCGTACATTATCACTTCTTCTACGTCGTCCACCAGGACGTGAAGCATATCCGGGGGATGTCTTCTATCTTCACTCACAATTGCTAGAAAGAGCTGCTAAATTAAATAAGGAACACGGTGGCGGTTCTATTACAGCTCTACCGATTATCGAAACACAAGCAGAAGATATTTCAGCATATATCCCAACTAATGTTATTTCAATTACAGATGGACAAATTTTCACTAAAGAATCAATATTCAACTCAGGTCAAAGACCAGCTATTGATATTGGTTATTCAGTTAGTCGGGTAGGATCTGCTGCTCAAACTAAATTAATGAAGAAAGTTGTTTCAAGCTTAAAATTAGAATTAGCGCAATATAATGAAATGCTAGCATTTGCTCAATTCGGAAGTGATTTAGACCAAAACACAAGAAACGTTCTAGAACACGGCGCAAAAGTATATGAACTATTGAAACAACCTCAATATTCACCTTATTCATTGACCGAACAAATCTTGATTCTATTCTGCAGTAAATATCGTTTAATCAATCCAATACCAAAAGAAGAAATAATCCATTACATTAAGGAATTACTAAAATTCTTTAAAAAGAATGCCAATGCAATTAAAGTTGCTACTGAATTAAAAAAAGCAAGCGATTGAAGCGAAACTTTAATTGAAGAATTATGAGAACAAATTAATAATTTTAATAAAGAGTTTATCGTTACAATTCCTAAATACAAATCAGAATTACATCTAGAAGTTCCTGAATTACCATGGAAAGCTTACAAAAAATAAAGCACCGGATTTCATCGGTAAATTCAACTAAAAAAATTACAAAAGCAATGGAATTAGTTGCTACTGCGAAATTCGCAAAAGTTAAAAGACAATTTAATGAAATGAACGACTATTTCCATTCAGTAGAAAAATTATTTCTAAATCTAATTCAACATTCAGAACAAAACATCGATGAATTACTTAATACACATGCATTAGCATTTGCTCAAAAAAGAAATTTATACATCGTGTTTGGAAGTGATTTAGGTTTATGCGGATCATATAATTCAAATATGATTAAAAAAATTAACGAAGTTGTAACTGATGATGATATATTAATCGTCATTGGTTCGAAACTATTAACTTTACTTAACAAAAGACCTAATACACATATAATTCAAACATTAACTCAAATCGGGGATAGTCCTGATTATGAAATAGCAAAAATTATTTCAAGCAAAATTTACGACGTGCTACAAATTTCATTGCTAAAATCAGTTAAATTGATTTATACAAAATATATCAATCCAATTACTGCAGATCCTGTTGTTAGAGAAATATTCCCAATTTCAATTGACACACTAGAGCGTGAAAAAAGTACAAATAATGAAAACAACCAAACAAAATTTATGCAATCACTAGAGACAACATTTGAACCTAATGCTGACAAAATTTTGGAAAGTTCATTTGTTATTTTCTTTGAAGCAATGATTTATCACGCATTATTTAATGCAAAATTATCTGAAATGTCATTAAGAAGAACCGCAATGGAACAAGCTTCAGACAATGCAGAAGAATTAATCGACGATCTACAAATTAAATACAATAGTTCACGTCAAGCAAAAATTACACAAGAAATTACCGAAATTGTCGGTGGTTCAAATTCATAAAGAAAGGAGCAATATGGCAAAGAGAACAATTAAAAAATCAGAAACATTTAAAGTTGCTGACAATCAAGAAAATATTGGTATTATTAGTCAAATCATGGGCGCCGTTATTGACGTTCGTTTCGAAGAAAATAAAGCCCCAAAAATGCTATCAGCTTTAGAAATTATTCAAGAAGATCCGCATGCTCCTGCACAAATTCTTGAAGTTGCGCAACACATTGGTAATGACGCAGTTAGAACAATTGCAATGAATTTAACAATTGGACTTAAAAGGGGAATGAAAGTTAAAGATCTAGGTCATCCAATTTCTGTACCAGTAGGTAAAGAAATTCTTTCAAGAATGTTTAATGTTCTAGGGCAACCTATCGACCAAAAAGATGATCACTTCAGCGAAAAAAATCCAATTCACCGTTCAGCACCAAGTTATGAAGAACAAAAATCTTCACTTGAAATCTTCGAAACAGGTATTAAAGTTATTGACTTATTAATGCCATACATCAAAGGTGGAAAAATTGGTTTATTTGGTGGAGCAGGTGTTGGTAAAACTGTTTTAATTCAAGAATTAATTAATAACATTGCAAAAGAACATGGTGGTTTATCTGTGTTTGCCGGAGTTGGTGAAAGAACTAGAGAAGGTAACGATTTATACCACGAAATGAAAGCAAGTGGTGTTCTTGAAAAAACGGCATTAGTTTTCGGACAAATGAACGAACCTCCTGGAGCTAGAATGAGAACTCCATTTACTGCTTTAACTATGGCTGAATATTTCAGAGATAACATGGGTCAAGATGTTTTATTATTCATTGATAACATCTTTAGATTTACACAAGCCGGTTCAGAGGTTAGTGCCCTGCTAGGTAGAATGCCTTCTGCTGTAGGATATCAACCTACCTTGGCAACTGAAATGGGTCAATTACAAGAAAGAATAACCTCAACTAACAAAGGTTCAATTACCTCAGTTCAAGCTGTATACGTGCCCGCCGATGACTTAACCGACCCAGCGCCAGCAACAACATTTACGCACCTAGATGCTAAAACTGTTTTAGATAGAGATATTGCAGCACTTGGAATCTATCCAGCTATTGACCCACTTGGTTCAAATTCGAGAATGATGGATCCAAATGTAATAGGTATTGAACATTACAATACTGCAAGAGCAGTTCAAAATATTCTACAAAGATTTAAAGAATTACAAGATATTATTGCAATTTTAGGAATGCATGAATTATCAGAAGAAGATAAGAAAATTGTTGCCAGAGCAAGAAGAATTAGAAACTTTTTATCACAACCCTTTTTCGTTGCTGAAAAATTCTCTGGAATTCCTGGCAAATACATTAAATTAAGCGATACTATTCATTCATTTAAAGAAATACTAAGTGGTAAATATGATGATTTACCAGAAGAAGCATTTTTATATGTCGGAACTATTGAAGATGCAATTCAAAAAGCTCACAAATTAGGTTATAATCAAAAATAATGACTTCAAATCAAATACACGTAATAATTAGTACTCCACATGGTATTTATTTAGATCAAAAGGCTAATATTGTTACTTTTAGAACAACAGAAGGTGAAATTGGATTAATGGCAGGCGCAACCTCATTTATGGCTGCTGTAATTCCTTCAATTATCCAAATCAATTGAAGTAATGCTTCTGATCATTTCAAACTGTATGTCGGAAATGGAATAGTTCAATTTCAAAATGATGTATTATCTTTCATCGTAAATGAAGTTTCTGATAAACCAATTGAAGAAGCTAAATTAAAACATAATGATGATATTTCAAAATATACAATTATTGAAGAAGTTAAAATCAAGAAAAACTTAGTTCAAAAGTAAACAACCTTATAACGTACATTTATTAAATGTGCGTTTTTATTTGTGTAAAATATAAATTGGAGGGGGATATTGAAGAAAATAAATTTAAATTTAATGTTTTTATGTTTGCCAGCATTAATTCCGCAAACAATAATTAGTGCGAAAACAAATAATAGTAATTCAGAAGAAGAAGAAGTTGATTTTAGAGCTAATAAAAATCCAGCAAATGATGGTACTTGCTGAATGAATGATGACTTTGGTGGACATAGTTATAATGGATGCGACAATAATGATAATGACAACAAAGAAATAAATGATAGCAGAAAAGAAGATATAGCTAAAAACAATAATAAAAAATGAACCAAAAGCAATGGTTTGGGAGATGATAAAATATACGTAGATTTTAACAATTGAGATTTACAATTCAATTTAAAATATAGTAATAGCGTTTATTTTAATACCACAACTATAGAACATTTTTCTAAAAAAGACTATGAATTAAAACCATTATACGATTTATTAACTTTAATAATATCAAGAAAAGATTCATATACATACTGTTTCTTAACTTTTGACATGATATATCGAAATCTTTTAATATCCTTTGTAAAAAACGAAACCGCTTGACTTAAAACGTCTACATTGGAAAATAAGAAAAAATATCATCAATCAGGAATAAGATTATTTTTTTACATAATGAATATATTTGAAAGTGATCCATTATTTGAAATTAATGTCCCTTTTTGATTTAAAATATTTTTCGAATCTATTAACATATATTATGATGAGGAAATTCTAAACAATTTAATAATAAAGAATTCTCATAATATTAATCATTTAAGTTTTAATGAAGATTATGTGGTTTCAAATATTAAACCAAGAACCATTGATATTGAGAATCAAAAAGAATTCTGGGAATTAAAAAAAGAATTAAATAACGATTTCTATAAAAATTTTGCTATCAATTCCAATTTAGCTAAATTTTTAGAATTAAGTGGAAAAATAGTCGAAAAAGCAATACCAATACCAATAAATGTTTTTTCTATATATTCTATAACAAAAGAATTATTGTTAAGTTTAAATGCTCTATTAGGAGAAGATTGAACTTCAGCTTGGCAAACAAACAGAATAAATTATTATATAAATTTCAAATATAAGGATAATTGAAAATTAGGCGATTGAAATCCGAGAAATAAAAAATTAAGAGAATATTTCAAGACACTTGATAGAATATTGAATCAAGCTGATAACAATGAATCGCTTAATATAAATGATTTATTGATCTTACTCGGTTCTACAGCAGTTCACTATAGAACAAAAATAAATTTTTTTGACAAAATAATTGAACATATATGAATGAAAAACAAACATGAATTTAGTAAAAATGGGTCAGAACTATATAATAAAATTAAAAATAAAATTTTTAAAAATGAAGCAATTGAAAATGCTAATTTCAGAATTGATTGTTTAAATTTCTTACCAAAACCACAATTATTAAATAATGGTTTCATTATTCAAAATAAAAACATTAAATATACTTGAATTTCTTACTATGCAGCATATTTAAACGGAGATATCTTAATTGATAAAATGAATGATAAATTAACATGATTTAGTGATGAAATTTTATATTTGTTAAATTGTTCAGACATGGCTATTTGAAAAGGCGCTTTTGTTAAAAATCTAAATGATAATAATTATAGAGTTTTTAACAATGATTTTCAAAATAACCAATGACGAAGAAATGTTTATTTTGCCACAAGAGATATCGCTGCACCTCCAATATTATTTCTAAATACTTTCTACAAAGATGAACTATTTAAACAACTATACAATGAACATAAGAAAGAACCCGACAGAAAAAAAATAATTTTAAAATATGATGCTATTAATAAAACTGTTTTTATTATCGACAATGAAAATTCGCCCATTAGTAAAGGATGATAATGAGAAATATAAAATTTAAATGATTTATAAATAAAATATGGTTTTTTATATTAACATTTCAAATCTTTCATATTACAGATTTATTGTATGTTGGCTTAACCCGAAAAAATAACTTTACAATTAATAATGTTTTAATACATTCACTACCTTTTTTTCTAATTAATTTAATCACAATACTTGTAATGTGACTTTTAGCATATAAACAACCAAGAACATATTTGTGAGCAAATAAAATTCAAGAAAATTCTATTTCTAGTTTAAATTTCTTTATTTACGAAAAAAAACTTTCATTTAAAACGAATAAAGATATTAATAATTTATATTTAAGTTCTGTTGAAAAAATTTGAAACAAGAAACTTCAAAAAATTTCTAACGAACGTTTAAAAAACAAAAATATTATTGATGTTTTTTATGTTTATTATATACATTGAATATCATGAGTTAATTTATTAATAAATTTTATTAATTTTGTAATAATTTTTCAATTTATAGATAAATACATATCAAAGTTAAATGATAGATTATCAAATGATTTAAAAGAAATGACATTAATAATATATATTACTATCTTTATATTTTATATGTTTAATATATTATCTTCTTCGATTTTTTTCACTCAAGAAGTTCAAGATATTCAAAAAATAATTAATAATGCTGATATATTAAATAAACATGCAAATAATGAGCAATTAAAAGATTTTGTTTTACTGAATGCGATTTCATATATTCCAAATACAAGAAAATCATTTTACTCAGTATTCAAATGATTAGAGCATTGACCTGCGGTAATAAAAAAAATAGTTTTATTATTAATAGAACCATCCAATATTTTAATCGACAAACTATTTATTCTTATTGAAAAATTCAAATCTTCTAACAATCCAAATATAACTATTCATAATCCTTCAAACAATCTTTTAACTTTATTAGAAAAGAATAAATTTGAACTAGAAAATAAAAATGATAAGGTTACAATATTCTTTAAAAAAGAAAAAGTTGAATATCCAGAATTATTTAAACTGATTCATAATGAAAGAAATTTACAAATAACAACAAATGATATATATTTCGAAAAGTTTTTAAACATTGTTCTTAAAGAAATTTATAACTCATCAATTGAAAAATTAAATTATAAAATAGTAGTTGAAAATAAATTAGACTGACAAGCATTTGATTATTTATAAAAAGGAAAGATGATGAACAAAAATATCCATAAATTTAATTTAAATACATTAATATATTCTATCCTTTCTTTTGGTATATTTTCATTCATTGAGTTCATATTATTATTTATTACGATTAACGTATTACCTTTAAGTCAAATATATAAAATCATTATATTATCATTTCTTACTATCGTTAATCTTTTAATTATAATAATTCTATTAACTTGTATTAATGAGAAAAGATTCCCAATTATTGAATATAAGAAAATAAATAAAAATTCAGTTTCCGCTTTGAACTACTATATAAATACAATCAAATCAAATAATGAAAATTACACCAATATTTACACTGATATTACTGATGAAATTTGACAAAAAAAATGTAATTATAATATCAGTTCTAAAAGAACATGACAATTAAACCTTGTAAATATATTGCTAGTATGTTGGTTCGCTTGGATACAAACCATTATATTACTAACAATATATATTTCTTTATTGTTAGCCCCATTGAAACATACATCTTCACTAAAAGAACCAATATTTATAATAGGAATTTCTTCAACCGTATTTTATCTGATTAGTGCCTTAATTACTACAACAATATTTTTTGTAAAAATTAAAAATAGAAAATTAACTATAACAAACTATAATCTATTAAACAACAATGTAAATACGGATGAACTTGAGAAATATATACTGTTAAATGCAATTTCTTATCTCCCACAAACTAAACATCAATTATGTGCGAAAATTAATTTCACTAATACTGTTAAAAGTTCAATCGCATTGAATGTTTTAACATTTGCTGACCCGAAAATTATTTTTGATATAAATCTATATAAAATCAATGAAAATTTTAGCAATTCAAAAAATCCTATTGTTACCATAACAAATCCAACAAATGAATTAATAATCAAACTAGAAAATTCAGGTTTATATTTAATTAAAAATAATGATGAGATTCAAATTACATTTAATAAAAACCACGTTGAATACCCGAAATTATTTAAAATCATTTATAATGAATACAATTTAAATATAAGTACTAATGACAAATATTTTAGTCAGTTCTATTCAATAGTATTAAAAGAAATTTACAAAAGTTCTTTAGAAGAAAAGAAATGTAATATATCAATTAAAAATCAACTTCAATGACAAACACAAAATTATTTTAATAAAATAGTTTTAAAATCAAAAAATATAACTGGGTGTGATAAACAAAATTAACATTATTATATAAGGCATTTAAAAAACAACATAAATAATGTATAAGAGCATTACATAATGCTGTTTTTTATTTTTTCTTTGCATAAATGCAGGTCATTTGCAAAAAAAATATTTAAAAATAAATAAAATTATTTATGAATCGACATAGGAGATTTAATGAAAAACAAGAAAATTTGAACATTATTTTTAGCAATGACAGTTCCAGCTGCAACAGGAGTTATAGCTGCGTCATGTGATAAAACAAAAAATTATGAAGCAGAATTACAACAACTAGCTTCAAATATAACAGCGGATGTAAATAATAAAGAAACTATTACATCATCAGAAGTAAATAAAGAAGCAATCATTTTAACATACAATACAGAAAAATTGAACGTTAATATCGACTCAATTCAAACAGGTAGTGGTAAAGTTACTGTAAATTTAGTTGTTTCTTTAAAAGAAAAAAATGAACTTAAAATTTCAAAAACGATTGAAATTACAGGATTTGTCGATCTTGAATATTCAAATGATTATCTAAATTCTGTAATTATGAATATTGAAGCTCTATGCAATGAAAAAGCAAATATTGAACTAAAAGACGTTACTGAATCTAATATTACTTTTTCAAACTTAAATGAAAAACTATATCAAATCAAAGATTTATCAATTGAACATTTAAGTAAAACCAACCAATTAAAAGTAAATTACAAAATTGGTTACGTCAAAAACGATAAACAAGAATTTATCTCAAGAGAAAAATCAACATTAATTGATGGATTTTTAATTAGCAATGAACACATTAATAATTTATTGAATTCATCTGCTACTTCATACACATTAATTGACGTATCAACAGGCATGGAAGCACAACCTAGAACTTTTGAGATTTCATACTTTGCAATTGACGATGGTACATTTGATTTAAGACTAAACAATGAAGAAATGTTTGTTCCTAATAATTTAGAAGTGTTATTTAAATATGACTTTGATATTAACAATGAAACTTTTGATGGAAACAACGTAAAAATGAAAGTTTCATTGAAATACAATGAATATACAACACAAGAAAAAGATCTATTATTAAACCACAATTATTTAGCAGGAATTAATAAAGATTTTATTGAAAAATACTTACATTTAACACTTGACTATACCGGTAAGGATGAAAAAATTGTAACAGACTTTGTAGTTGATCAAGCCATTACAGACGCTGATACTATTGCTAAATTTGCTATGAAATTTAGAGTTAACGATCAAGATATCGATGCGACAAGTTATCTTGCAAAATGAGGTTTATCAATAACCAAAATAACACCAGTACAAATTAATATCGAAAACAATAACGAAGTTACATTTGATGTTGTTATAACTAATGATGGAACAATAGGCTTGCCAAGTGAAGAAACTTATGAATTTAAGATCAATAACTTCAAAGCAGTTCCAGAATTAAGCGATGATCAAATTAATGAATTTATTAGCAAATTAAAAGTTGAAACTAGATTATTTAGTGATGAAATATCATCAAACCTTGACAAAGCAATTCTTTACTACACAGAATCAGGACAAATAGACGATAATGCGGTTGAGGTAACTGATGAATTACTAGCCCAACACGGAATTAAAAGATATAACAAAGAAAGTATTTATTCTTCAACATGAAACGTTGAAACAAACAAACTAGAAACTACTATTAATATTTGAACATCTCAAAGTGAAACTCCAACTGTTTTACAAAACGATATTATTACAGGTGGTCCACAATTTGAAGCATACATTAGTGAATTAAATATTCAAATTCAAAACAAAGAAACTAAAACAGCTTCAGATATTACTTATCAAGATCTAGGTATAACTATAAAAGCAAATACAGCATTAACAACACCACATGATTTCATAATTTATTTAAGCATTAAAACAAATATTAAATCTACTGAAGAAACTGAATTATGAAAACAAGGTAAGAAAACACTTGAATTTGTATTTAGAAATAATATAACTGGTCAATTATACAAATACAACAAGGTTATAGAAGGTCTTAAACCTTATGAAGAAGGAAATACTGAATTTGATTTAAAAGCACAAAATAACCAACTTGTTTCAGGAACATTAGCACCAGAAGCACTTGTAAAAATTGAAGAATTATTTACAGGAGCAACTACAGATGAATATACTAATGGGTATATCAAATATGTAAAAGAAACAGGCGGTAATATTAAGCTTTTATTTGGACCCTCAAAATCTAAAGCTTCAAATGAATTTATAGGATTAACTTTCGATAGTGATTTTCTAGCAAACTTTGCGGCATCTAAATTGCTTTTAGCTAAAGAACACTCAAGAGCATCAGGCCAAAAAGCATTCGCAATAACTAGAGAAAGAAATGAACAAGGTACATTTACATATAGTATTTACTTCAAACTTTCAGATACTCAAGCAATTCCTTATTCAGTTAAACTAAATTAAAGATTAAAAAATGAATTAGTGCAATATCTAATTCATTTTCTTTTTTACAGTCCTGAAATAATTTTATTAAAATTATATTAGGAGATTTTATGAAAAAAGAAATTAGACAAATAGCTATTGCATCATTAGTTTTCAATATATTAGCCGTTATTGCCTATACAATCGGAATAATTACTGTTGTTGCTAGTGCTTTTATTGGTACAACTAAAGGATCTGCAACAATAGAATTATTAACTCTAAATCTTAAAACTATGTTAAGTTGAATTTCAATTTTTTCAGTTGTTATTCTTGTCTTAAATATTTTATTAGCAATTAAAATGCACAGAATTGGAGCTCAAGCACTTTTAATTTTAGGTATATTCTTCTTTATACCTTCATTCTTTATATTACCTAAAATTATTTCAGGTAACGAATTAATAAGACTATCTGCGGTAAAAGCAGAAGAAGAAATGCAAAAAACACTAGAAGATATTTGAACTCAAACAGAAAGCGTCAAACAAACCGAAGATCAAGAAAACGTAGAAACACAAGAAGAATTAGAAATTAATAAACCAGTTGTATCTGAAATAAATGATGACAATATAGATAAAAACTAACTTCTGTATAAATTAAAAAAATGCTTAATTAAAAGCATTTTTTTAATTTACTGAAGTAGGAGAAGTAGATATTTCAATTGAGTTATTATTCATATATAAATAAACAATTTGATTTTCTTTGAATTCTTCTTCAATGATTTTAATAGCTAATTTAGCTTCAATTTCTTTTTGAATAAATCTTTTAATAGGACGCGCGCCAAAGGCAGGATCATGGGCAGACTTAGCAATATATTTTAAAACATCTTCATTAATTTGGACATTAATGTTTTGATTATCAGCAATTCTTTTAATCAATTTATTTAATTCGAGTTTGGTAATTTCTTCAATAATATTAATGTTTAAACTATTAAATGGAATAATTTCATCAATTCTATTAATAAATTCTGGTTTAAATTTTAAAGCTAACATTGATTTCATTTTTGAACTACTAAAGTTATTCTGTAATATTTCTGTGCTTCCAATGTTTGAGGTCATAATAATTATTGTATTTCTGAAGTTAATAATTTTTCCTCTTGCATCTGTAATTTGACCATTATCTAAAATTTGCAACAATAAATTCAATATATCTGGATGAGCTTTTTCTATTTCATCAAACAATACAATTGAATATGGATTTTGACGAATTTTTTCTGTTAATTGACCACCTTTTTGTGAATCTACATAACCAGGAGCAGAACCAATTAAACGTGTGCTTGAATATTTTTCCATATATTCAGACATATCTAATCTGACTATGTGATTTTCATCGTCAAAAAGTGCTTCTGCTAATGCTTTAGATAATTCCGTTTTACCAACACCAGTTGGTCCTAAAAACATAAATGAACCAATTGGACGGTTAGGGTCGTTAATATTTGCTTTTGCACGAATAATTGCTTGACTTACTTGATGAATAGCTTCTGTTTGACCTTTAACACGTAAATTCAAGCTTTCTTCTAAATTTAAAATTTTATGTCTTTGAGATTCAAGTAATTTAGTTACTGGTATTCTTGATCATTTAGAAACAATGTTAGCCACTTCTTCTGCATCAACTGTTTCTTTTATTAAACGATTCTTACGGCTGTTTAATTTAACTTCATATTCAGTTAAATTCTTTTCTAATTCAGGAATTAAAAAGTATTTAATTTTTGAAGCTTGTTCATATTTACCTTCATTTTGCATCAAAATCAATTTATTTTTTAAATCATCTAAATTTTCTTTAATTGAACTAAATTTTTGAATATCTTCTTTTTCCTCTTTTCATCTTAATTCAAGATTCTTTTCTTTTTCTTTTAATATATTTAGTTCACTATCAATTTCTGATAATCTTTCTTTTGATTTAGTAGATAATTTTTCTTCATCTTTCAAAGCAACTTTTTCGATTTCTAATTTAGCAATTTGCAATTTAATTTTTTCTAATGGTTCTGGAATGTAATTCATTTCAGTTTTAATATTTGAAGCCGCTTCATCAATTAAATCAATTGCTTTGTCGGGTAGAAAACGATCTGAAATATATCTTGCAGATAAATTGGCCGCTGCAACTAGAGCTTCATCTTCAATTTTTACTTCATGAAATGTTTCATATCTTTCTTTAATTCCTCTTAGAATAGTAATCGTATCTTCGACGCTAGGTTCTGCAATATATACTTTTTGCATTCTTCTTTCTAAAGCTGGATCTTGTTCGATATGTTCACGATATTCATCTAATGTAGTTGCACCAATTAAGTGCAATTGTCCCCTTGCCATTAGAGGTTTTAATATATTCGCTGCATCCATATCGTTTTTGCCAGTCGAACCAGCACCTACTAACATATGAATTTCATCAATGAATAAAATAATTTCACCATCTGATTTAACAACTTCATTGACTATTTTTTTCAAACGTTCTTCAAATTGCCCCCTAAATTCAGTACCAGCTAAAATTGAAGGTAAATCTAGTTCAATAATTTGTTTATTTTTCAAATTTTCTGAAACTTGACCTTCAACAATTTTTCTTGCTAAACCTTCAACAATCGCTGTTTTACCAACTCCTGGTTCTCCAACTAAAACTGGGTTATTTTTAGTTTTTCTTGACAAAATACGTACTAATGAACGAATTTCATCATCACGATTTATGACGGGTTCTAATTTATTTTGACTAGCAAGTGATGTTAAATTTCTCCCAAATTGTTCTAACATTTCTTTACCTGATAGATTTGGTGTATATGATGCTTGCATATTTCATACCTCCTATTTTTTTGAACAACTTACTATATATTTTAGCACTCTTTTGGTGAGAGTGCTAAAAAAGTTTAATAAAAAATAGTGAATTTGGTTTTTTCACTATTTAACAATAATATTAAGTATTTTATTAGGAATATAAATTACTTTAACTATTTTGAAATCTTTAATTCATTTTTGAATATTTTCTTGTGAAGTTGCATTATTAACTACATCATCTTCTGTTCAATGTGGAAGAATTTCAATTTGTCCTCTAACTTTACCATTAATTTGAATACCGATTTGAGGATTTTTTGAAAGAATTTTATCAATTTGAGCAAATGGTCAACTTTGATGTTCTAATGATTTTTCTTTTAAAATGAATAATAATTCTTCAGCTAGATGAGGAGCAAATGGTGACAATAAAATCGCAAATGTTTTCAATGGAGTAATTGAATGAATATTTTCAAGTGAACCTAAATAGTTAATAAATACCATCATTTTACTAATTGCTATATTAAATTTATATTTATTAATATTGTCTTCAACATCTAGAATTAATTGATTGATATTGCTATCTAATTCAGGATTATCATCAATTAATTTTACGTTTTTAGCAAAATATGTAAATTGATTATAAATTTTATCCAATCACTTTCTAATTCCGTCTAATGAATCGGTATTTCATGCTTTAGAATCAGTTAATGGCCCCATAAACATTTCATATACACGCAATGCATCAGCCCCGTGACTTTCAACTAATTCATCTGGGTTAATAACGTTCCCTAAAGATTTAGACATTTTTTGACCATCTGGACCTAAAATTAAACCTTGATTGATTAATTTATAAAACGGTTCTTTTGTAGGAACAACTCCTAAATCAAACAAGAAACGATGTCAAAATCTAGCATACAATAAATGTAATACAGCATGTTCTTGACCACCAATGTATAAATCAACGGGCAATCAACTCTCAAAACGTTTCTTAGCTTCTTCACTATTTAATGGAGCATAACTTCCATCGGGGTTTTTTAAAATATATGCTAGATAGTATCAACTAGAACCCGCTCATTGAGGCATAACATTGGTATCATGACGATATTTTTTACCATTAATTACGACATTCATTCAAGATTCAACATTAGCAAGTGGTCCTTCGGTTGAATTTGATGATTTAATGTTTTTTACATCTGGTAATTCCACTAATTCTTTTACTAAGTATAAATTATTTTCTTCATCAAATAATACAGGGAAAGGTTCTCCTCAATATCTTTGACGTGAAAAAATTCAATCTCTTAATTTAAAACTAATTTTTCTTGATACTTTATTATCTAAAGATAATTCAAGTTTTTCAATTGATTCTTGAATGTTTAAACCATTAATTAAATCACTATTAATATGTAATCCATCTTCTAGATAAGGTAGGCTAGAGTTATTTTCGATTACACAATTTATTGATAAGTCATATTTTTTAGCAAATTCATAATCACGTTCATCATGAGCTGGAACACACATAACCGCTCCTGAACCATATGACATTAAAACATAATCGGATATTCAAATAGGAATTAATTGATTAGTTGCCGGATGGATTGCATACGAACCTAAAAACACACCGGTTTTTTCTTTAATCAATTGGGTTCTTTCTAGTTCGTTTTTTAATTTGGTTTCCTTAATATAATTTTGAACTTCAGCTCTTTTTGAAGGAAGGGTTAATTTAGCTACAAGAGGATGTTCTGGTGAGATAATCACTGCAGAAACACCATATAATGTATCTAATCTAGTTGTAAAAGTTTTTAATTCGTAATTATAGTTTTTAATTTTTCATAAAACTTCATGTCCAACTGATTTACCAATTCAATTCTTTTGAAGAGTTTTTAGACTTTCTGGTCAATCAAGTTCATCTAACCCTTCAAGTAATTTTTCAGCATAAGCAGTGATTTTCAAAACTCATTGTTTCATTGGTTTTTTGACAACAGGGAAATTGCCTCTTTCAGATACTTTAATCCCATTTTTTTCAATAATTTCTTCGTTTGCTAAAACAGTACCCAATCCTTCACATCAATTGACGTCAATTTCTTCAATTGAAGCTAGACCTGCTTTATATAATTCCTTAAATATTCATTGAGTTCAAACATAGAATTTTGGATCTGTTGTATTTACTTCTTTATCATAATCATAAGAAAAACCTAAAGATTTCAATTGTTTTCTAAAATTATCAATATTTTTTAAAGTAAATGGTGCTGGATGATTACCTGTTTTTAAGGCATATTGTTCAGCTGGCAATCCAAAAGCATCTCATCCAATTGGGTGTAAAACATCGAAACCGGACAATCTTTTGTAACGACTGATGATATCAGTAGCGGTATATCCTTCTAGATGTCCAACGTGCAACCCAGCTCCTGAAGGATATGGGAACATATCTAAAATATATGCTTTTTTATTGCTTAATTCTTTGGTTTGATAAACTTTCTTTTCTTCTCAATATTTTTGTCATTTTTTTTCAATTTCAACGTGATTATACATAATATTATTATTTTACCAAATAATAAAAAAATAAAAAGAGCAAATGTATTGCTCTTTGGTATCTTTTGATAAATGGCTGCCCTTGTTAGATTCGAACTAACGGATGGCGGTACCAAAAACCGCTGCCTTACCGCTTGGCTAAAGGGCAATATGGTGGAGGGGGAGGGATTCGAACCCCCGAACCGTTAGGAAGTGGGTTACAGCCACCCGCGTTTGGCCGCTTCGCTACCCCTCCATCTAATTGCTTTAACAATTATACAAAATTATAAAAAAGAAATTATAAAAACATAAGTTTTTTTATCATTTTTGGCTTTTTTTAACTAAAAAATCTGTCTATCTCAAAGAATAATTAAATACTTTATTATAATTATCAATATGTTATACATTCTTTATAATTCGCTATCAAAAACCGGTAAGAAAAATCGTTTAATTCAACAGATTGTTAAAAAAGCAATTAAAACATTTAAAATGAACGAATATAAACTACTAAATTTAATTCAAATAACACAACCGCAAAATTTCATTAAAATTCTTAACCAATATAAGGATATAGTTATTATTATCGGTGGTGATGGAACACTTTATAAAATCGCTAATGAAATATATAATATTGAAAATCTACCAAAGATATATTGTTATAAAGCTGGAACTGGGAATGATTTTCTACGTTCAATTAAAGAAATTAATACAACAGAGGTTATTGAAAAGAAATTCTTTTTACTTAATCCATATCTAAAATCGCTTCCCGTCATTCAATGAAATAATAATAATAATAAAAATGTGTTTTTAAATGGAACAGGTATTGGACTAGATGCTCATATTGCTAACGGACTAAACGAAGCTAAAAATGCTAAATCTCAACGTTCATTTTTTAAATTCGCATATAAAGAATTTAAAAACTTTAAAGCTTATGATACAGTTGTTGTTAAAATTGATGGTAAGGAAATTATTTTTAAAGATGTATTATTAATTTCAATTATGAATGGAAAATACTACGGTGGTGGAATGAAAATTGCCCCATATGCCAATCGTTTATCAAATACTTTAGATATCATTATTTTCAGTCAATTATCAAAAGCAAAATTAATCACTTTATTCCCACTTGTATATACAGGTTTACACAAGAAAATAAAAGGTGTTAACATTCTTAGAGGTACGAATATTGAAGTATATCTAGATCGCAAAGAAATAATGCAAATTGATGGTGAGATCTATCAAGATGTTCAAAGTGTAAAAATATCAAAAGATTTAAATTAAACCTTTTGATATTTTTTATTTTGTTTTATATGGAATTCTATTATTTTTAATGTCTTCAATTAAATTATTTAAATCAATGTTAAATGCAACAATGCATGTGTTATTTCTGTCGTTTGACTTAAATCTACCATATGTTAATGCAACTAATTTATTTTGATTGTTAATATACCCACCAAAATAACCAGTATCTGGATTTGCTTGATATTCAATATTGCCTGTTTCATTTGAATAAGTATGACCTAATTTAACTAAATATCCACTATGATTGTCATTAATAATATCATCTATGTTATTGGCGATAAACATCATTGGACCATGAGAATATAGATATGATCTAGATTTAATATTAAATGCATTGCTATAGTAATCAATTTTTCTATATAAAATTAGAATTCTGTTATTTTTGTCAAAAAATACTTTATGTCTATCGCCAGTAATGTGATTAGGTAATTCCTTTGGTTCTGAATATGTTTCACCATAATCATTTGATATTGCATAATATGAATTTGAGTTTCTTGCTTCTGTTCTGATTAACATCATCATTTGATTACTATTTGATATTTTAAACACTTGTACTTCAGAGAATTTACGTAATTTTTCAATATCTCTATATTGACTAAATACTTTCATTGGTTTTGATAAAACCAATTGATCGTTTTCGAAATGAATCTTAACTCTATAAATAATAAAATCGTAATCGTGGAAATATCCATATCAAGCATCTTCTTGATTAATTTTATGTAAACTAGAAAATGCTACAATGGGATTTAACATACCTTTTTCTCATTTATATGTTTCACTATCTGCATTAGGACCAAAATAATTTTTATGTTCAGAATATGTAAGACCATCGTTAGAAATGGATATATCTAAACCTTCACCTTGCATGAATCTTGAATTTCATCCAGGTCTTGCTGATGTTAATAAATATTTCTTAGTTCCGTTATTGAAATTCAATGTAAAAATTGTTGGTGTTTCTTGTGTCTTTTTAAAACTAGTAGGGAGATTATTTAATCTTTCAGATCAAGTTAGACCATAATCATCTGATGTTTTAACAATGGTTTCACCTCTACCATGACCATTGACGTAAAATGCTACAAGTTTGTTTCCATCATTTATTGCTAATAAATCAGGATGGGCTAAATACTTATCTCTATTTCTATTATCTCCTCTGTCATCTACAATAACGTAGTTATTACTATAAGATAAATCATAATAACCTAGTTTAACAGGAGATTTAATGGCAAAAATACATGCAAGAATTATTATAAAAGTCAAAATTGTAAAAATAATTATTAAGAAATTTCTTAATATTCTTTTTCTTCTCTTAACTACATTCATATTTATATTTTAATCATTTTATAGAGTTTTATGGGTAAAAAAGTATTAAAAAAACTAAGCGAACTTAGTTTATTTTAATTGTATAATTAATCGATTTTTACTTTAACACTTGGACCCATTGTTGTAGCAACTGTAATGTTTAATACATAAGTTCCTTTAACAGCAGCAGGTTTTAATCTTTTAATTGTGTTAATTAATGTTTCTGCGTTTTCTTTTAAAGCATTTGAATCCATTGATTTTTTACCAACTGATGCATGGATAATTCCACCTTTATCAGCACGGTAGTTTGCTTTACCTTTTTTAAGTTCGGTTACTGCAACTGCAGGAGTTGTAGTAACTGTTCCTGTTTTAGGGTTTGGCATTAAACCTTTAGGTCCTAATTTTTTACCATATTTACCTAAAACTAACATCATTTTAGGGTCGGCAACGATTACATCAAAATCATATTTGTCTTGGTTTAAAACTTCAGGTAATTCAGCAGCTGTATATACGTAGTCAGCTCCAGCTTCGACTGCTTGTTTTTTAGCAGTAACATCATCTGTTGCTACTAATACTTTAACTGATTTACCAGTTCCATGTGGTAAAACAATTGCTCCTCTTAATTGTTGGTCTGATTTTCTTGTATCTAAATTTAATTTAATTGCTATATCTAAAGATTCATCAAATTTTGCAAATGAAACTTTTTTAGCTAATTCAATTGCATCCAATAATGGTAATACTTGTTTTTTATCAAATTGTGCTTTTGAAGCTTGTAGATTTTTTGATAATTTTTTAGCCATTAGTTAAGACCTTCTTTTAAGAATTCTTCATAACCTTCAACAACTATTCCCATATTTTTAGCAGTGCCAGCAATTTGTTTCATTGCTGAACGTAAATTTGTTGTGTTTAAATCAGGCATTTTATATTCAGCAATTTCTTGTAATTGAGCAATAGTAATTGATCCAACTTTTTCTTTGTTTGAAGAGCTACTACCTTTCTTCACTTTAGCAGCTTGAATTAATTTATATGATGTAGGTGATGTAAATAATTTGAAATCAAATGATTTATCTTTATAAACTGTAATTAATACAGGAACGGGTTCTGATCCTCTATCTTTAGTTTTGTCATTAAATGCTTTAGTAAATTCAGGCATATTAATACCAACTCCAGCCAATGCAGGACCTGGTTTTGCTTGACCAGCAGCAAATTGTAATTTTGCTTGTTTAACAATTTCTTTAGCCATAATTAAATCCTTTCGATTTTTGTGGTGCAAATGAATCTAAAATAAATTCTCCCACTTGCTTAGAGGCAATTAATACAATTGCGCTACAATTATACCAAAAATGATTAACTTTATAACACTTTTTTACATCAACAAAAATAAAAGACAACTACTGTTGTCTCATATTTTTTATTTAGGATCACCCAGTGTTCCATCGTATTTATTCATTTCGGTTTTTAATTTGTTGTATGCTTCTTCATATCTACCTAATTGATATGCATAATTTGCATGATATATTATGGTTGTAATACTTTCGGTCGCATATGATGGGAAAATATTAAATGCCAAACCAAAATCAACACGTGATTTAAGAATATTGTATTTTTTCTTTCAATTATATTCAAACTCATCATAATATATGAAGTTTGAATTTACAATTGCTTCAGAAGATGTTTTTTCATTATATCAATTTGTATCCATAATGGTATCCGCTTTATAAACAGGTAATCAATTTATAGAAACTGTTTTAAAACTAAAATGATATTTATCTTGCATTTTCATTAATGCTTCATAGAATTCAAATAATAAATTGGTGTTTTCAGCTTTTAAGAATGATTTGTGTTCATTCACAACAACTCCTGATGTATTACCATCAGCAATACGTTTTGCATTTTCAAAGGCATTATATAGTGATCTTAATGCAACAACTTGGTCTGCAAATACACCAGATGTTGTTATAACACCTTCATAATCTTTTAAACGACCTTCTAGATACAATGTTGCACCTTCGTGTTTAATATTTTGATTATATGATGTCTTCTTATAATTGCTTAATCAATCATTTATTTTTAATTTCATTGCATAAAATTCTTGTTGCAAGTCACCTTTACTTTGTACAGTATATTTATCAATATTTCTTGTGAAATTATTGTATATACTTTGTAATTTACCATTTAAATAGTTTAAAACTTGATTGCGTTCTGAATTATTTGAAATACTTGTGGTAGTTTCTTTAGTGATCATTGATAAATTATTTAAAATTTCAACAAATTTATCAACATATTGTAAAGTATTTGTAACAATTGGAATATAACCGTCTTGTGTTAAAACAAGATTTAATGCTCTAGAACTATCTTGAGCTCATTTACTTGGTAAAGTATCTGTAATCGCTGAAATTACACTGTTATTAAATCTATTTTTATAATTTGAAATTTTAGGAATAATTCTTTCAGCTGTTTCATTTGTGAACAAACCCCGTCAATTTACACTATGTTGAGAACCATAGTATTTTCTAGCAAGTTTTTGTCATGTTGTTGCTTGACCAGTTCCTCTATGGTTAACTCAATCAACATCTGCTGTAGACATAAAGTAAATATATAATTCTTCTACAGTTTTTGCATATGTTTGAACAGCTAATGAATATGCAATGTTATTTTTATTTGAGTTTCATTTATTTTTATATTCATCAAATTTATTTGTCACTTTTTCAAATAATTTCTTAAATTCTGCTTTAATTACTCTTCTAGCTAAGTTATCAGTTACACCATCACTTAATATTTGAGCACGAGAATTTAATTCATTTAGAGTAAGCTCTGTTTCTTTAATTACTTGATTGTTTCAATCTTTCATATCTTCGGAAGCGAATTTTGAAACAATATCATTATTTCTATTCTTAATATTTCTAATTTTTTCATTTAACAAATCATTTTTGCCTTTAAATTCATCAATGATTTTTTCATATCTACCTTGTTGTAAATCATTTGAATTTGCATTGTAGTTAATTAATGGTTTAATATCTGTATTATATGTTTCTAATTCTTTAAATAAAAATGGATTTTCTAACATATTTGCTGATGCTAAGCTGGCATCAGCGCTCAATGATACATTACGTTCTCTTTCTTTTTCCATTATAGATGAAAGTACAGTATTAACTTGTGCTTTTAATGTATTAATTGAAGTATTACCTTTTTGAATATCAAAATTATCAATTGTATTACGTTCTTCTGCTTTTAAAGTTGTGGCAACTGTTTTAGCATCAGTAAAGAATTTTTCTTTAGCATATTGTGGATATTTAGTTTCTAGATGAGCAAGACTATTTTGTAGATCATAATATTCATTAAACGAATTTGAAAAATCATATGCTTTTTTCAATGCTTCATATTGAGTTCTAATACCTAATTGTTCTTTCTTTAAAAATGCTTGATTTTCTTTTTCTTTAATTGAAGGAAGAAGAACATTCAATTTATCTTTTAAAGCAGAAGCATTAGTAGATTGTTTGGTAAATTTATCAACATTTTCAACTAATTTAACAAATTTATCATGTTCTGAATATAAATCGATTTCATTTAAACGTTTTTCTAGTTCTTTATTTGCTACTACAAGTTTTGATTCGTCGGTATGTTCATTATATGAATCATATGAAGATAGTAATGATTTAAGTTCATTAATTTTAGATACAGTTGTTGGGTCAGTATAATCAGCAGAAATATATATAGAAGCATTTGATTTTAATGTCTTAAATGTTGAATATGCTTTTTCTTTAATTTCATTCTTAATTGTTTCAACATATTTATGTAATTCTAAAGACTTTGTATCCTTGTTAGTTTCAGTTCATGAACTAGTATTATTATATTCGGCAAGCTTATTTTCTAATTTATTTTGAATTGAAGGGTATTCAACAACAGGAGCTGATTTTGAATAACTACGCGCTTCGTTAATTGTTGAGGTTAATACATTATTTATAGTATCGGAAATTAATGTATTAATTTCTTTTGTATATTGCTTTAATAATTCGTTACTAATATTAGGTGCTTTTGATTTCGCATCATAATCACTAATATGGGTTGTCAAAGGTTGAGCTGCATTGTTGTTTCAAGTAGCTAAAGATTTTTGATATGTTTTTAATTTATTCAAAGCATCGGCAAATTCCATTAAAGCATTATTCGCAGTTATTTTTTCAATTTCAGAAATAACCTTTTCTAATTTTATTTTTGCTGCTTCAATTGATTCTTTAGTTCTATCATTTGCTTCAACTGCATTTTTAGTTTCAACCATTACTTGATCTAATTTTATTTTTTCAGCAGAATTATTTTCTAATCTACTATGCAATAATTGTGCTTTATTAAAAACACTAATATATTCATCGCCAGCTTTTGCAATTTCATAATCTTTATTAGTTTTTTCAATTGCATTTTCTAAAATAGATTTTTGATTATTAATATTTTCGACAGTAGGAGTTGTTTCAACACTATTTGTAGTTAAATTAATTTGATTTTCTAAATAATGTTTAATTACTATGTAATTTTCTAATTTAGGATCATCTTTTAAAATGTTTGCTTTTTCTAACACTTTATTAAACTCTGATTTTGCATCAATAATTCCTTTGGCTGATAATGCATCTAAATATTCCGCTTTCAAGCTAGATACAATACTCATAATTGTTTCAATAGAATCATTTTCAGCAACAACTGCATTATTTTTAGTTAAAATTGAATTTTCAAGATTTGTTTTAAGGTCATTATATTTTCCATCAGTTCATTTACTAATTTCTTTATTAATTGAATCTTTTAAATCATTAAATTCTTTTTTGGCGTCATTTAGTTCAATTTGTTTTTTGGCATTAAGAGCATTTTGGTATTCTTGTTTTAGATTCTTAATTGCATCAGAAAGCTCTTTTGACGTAGTTGATTCAAGGTCAGCAATTGCCAATTTAGCATCAGCTGATGAAATTAATGGGTTTTTAATATCATCAAATTTTGGAGATACTCATTGATTTGCATCTAATTTAATATCTGATGCTAATTTCTTTAATTCTGCAACTAAACGTTTATGAATTTCTGCTTCACTTAATGTATCAATTTCTTCTTTGTTATTTTTTGCTTCATCAAATTTAGTTTCTAATTCCTTAATTATATTTCTAATAACTTCTGCTGAACTAGTTTCATTATTTACTTCTTCAGTTTTGCTATTGATGAAGTTTTCAAGTTCTTCTTTAATATCGGCATATTTTGGATCATCTCATTTAGAAATTTCTTTATTAATAATGCCTACTAAATTTGCAAAATCTGATTTAGCATCAATAATATCTTTTTTAACTTTTGTGTTATCAAATGTTTTCTTTAAAGCTTCCAATTGAGTTTGAATTTCGGCAGATGTTAAACTTGGATTAGAAACTGTTTGCAAGCCTTTTTCAATTTCAGTATTTAAACTGTTTTTAATGTCATTGTATTTTGGATCATTTCAATTTGAAATTTCTTCTTTAATGTCATTAGCCATTTTTTTGAATTGATCAACTAATGCGCTACGATTTCCCGCTTCATTGTTTGCAACTTCATTTTTAGCTTCTTGCAATTTATTGCTTAAAACATTGATTTCATTTTCAATTTCAGCAACAGTTTTAGCATTTATAACATTTGCATTGCTTGTATTTAATTGCTCATTTAAATGATTGAAGATATCTTTAGTTTTCTCACCATTGATACTATCTAGGTATTCTTTAACTTCCTTAGCTAGATCACCATATCTATTCTTTTCTTTTAAAATTTCAAAATTATGTCTACCATCTTGCAATGTTGTTTTCAAATCTGAAATTTTTCCACCAATTTTAGCTTTGTTCAATTTTTCTATCAATGAAGTTGCTTCATTTTTCAACTCCATTTTATTTTCAACGCCTAAATTTTCTTTGGTATAATCATCAATTTCATTAATTAATTTATTAATTTCTGTTTTTAAACTTTCATCCCTTAATAAAACATATGCTGTTCCCGCAACTGCACCAGTAACAGATAATCCTAAGATTGTAGTAAGAATAATTTTAACTTTTCTACTTTTGCTCATAAAACTACTCACTTTCTATAAATTATTTACTAATTTATTTTTAATAAAATCACTAAAAAACGTAAAAAGAATATCAAAAAAATGAATATTTTTTGAAAAAAAAAAAAAAAACATTGGTTTTTCAATGTTTTTAATTGATTTTATTAAAATTTTTTTGCTTTTTCTATTATTTCTTCTTTTTTAAATAATCAATGTTCTTCTTTAGATTTTAAGGCAAATTCTTTTGTTTTTGTACCTGCAATTAAAATACTTTCATTAACATTTAAACCTAAAAATTTAAATGTTTCTTCAAGATATTTAACATGGTTTCCTCATAAATATCAATCCTCTGGAGCGCCTTGAGTAGCAATAACTTGCAATTTAAGATTTTTAAGCAAACCTATTGCATCTCCTTTGTTTGAATATTTATATGAAAATGTTTCATTAGCCATACAAATATGATCAATAAAGTTTTTTAAAGTGGCAGGAATATTGAAATTAATCATTGATGTTACAATAATTAATTTATTTGATTCTTTTAATTCTTTAATAAAATCTAAACTATCTGTTTGATTAAAGAAAGTGGCAAAATTATTTGAATTTAAGGTTTTATTAGCCATAGGTAATTCATTTAAATCATAAAACTTAAATTCATCATCAGGATTTATTAATTTATATTCATTTAAATATTTTTCATAAAAGAAATAACTTAATGAATTTTCTTTTAAGGAAGGTGATGCATATAAAACAATTACTTTATTCATAAAACCTCCTATTTGTAGTTGTTAATATGTTTATTTTTCTTGTTTTTCTTTGATATATTCAATAGCTTTAATAACAAATGCACCTAAAATATTGCTTAAATAATGTTTTGTTGTGCCTAATTCCATGTTTTCTAAAACAATTGGAATTGTATTATCAAGCACATTTGATGCTTGAATTGTTGAAAATTTTAATTTTCCACCATCTTCTTTCAATACTTTAGTCATTTCATCATAAGCCAATTGTTTATCGCAATAAATATGCATTGGTTCAGGACCTTTAGCACTATCTAACATCGCAATTAAAGAATAAGATTGATTTTCACCTGTTAAATGTGAAAGAAGTATTTCTAATAAGTGCTTTTGCAAGGCACTATTATGATAATTTAATGATTCATTACCATAATTTCAAACCAATTTATCTGAAACAAATTTATCATATATTTTATTTTCAGTAATAAAAAATTCATTATCAATAAGATATAATTCATCATATTTTTTTTCAATATCATAACTAGATAATTTTGTTAATTCACATGCTTTGATTTCATTATCATGTTGAACATTTGAAACTTTAATATAAATGGTGTATTCAGTTGTTCTCATTAGGGGAAAAACATTATAATCAGTATGGTTTGGTATTAGCATTAATAATCTTGTACAAATCATGGTTTTTATCTCCTGTATATAAAAACCATAAGACACGACACTTCTCGATATGGCTGCTATATCTCTATCCTGACCAGGTTACAAGGTTGTCATTCTCATGGCTTTATTATTATAACACATTATAAATAATAATCAATTTAAGATTTTATGTATAAACTATCTACAAGGGTTTTTTCACATAAAATTTTTTCTTTTAAATCGATATTACCAATAGTTGCAAAATTATTATAAAATTTTAAATATATAAATTCAAGGGGGATTTATGAATGAAGAAAAAATTTATGTATTTAGTTATGGAACAATTCAAGATCCTAAATTCTATGAACCGTTATTAGGAAAAAATGTAATTAAACACCCAGCTGTGTTAAATGGTTTTATGAAATGTTATGATCAAACAAATTATTTCTTATTAAAAAAAGATAAATATTCACAAGTAAAAGGTACAATTTTTGAAGTCACAGTTGATCAATTATTTATGCTAGATCGTTGAGAAATGTTTCCACAATACGGAAGATTTCAAGCCAATGTTTTAATAACAGATAAAAATGAAATTATAGAAAATGTTTATGTATATTCAAAATTAGAAGCAGGGGAATGAAAAAAAGTTGATGAAACAATGAAATTTTCAAACAATCCTAATGAAAATGATCAAAATATGAAATCATTCATTGAATTAGAAGAAAGAACAAAAGAATTTCCATTATACGATTTTCTTTTCCTATATAAATCAACTAAAGAACTAAATGAAAACGTTAAAACATGAACTCATCCTTATGTTGCAATTATGTTTGAAGGAAAAAAAGATAATCAATTAGTTAAATATGTTGTTCATGGAACAATTATCGAACTAACTTTACATAATCAACATTTTTTAGGATTCCTTATGTTTTCTAAAAAAGATATTAATTCAGGTCTTGATTATCAAGCATTATTCAATAATGAAGCAAAATTAGAAAACTTTACAATCAAATACATTCCACTAGTTCAAAATCTAAATCTAAATTATTTTACCGAAAATTTACCTTGATATTATTTATCAAACAAATTAGACAAAGAATTACCTCAAGCAAAGCTTGGTGTTGCAAATAATGCTCTTGAACTTGCATTACCAGTATTTCATATCGATCCTTGATATCGTTTAAACCAAATGCTAAATGCTTATGTTAGAAATTATGAAAATAATGAAGGTAAATAATGCTTGATAATCCCAAAGAATTAATTAAAACACTGCCAGAAACACCGGGAGTGTATTTGTGATATAACAAAAACAAAGAAATAATATATGTAGGTAAAGCAAAGAATTTAAAAAATCGTGTATCATGTTATTTAAATGGGACTGCAGACAATTCATATTTAACACCTAAATTACTTCAAGACATTGATTCGCTTGAATTAATTGAACTAAAAACAGATAATGACGCTTTAAATAAAGAACGTGAATTAATTTATAAATATAATCCAAAATATAATGTTAAATTACCAATTAACCCATATTTTCCATACATTCATGTTTTTTATAATAAAAAAATACATACAATTGAAATTAGAAAAGGCAACGGGAACGTTAATGAATGAAATTATGCTTGTTTCGGCCCTTTAATTAAGAAAAACAGTTATTGAGAAGATACAAAAAAATATCTTCAATTGCATCTTTTAAATAATGAAAACATAACTGAAGTTAAACGTTATAATGAAGCAAATGCAAGACTTAAATTAAAAGAAATTAAAGAAATTTTTAAAAATCCCGATTTATTAATTAAACGATTAAGAAAATACGAAAACAATGCAAGAAAAAATTTCAACTTTGAATTAGCTGAAACTTACAAAAATGTTGCTTCTGTTTTTGAAACAAATGTCAACAATCATTTATATTTAAAACACCCTCTTTTAAGTAAAACACCATATGATATTTTAAATTTCAAAAAATACGAATATAAAAATGATATCTATGTTTTGTTTTATGCTGAACGTTTTATTAATAAAAAGCAATCTAATCAATATTCAGAAATAATTAAAATCAATCGTGATATTGATGATAATGAATTATTAAATGCTTTAATTAAATGATATGAAACAATCAATAACCTTACTCATTGAATATATATTGATAATCAATATCTAAAACTACCTTCAATTTATGAAAATGATTTTAATTTTAAACCAATTGAGAACATTGATGTTTTTGAAACAATGGAAGTTATTATGAACGAGTTGTTTAAATCCAAAATTGAAACAGCAATTTCTTATTATCAAAAAGAATTTTTATATCAAACTGAAATGTTGAGTAATTTAAGTGATATTCTAAACATTAAAAACTTGAAAAACTTCGCAATTATTGATAACTCTTTTCAAAATAAAAAAGATATTTCGTGCGGAGTAATTCATTATTATCAAAATGCAATTTTAACCAATCAATTTGTCAAAAAACTAAATACAGAAATTGGTAATTACAGTGATATTAATTACATGAAAGAAATTATTGCAAAATACATCAAGGAAAGAAAAGATCAATACAATAATTTAGATGTTATTTTCCTCGATGGTCATAATCAACAAATTAAATCTGTATTATCAATCTTACAGCAAGCATATGATAAAAAAATAATTACAGAAATTAAACCAATCTTTGGACTAAAGAAAAAAGAACACACTTTCTATCAAATCGTTGATATTGATGACAATGAAATTCTTAATGTAAAAGAGATAACTAAAAAATTCTTTTTAGAAAAACAAGAAATTGTCGATAAACACGCAAACAAAACTCGTCGTTTTATTTCAAAAATTGCAATGAAAAATAGTCTTAAATAATTAAAAATGACTAAATAGCCTCCAATATAATCAGCATTTTTATACAAGAAAAATTTATTAAAATAAAATTTATATATTTTTAAATGTGCTATAATATTGGTGTTGTGGTCGCGTAGCTCAGGGGATAGAGCACATGCCTTCTAAGCCTGTTGTCGCAAGTTCGATTCTTGCCGCGATCGCCATTTTTTTTATATCTTTTTTACAAAAATGATAAATATTTGCTAATTTAATTCAAAAAATCTAGTATAATAATTATCGCAATTGCGTTAATGCGAATGTAGTTTAATGGTAGAACTTTAGCCTTCCAAGCTAACTACGAGGGTTCGATTCCCTTCATTCGCACCACGCGAATGTAGTTCAATGGTAGAACATCAGATTGCCATTCTGAATACGAGGGTTCGATTCCCTTCATTCGCACCATGAGAAAAAAGCAAAACAAGGGTGCAATTCCCTAATTCTCACCTTAATTTAAATCGGTTAATGCCGATTTTTTATTTTGAACACCACATAAAATGCAAGATTTTCATTATATAATTCTTATGCAAAGATTCACAAGCTAAATAATACAAAGGAGAATAAATATGAAAAATAAAGAAAAATTACATTTATTAGTGTTAGTTGAAGATGGATTTAATGATGTGGAATTAACATCAGTTTTATCTTGTTTATCTAAAAGCGAAAAATGAACATTTACATATTTTCACAATACTAAAACAAACATTAAAAGTCAATATGGTACATATGCATTACAAGCAACAACTCATGTTGATCTAAATGCTTATGATGCAATTTTCATTCCTGGAGGTCCTGCTGCGCAATTGCTTAGATCAAATGAACAAGCGCAAACAATTATTAAAGATTTTTGAACCAAAAACAAACCTATATATGCAATTTGTGATGCACCTAATGTTCTTTTTGAAAAAGGACTAGTTGCAAAAAATGCATCTTATTCTTCATTCCCAATTCAATCTGGAAATGACAATCTAAATTATCCAGGAACAAACAGAAATGCAAATATGGTAACTAATTACGAAAACAAATTAATTACCGGTAGATGTGCTGCAGCTGGGATTGATTTAGGTTTAGAAATTGTTAAAACTACTTGTGATATTGACACATATAATTTGGTTCATTTCTACATGTATGCTAAATAAACAAAAAATGCTCGTTTATTTTCAAAACGAGCTTTTATTTTATTCAAACAAACTAGTTCTATAATCATTACCAAATACTTCATATAATTTAGAACGATAAGAAGTTTTTTGTTTTGGATATATAACTTTATTTGAATTATCAATTAAATTGTATGGATAAGCATTTAAACCATTTTCTGGATTATAAAATGGGGCTGTTAAACTAAATGGGGTTATCGATCAAGGATGAAGTGTTACAAACCTATTTTCATCATTTAGAATACTGATTATATTAGTACCAACACCAAAAACAACACCAATTGGTAATCCCTCTTGATTTATAACTAATGAACCAGAAACTCCACCAACTGTTTTATGATCAATGTAATAATGGTATCAAGCACCATATGTTACAGGTGAAATTTCATTGAATAAAATTGAATCAACAACATGTTTGCCATGAAATGATGTATCAACTTTGAAAAATTTACTTAAATTACCATTATAAATAGCCTCTTTATTATCTTCTTGGCCGTAAGGCACGGATTTAAACAATGTAACTAATAAACGATTAAAATCAGTTAATCCATAACCAGCAAAATGTAAGAAATCTGGTCGCGATTGATATAGTGAATTGTTGTTTAAATGGGCTTTTTCTAACATTTTAGATAACTCTCTTATTTCTCTAATTGTTCAATGTGTTTTTGAAGGTTCATTTTCTATATTTGTATTTAGTTTATATATTTTTTGATTTTTAATTAAAGACAGGGTAGTGTAATCTATATCCACATATGGAATATTTCAAGAATTATTTAAGTAATTTTGATTTTGTTTAATCATTTGTTTTGTTTTATTAAATTCTTCTATTGCTTTTTTAATACATTCAGCAATGAATCTAGCTCTACGCTTTTCAGTAATGATTGAGCTTGCAGTTGTTGCTATTTCTGGATTATAGTATTCGCTTAATTCATCTAAATCAATGTTTCATTCAACCACAGCAAAATCGCTGAAATATAAATTACTATTCGGTAAAACTATATCATCTTGCATATAGTTATGTGCTAATCAGAAAATTCTAGGTCAAAATTTCTTTGGCAAAAATATATTAACATTGTTTTTAATATTATTTCTATCAATAACTCCTCTACTTACTGTAATTAACATATTATTTACTTGTTTATTTTTAAGTGGTTGCTTATATTCGCTATAATCATCGCCCGTTATTAAATCAACTGCAACGTGATAATTAGTTCCTAAAAAGATCTTATATTTGTTTCCTTGAATATGCTTATAATCTAAAACTCAAAAGGTTCCACCAGTATATTCATTTAAATTTTGTTTTCCTAGTACAGCTTTAGTCTCGTCAATTTTTTTAAAATTTCACAGCAATGAAAATGAACGATTTAATGTTGCGGTTAAATAATCATTATTACTATTAAATATATGATTTTCGTCAGTCGTCAATTCGTTGAACTTGACATATTGGGGATTTTCTGTATAAAATAAATCTCTTTCCTCTAAAGATAAAGGTTGATTAACACCATAATTTACAAACGAACCTGAAAGTTCTGAATTTGAATTATGACTTTCATTATTTATTTTCGCAATTAAAGTTGCCAATTCCAAACTCAACCCTTCAATATTGTTTACATTCATAAATTCAATAATTAAGTCGTTTTGTTCATAACTTTTATTCGAAATATTAAAATCATTATATTGTTGGATTAATTGTTCAATTTTAATTATTAAATCATTTTTTTCTTGAACAAAATTAGTTGTTTCTATTGTTTTTAATTGAATTAAAAATTCATTTAATTTAAATAAATTGTTATTAAATTTAGCAACTAAATTGTTAAAATCAAATTTAAAATTCTTTATTCGATTATTCAAGGACACCAATTCAGAATATATTGTAACTAATTCATTGTATGAATTGAGTAAAGCTTTATTTTTATCTTCCAACGCATTTAATTTATTTGTTTTATATTGATCAATTAAAATGTAGTTGTTAATTGAATTTCATATTATACTGAATTCTTTATTATATAAAGATAATTCAATCTTTCATCTATTAATATTTTCTTCTGGAATATCAAATAATTGAATTTCATTATTATATGAATTAATTGTATCGTCATTAAGTGCTATTAATGACTTAATTGATTTAATTTTACTTGTTCTAACATCAAGAATATTATTTTTCAATTCATTTATTGAATGATAGTAATTTGAAACTTCAAGTTTAAGATTGATTAAATTTTCATTATTAATGTTGTTATTTGAACTAAATAAATTTATTTTTTCTCTTATTTCAACATTATTATCATTAAATTCAAATTCAGCATTAATAAGTGAAAGTTCATTTATTAACAAATTAATTTCTTTAATTATTCGTTCTTTATCATTTATTTCATTTTCTTGCTTTTCAGTTTCGATTAAAGATTTGATTGAATTAAATGAATCTAGAATTATCAGTTTATTGTTATGTCAAGAAACAAATTTTAAAACAGTAGATGATAAATTAAGTTTTTCATCTAATGAAAAATAGTTAAGATCGTTTGAAAAATTATTCAATGAATTTTTTAACAAATTTAATTCATTTTCATATTTAGATGTTTGTAATGCATTTAGTCTATTTTTAATATTAACAGTAAATTCTTTTAATGAAGATAATTTATTTAAAAAATCTATATTAATAACATTAATTTTAACTAAAGCATATTTATTAATTTCTATATTAAAGGAATCAATGGTCTTATTAATTGCAATTAAATCATTATTAATATTTTTTAATTCTTTTAATTTATTAATAGTGATATTAATTTTTGCCAGATTTTCTGATGAAATTATATTAATAGATGATGAATCGACTTTATAATCTTCAATTGTAATATCAATTTCATTAGCTATAAACTCTTTGATTTCTTTGATAAAATTCGATAATGGCACTTTGTCTTTAGCTAAAGATGAATTATTTTCCAAATTTAAAAGTTTTGTCTCAAAGTTATCAATTCACTGGATTTTTGATGATAAATTAGAACTTGGAACGGCTTTAATTTTCTCTATTGTTTCTCTAACATTCTTGAATCACTCTTGATTGATATGTACATCATTTTTAAGAGTATTATCATTCTTTTTGAAAGCAAAATATGCGCCAATTCCTATAGACGAACCAATAATAGCTGTTGTTGTTAAACCTAAAATCAAACCTATTCTTTTCTTATTTTTTTTCATTAATTCTCCATAAAATTAATTTATGTATAAAAATCATACATTCAAATAATCAAAAAGAAAAAAATTACAAAAGTAATTTCATATATTCAACAATATTAAATTCTTCTAAAGGTGAATTTTTATTCAAATACAGAGGATGATGAGGATGCCCTTTAATTGATAAGTTTCCTATTTTCTTTCAATTTACTGAATATTTGTTTGCAATTGAAACAATATCTTTTAAGCATTGCGCTAAATATGTTCTTTTTTCAATTGTTGTGCCTCATGCTGCTCAAATATTTATATCCGATTTAATATTAGAAAGTATATATTCTAATGCCTTCATATTTTCGTTATGTAATTTAGTACTTTTGTTTTTATCTAGATCATTAGGATTTGTTGCTCTTTGAGGGTATATATTAAACATAATGAAAGAATCAAAACCATTAGATTTACTCAATCTTTCTACCGATTTCAAAGTATTGTCTAAATCATTAGGTATTGCAGTAGAAGGATTTATGCCAATAACTATTAAGGGTTTATTACCAAGTGTAGCTAAAATGTAACGATAATTTGTATAAAAATTTGGAACAAATAATCACTTCTGTACATCATATTCTATATTAGATTCTTTAAATTCCATCGCTTCTTTAAAAGTTAATATTTTTTTATTATCAATAATTTTTACATGCTTCATTTATTTCCTTTTAATATTTATATTTTATATAAATTTTAACTATGCTAAACAAATTCAATATTTAACAAAACAAATTTAATTTAATAAATATAAAAAATAAGAAAATCTTTCTTATTTTAAAATTGTGATTTATCTTGATTGTGCTTAATGATTAAACTCAAACCAATAAATTGAATGATTGGGAAAATGAAAGCTCCGACTATTGATAAAATTTTTGCTGTAGAATGAGAAGTTTTAATAGCCGCAATAATTGTTAGAATTATTTCTGGTATTAATATCAATAAAGCAAATACACTAAAACTTAATCCCGCAATTCACATACTTGATGTTGTCGGTTCTTCTATCGGAGTGTATATTAATCTATTTACACCAAAATCTGGTTCAAATATTGGGTTTTCTTCGTTAAAATCATTACCGTTTTTTGCATTAATAACAAATAAAACGATTCCAATTATCAACAATATAAACGATATCAGTGATAAAGAAAGAGCAATAATTGCAATTTTTCTTGATTTTGATTTTTCCATTTGTCCTCTCATATTAAGATTATATTTATCAAAATCAATTATATACATAATAATTTTATTAAAAGAAATTTATCAATAAATGTAAGCATTTATTTTTTTTCTGTGACCAAAGAAGAATTTTCATTAACTTTTTTATTACAAATCTTTATTTTTTGTCTTTTAACATAGAAAATAAAAATAATATATGTCAATATCGAATCTAAAGCAATACCTCCAGCAAAAATCAAAGCAATTGAAATTAATGTAGGATTTCAGATGTTAGTTTTATATAAAACGAATAATATTGTGTAATAAATACCATTAATTATTAAAGATTGATATAGCATTAAATCAGTTCTGCCCAATCCATAAAAAATACTATCAATAACATTGTTATATGCAAATAAAACATAAAATGGCATACTTATTAAAACAATTTTATATATTTCTAAATAATTATTTAATTGCATTACTTTATTCAAAAATGGTTTTCAAACACTAATACTGATTATTCAAATTACAATAAAGAATGTAGTGATAATCATATAATCTTTAGTTCTCTTTTGGACACCACTATGTTGTTCAATAGATATATCTGATTTAATGACCTCCCCTAAAGCTAAAACTGGCAACAACAACCATCCTCATATAAAATTATTAGCAACTCAAAAAGTACCTGATTCTTGAATTTTATTAACCATTCTTAAAATCATAAACATAAAAAATAGATTTCTAACTAACGTTTCTAGTCCTGATATAAAACACACTTTAATAGCTAATTTAAATCATTTAAAATCAAATTTCGCTTTCTTAAATATCGTTAGACCTTCTAATTTACAAAAAATAAACGCAAAAATCATCAAGATTATATTTGTAACAAGATTAACTATCCCTATTCCTGTTGTTCCTAATTGCAACGAAACTTTTAAATTTGACACTAAAAATATGTCCAAAACAATTGATAAAAATAATTGAATAGCTAATGTTCAATATATTTTTTTAGTTTTATTTAAAGTTATTAACACAATAAATAAATATTTAAAAATAATCATAAATAAATTAGCAAATACTTCTAACCTAATGAATGAAACAGATTGTGCAATTAAATCTTTATTTTGCCCCATTGATCTAATGATTGGTTCAACAAAAATAGAAACACCAATACTTAATAAACCAAATGTAATAATTGTGAATATTAAACCGGTTCTTATGCGGTTTTCAAGATTTTCTTTTTCTTTTGATACAGCACCTATGAAAAAGAAAAGCGGTAATATTATTGCTTCTTGTAGTATTTCAAAAATAACTTGCAATCATTGTGCTTGTGCTGCAATTGATAAATTATATGTTTCAGGTAATTGACCAATTCAGTATATTCTTACCGTAATATATATTGTTGGTAAAAACATAAAGAAAATCATTGATATCAATAGTTTTCAATTAATTCCTTTTAAAAATGTGACCTTCTTTTTATTGTTCATAATTCGCCTTCCTTTTGTTTTATAACAAATAATTTATCTTTTTTACGTTTTCATATTACTTATTTTTTCAAATATTACATTGCAAAATATATTGTTTAAACATCCAATAAACTAATCCAGTAACGTGCGATGCATATGAATGAAATTCTTATCTTTGAATTTATTTAAACTTCGTTTTTTCTTTATAAGTTTTGCTATTAGAATAACTGCAACAAAGAATAACAGAAACACATAAAATAAGACGACAAAATAATATTATTTCTTCTTGGTTTTGATTTATTCATGTTGATTTACTTTTTTTTCTTAAACAATTCTATAAAAAAAAAAAAAAACGATTTTTAACAATGTTTATATCTAAATTACAGGAAAAATATAATTTAAAGTGAATTAAAAACAAAAAAACACAACATTTATATGTTGCATTTTTATTTTTTTCATTATTAACGTTTGTTGTAGTATTCAACGATTAATGATTCGTTAATATCTTTAGCGAATTCATTTCTTTCTGGCATTCTTGTAAAGGTTACTTTAAAGTTTTCTTTTGTTAATCATGGAGATACTGTCATTACTTCCATTGCTGATTTAACTTGTTCATTTGATTGTAATGAAGGTTTCATTTCAATTACTGATCCAAGTTTTACTCTCATTGAAGGAATGTCCGCCTTGTGTCCATCAATTGTGAAGTGTCCGTGATTTACAAATTGTCTTGCTTGTGCTCTTGTTCTTGCAAAACCAGCTCTATATACTAAGTTGTCCAATCTTGATTCGATCATTTGTAATAAGTTTAGACCTGTAACCCCTTCTTTTTTAGAAGCTAAAACGTATAATTGTTTAAATTGTCTTTCATTTAAACCATACATGTATCTAACTTTTTGTTTTTCGTATAAGTGTAGTTGGTAATCTGATGGTTTTGATTTTTTAGCACCGTGTTGACCTGGAGCTGTTGTACGTTTTTTACCTTTTGTGAATTCTTTATTGTTTTCTAGAAGTGAAACACCATAACGTCTACTTCTTTTAAACATTGATCCTAAATATCTTGACATAATAATTTCCTTTCTTTTGCAAAGGACTAAATAACTCTTAAATGCGGTTTTTATTCTAATGATTTCGGCATACAGCTTGCTTACTCTCAAATCTCCAACAAAATAAAAAATTACAATTAATGTTATCTTGCTGTGTCATTTGCTTTATCAATTTTACTATAAAACTAGTTTTTTGAAGATTTTTCTTTAACAAATATTTTTTATTTAATAAAAAAGCACTAATTCAGTGCTTAAAAATTTAAAAATTTATTGTTTTTAAAATTACGTGTAAAACTCTTAAAGTAAGATTTTAATCTTAAATAAATGTTTTGTTTAGTTTTCATTCCTTCATAAACATAGAATATCAATTCAGAAGTATGTCAATCAAATTTAACTAATAGTGTTTCATTGTTTTCAAAATGAAATCTAGCAATATAGGAATTAATATCATTGTTTTGATTACGCAGGTCATAGATTTCAGTAATCGAAATTTGACCTAATTCCCTTTGAACAAAAAGTTTAGTTATAAATGCTTCAAGGTTTTTAGAATCGATCTTAATTTTGAAATAATTGCTATAAATTAATTGCTGTTTATCTTTTATTTCGTTTAGTATGTCATTAATGCCAATATGTTGAGTTTGAAAGTAATTTAACATATCAATTAGTATCAAAGACTGCATTGGTAGATTGTAATTCATAATTCTATCATTTGATAGATAAAATCTATTTCAATCATCTAAATACAGTAAATTATCAATATCAAAAATCTTGCTTAAATTGAATATTTTTTTATCTTTTATATTCAATGAATGACGTTGTTGTAAATATTCAAACATTGATTGATTAAATTCATAAGAATATACAATATTTTTGACGTTAATATTCGGATTTTGCTTTGGTAGATTTAGATTAATATAATATAAATAACAAATGATTAAATAGTTAAAATTAATTTCATTATAACGATAGATTAATTTATTTTTAGTTTTGCTGAATATCTTCAATTGAGTTTGATTTTTATTAAAAGAGATTATGTAATCAAAGTTGTTTTTCTTAAATAAAGTTAAGTTAAATTGTTTTTTATCAAAAACATGTTTATGTACAATTTGATATGAATAATCTTCCCTACCCAAAATTTGTGTCATATTTCTTATTTGACATTTAGGTACATCTATACCAATTTTGATTAATTTGTTTCCATTTTGATAGTAATTAAATGTTCTAATTTCGTTGATATATTCGTTTGTTATTTTAGTTATATCAATTTCTAAAATGTCATCTTTGAAATATTGAACATTTCAGCTATTTACTAAATCATATTGTTGGTAGATAAAAGCAATTTTTTCCGCTAAATTAATTGTTTGTTCTTGAATAAAGAAAGAAATACCTAAATTCAATTGATCTAAATAATTAAAATCATGTAAATAAATGCAATAATCAATGTTTTTGATTTTATGCATTGAGTATTCAATTAAATTCGTTGAAACACTTGCTTTTTTAGAATAAATAACTATTTTTGCTTCAATACTATTTAAGATATCAATAATTAATTGTAGATATTCTTTTTTTAATGAATTACTTAAATCATCACAGGCAATTAAGATATTAATATTTTTTAAATTAGAATGTTGCTGTTTTAAGAACTCAATAATTGACATTGACAATTTAGTTATGCTAAATTCATTAATACAATCTGATTGATATCCTTTTTTGCCAAAAAACGTTTGATTAACTACATTGATTTTGTTATCAAAAATATTGTCTAGTTGTTTATTCCTTAAACTAGATATTTTATTTAATATTTTTTTGTTATTGGCATAGAATTCCAGCATTTCTTCTAAATAATTATTCATATGTATAATTTTAACTTTAAATTAAATTAAAAAGCACAAAGTGCTTTCTATTTTTTAATTTTAATCTTCTGAAAATGAAGAATGGTATAGTTTTTCGTAAAAACCTTTTAATGCAAGTAATTCTGCATGACTACCTTGTTCAATAATTTTTCCATCATTAATAACAAGGATTTTATCTGCATTGACAATTGTAGATAAACGGTGGGCGATAACAAAAGAGGTTTTCCCTTTCATTAAATTCAACATAGCTTCTTGAATATTCTTTTCAGTTCTTGTATCAACATTAGATGTTGCCTCATCTAAAATTAAGATATTTTTGTTAGCAATGATTGCACGTGTAATAGCTAGTAATTGTCTTTCACCTTGAGAGAAGTTTGCTCCACCTTCTTCGACAATTTCATTATAACCATTAGCTAATACTTTAATGAAATCATCAGCTTTTGACAATTTAGCTGCAGCATATATCTCTTCATCGGTTGCATTAAAGTTTGCATAACGAAGGTTTTCCATAATTGTAGTTTTGAACAAGAATGTATCTTGTAAAACAATTGATATTTGATTTCTTCAACTATGTTCATTTATTTCAGTTGATTTATGGTCATCAATTAAAATATCACCTGAATTTGGTAAATAGAATTTTGTCAATAAATTAATAATTGTTGTCTTACCCGCTCCGGTTGGACCGACAATTGCAAACACTTGGCCTCTAGTTGCTTTAAATGAGGCATTTTGCAATTGCAATTTTGGTGCATTAGGAACGTATGAAAAATCAATATTTCTAAATTCGACATCACCTTTGACATTATCAATTAAACCTAGTTGTGTTTCATCAACTAGCGGTTTTAAATCAATGATTTTCAATACACGACTTGCTGATACAGATGCCATTTGCATTTGAGCAATGTTTTCAAAGAAACGAATGATTTGGTTTGTCATGATTCTAATATAAGTTAAGAAAGAAACAATAATACCAAAGGTAAAGTTTGAACCAGAACCAGTTGCAACGCCTGTTGTTGCAAAAACAGCTCCAATTGAACCAACAATCAATTGTAAAATCATTGTTACAGCATTAGCATATGGATAAATAATTCCTGAATATAAAGAGGCTTTGAATGAAGATTTATACAATTTATTGTTTTTAAAATTAAATTCATTATTAACGTTATCAAATTGATTATACGCCTTAATTAAATGTAATGCTGATAAGTGTTCTTCAATATAACCATTTAATTTTGCAATTCTTTGTTGTTGTTTTTGGAATTGGGGAACAGCTTTCATCATCAATAAACCAATGATTGAATAAAAGATTGGTAAGAATAACAAGGTAATTAATGATAAATAGATTGAATAATATAGCATAAATGCTAATGATGAAACCATGATAAATGCTGTTGTGAAAATTGGGCTTAAACAACCAGCTAAACCATTTAAAACGTTATCAATATCGTTTGACAATATTGACATCAATTCACCATTATTACTTGCTTCGAAGTATGAAATTGGCATACGCATAATTGATTTATAGGCATCGCTACGCATCATTTGCGCGCCAATTACTCCCGCTTTAACAGAGAGGTTGTTTGACAATAGGTTAATTGCTTGTTGCACAACATATGAAAGTGCTAGTAATCCAAGCGGTAGTCCTAATTTAGCAAAAATAGTACCAGGTTGATTTAGATAATCTAATGTTAAGAAATTATCAGTAATATATCCTAATGCAAAAGTTGATGTCGCAAGAAGTAAAGCAGATAATAAATTTAATAAAATAATTCAAGCAAAAACGTGCTTACGATAATTGATATAACCAATCATCTTCTTTAAGCTTTCGCGCTTAATTTGAGCAAATTGTTTTTTAATCATTTTACGTTCTTTTTTATCCATGTGTTTTAATTTAACATCAGTTTTAAAGGGATCTAAATTATGCATTTTCACCCCCTAATTGCGTTAAAGCAATTTCACGATATAAATCATTTCTTTCCATTAACTCATTATGAGTTCCTATATCAGAAATTTTTCCATGATGTAAAACAATGATTTTATCTGCATCAATAATTGAAGAAATTTTTTGAGCAATAATAACTGTTGTAATATTTGCGTCTTTAAATTCTGTTTTAATATTATTTCTAACAATTGCTTCGGTTTTAGCATCTAAAGCACTAGTTGAATCATCTAATATTAAAATCTTTGGTTTTCTGATTAAACCTTGAGCAATTGCTAGTCTTTGTTTTTGACCGCCAGATAAGTTAGCACCTTTTTGTTCAAGTTCGTGTTCATATTTATCACTGAAACGATTAATATATTCATACGCACATGACATTTGAGTTGCTTTAATCATTTCATCTTCAGTTGCATCCGGTTTTGCAAATAATAAATTAGATTTAATTGTTCCACTTAAAATTGTTGGAACTTGATATACGTGTGAAATATTAGTTCTCAATGAATCTGTGTCAATTTCTTGAATGTTATTTCCATCAATTAATACTTCACCAATTGATGTTTTAAAATCTAAACACATTAATTTAGCAATAGTTGATTTTCCGCAACCAGTTGGTCCAATGATTCCTAAAGTTTCACCAGGTTTAACACTAAAATTGATATTCTCTAAAACATTTTTTTCAGATGTTTCATAATACTTAAAAGTAACGTTTTTAAATTCAATAAAACCATTGCTAATTTTTTTATCAGATTTAATATAAGGAATGTCGGGTTTTGTGTCAATAATTTCAAAAATACGTTTTGTTGAAATACTTGCACGATATATGTTAAACAATACCATTGTAGTTAAGACAATTCCGTTTACAACAATCATTGTATATTGTGTAAAGGCATTGATATTTCCAATTAATGTTGCATGTTCTGCAATGTTAGTTGTTTGTTTTCAGCTTGAAGCACCAACTCCAAAGATAATAACCACAACTAAGTTTGCAATTAACATAATAATATTGAACATCGAGTTAAAAGATAATCATGCTTTTTTAGAAATTTTTGAAAGATTTATATTCTCTTTTTCAAATTTAATTAATTGGTTTTCTTCTAGATTGTAAGATTTAATAACTTTTGCACCTAAAATATTTTCTCTAGATTCAGTGTTAATTGCATCGTGTGCAACTTGTTCTTGTTTAAATAATTTGCTCAATCTCAAACCAAAGATAATCATTGTAATAACTAATAAAGGAATTAGAATTCCAAATGATATTGATAAATTTAAATTAGTTAATAACGCAAAAGTTAATCCTAAAATTAAGTTTGCTGGTCCAATAATCATTGTTCTTAAAAAAGAAATGATTCCCATTTGAATTCTTGAAATATCAATTGTAAATCTAGTAATAATTTTGGCATGTGAAAAATACTCAATATCTTTTTGTGAAAGAGTAGTTAAGTGTTTTCATAAATAATTTCTAACATCTCTTGCACCACCTGTCGAAACATGTGCCGCCATGTAAGAAGATGCTAGTCCAGCTGTTGTTCCAATTAATACCGTAATTACAAGTAAAATTGAAACGAGTTTAATCCCTTCTTTTGAATTTGCCACTGCAATTTTTCATATAAAAATTGAAAAACTATTAATCGTGTCATTAGCCATAAAATTAATTAGTACCGATACAAATGTAGGTACTAATAAAAAGGCTAACGCTTGTAAAATAGTAAATATAATCGCAAAAATTGATAGCACTTTATATTTAGTGCTCATCAATTTAAAAATTCTTAACATATTTATTTCTTAAAGAAATTTTTAGCTTCGTTTGCAATGAATAATTCTTCTTGGGCTCTAACTACATAAATAGGTAATTGACTATCTGGAGTTGAAATAAGTTTGTAATCACCGTATTTACGATCTTTGTTTTTAACATCATCAATTTTTAAATCTAATAAGTGAATGTTTTTAATTACTTGTTCTCTTACATAGTCATCATTTTCGCCAACACCAGCTGTGAAAATAATTCCGTCAATTTTGCCATTGATTCTATTTAAATATTTGATTAAGTAATCACTAATTTTTAAACAATATAATTCAAGCGCAAATCTTGCTTGCTCATTTGAATCAAAAACACCATGAATATCTCTGATGTCAGATGAAACACCTGATACTCCTAACATACCTGATTCTTCATTTAAAATTTTAAATACTTCATCAATTGATTTTCCTGTTTTCTTCATAATATAAGGGATGATTGAAGTATCAATATCTCCTGATCTTGTTCCCATCATTACACCAGCAATCGGAGTGAACCCCATTGATGTATCAATTGATTTACCGTTTTCGATCGCACATAAACTTGCACCATTTCCGATGTGTAAACTAATTACGTTAACATTTTCTTTACCGAATAATTCTTTTGATTTTTCAGCAATAAAGTTGTGATTTAATCCATGGAAACCATACTTACGAATGTTTAATTCTTCAGTTAATTTGTGGTTAATTGGATAAATATATGCTGATTTTGGTAATGTTCTGTGGAATGATGTATCAAAATGCATTGTCATTTTAGCATGTGGTAATAATTGTTTAAATGCTAAAACAGCTTCTAAAGCACCTGGGTTGTGTACTGGTGCTAAATCAATAGAATCTCTTAAATATTGAATATTTTGTTCATTAACCTCACATGTGTTTTGCATGTGTGGACCACCATTTACGATACGAAAAGCAACTTGTGTAATTTCATCATAGTTTTTCACAATTCCGTTGTCTTCTCATTGTTTGACAATCTTTTTAACTGTTTCTAAGAAACTTGGTAATGGTGTATGTGTATCTGTTTTGTTATCTAAATAATCTAAGGTAAGAATACCCATTTCTAATTTAATACGTTGAGCAACACCTTTTGCTTCAACATTCATTTTTTCGTTAAATAAACTTCATTTAATTGAGCTTGATCCTGCGTTAATAATCAGAATTTTTGACATATTTTCTCCTTACATAAATCTAATTTATAATATTATAGATATTTTAAATTATTAAAATTTAAAAAAGGGATACTATTTTCCCTTTTTAATTTTTTTTATTATTTTTTTTAACTTAATTAAATAATTATTTAGTGTTGATTTAGATTTATTAATTCCCCTTTGTGATAACAGATGCGATAACTCATTTAATGTTAAATCTAAATTTTCTTGTTTTAATTTAAAAAATGCAATTTCGTATTCAGAAAATCATTCGTATAGATCGTTTTTTTGAATATAATCTCAATTTGTTAAGAATTCTTTGTTTGCATTTGCTATACGTTCTTGATTGTAGTAATCAAAATTGGTTAAACGATTAATGTTATTTTGAAAATCTCTTTCAATTTTGGATTCTTCAAACATCATATATGCTTCAATCGCTTCAATTGCTTTTAAAAAATCGCAAATTGCTTCAACACGTTTGATATACAGCATTCAAGAATTTTTTCTTTTAAGGATTTTGAAATTGAATTCATAATTATTTAAAATAGATTGAATTTCGATTGCTTTATTTTCATTTTGCAATTTCAATTCCAGATGATAACTAGTTGATTCAACATCAGAGATTGTTCCAGATGATAAAAATACTCCACTGAAATAATGTGTTTGTTTTTTGCAACTATATTTAGTTAAATTATCATATGCAACACTAATGTTATTTCTTTTACCTAAAACATATTTAATGTTTAAATCATTTAATAGTTGAATAATATAGTTCTTAACATCAATGTTATTTAATGCAATGCTTATTAAATTATTATCTAAATAGCCAGTATCAAAAACACCTAGTAGTAATTCTAATTTACTAGTTCTATTTCTTTTTTTATCAATTATTTCGTTTTTGATAAATCTACTAAATGTATCTTTCATTTTAAATAATTTTACTCCAAAAATAAAAAAAGCAACGACCTATTTTCCCGTGAAGGTATCGTCGGCACTGAAGAGCTTAACTGCTGAGTTCGGAATGGGTTCAGGTGGATCCTCTTCGTTATGGTTGCTACAAGGTAATATTATACATATATTTAATTTAAATTTGAAAAAAGTTTTTATTTTTTTCAAACTATTTGCAACAATAGCATAAAAATAAAAACTTTTAGATATTTATTAAATTAATTTGCATCTTTGTTTTGTGAAATTATCATACTTAAACCAATAATTGCTAGAAGTCCAAAAACAAAGAAACCAACAATTGTTAAAATCTTTGCCGTTTGATTTTCTGCTTTTACAGCTGCGATTATTCCGAAAATTATTGATAAAATCCCTAATATCATTGATAAACAATATAATACAAGGACTCCGGCTGATGTTATAAATAAACTAATAACCAAATGAGGATCTGAAGTGTCGGCAGACATACCAAGAACTAAAAATAAACCTCATAAAACTGCTCCCAATACAAGAGCAAAAGATATTAAATACAATGATAGCGATACAATAGCTCATTTTCTTGACTTTGATGAAGACATAACTCTCCTATAATACTTAATTTAGTTAATTAAATTATATGACAAATTCAAACTAATATGCAATAACTCAATTTGAATTTAGATTTTTAAACTTGTAATTGTTGAATGATAAAAAATGGTGATCGTTATATGATTTTATATCTTTAATTTTTTTAGCCATCACTATTTCATATACAAATAGAGATGTAGATATCACAAAAATCATATTGATTAAAATAATTAAAAATCTTGACAATGCCTTTAATGAATCTCTATCTAAATTGTAAATTGTGATTAATATAATTAAAATTATATTTACGGAAAAAGGTATAACTAATTGCAATCATATAGCTCTATGTATTGCTTGTTTTTTTAATGCTTCTATTTTAACTTCACTATGAAGATGTTTTGCAAAATCAGCAACAACTTCATTAACTAAATTTTTGTATTCTAATGAAGATTTTTGGTAACCAAAAATATTAGCTAATACATCAATAAATTCAGTTCTTGTTAAATTATTTTTTGTGGTATAAAAATCTACAATTCTTTTATCTTTCATTAAAATCAATTTTGATTGATTTCTCAATGAATGCAAATAACAGTAGTAATCAAAGAAATCCTTAATACTTAATTTCTTTGTAACATTTAAACAAATAAATGTAAATATAACTAATCCCAAACCAATAACAATTCCAATTAATGATGTTATTAAAGTGTCATTTATTTTTTCTAATGCAGATGCATTTTCATAGTTATTTTTTAAAACTATTCCCATGTATGCAAGTAGAATAAAACCAAGCAATATAATAATCATAACGAAAATTCAAAATCATAATGATTTAATTTCCGGTTTCTTTAAAATTGATAATTCTAATTTTCTTCTTTTCATTTCTGTCCTTTAAATTACATATATTAATTTTAAATTAATATTAGTTAAATTTAAAAAATTAGAATTTAAACAAAATAAAAAGAGAGCATTTCACTCTCTTAGGACAATATGATATGGTGCCCCGGACTGGACTTGAACCAGCACGACATTACTCGGTTGATTTTGAGTCAACTGCGTCTACCATTCCGCCACCGGGGCAATAAAACATAAATATTATAAAACAAATTAATTATTTTGTTGTGTAAATATATTGAAGATATAGTCTAAAAAATATTTGTATATCTCATTTAAGAATAAATTTAATTTAAATTTTTATGTGTATAATACTTTTTATGAATTTAGAATATATTTTTAAAACGCAAGTAAAACTAGATCAAGCTATTTTGTCAAACGTCGAAGAATCACAAAAAACTAATATTAAAATTAAAGCTACAATTGCATTATTGGTTGAATTAGGAGAATTTGCCAATGAAGTGCAGGCATTTAAATATTGAAAAAAACATAAGAAAATTAATCAAGAAAAATTGCTTGAAGAATTTGCTGATGGAATACATTTTTTAACAAGTTTTGCAAATGATGTTCAACTAAATCCAGAGATTGAAATTATATTGAAATCAAACGATTTTTCATTACAGCTTTCATATACATATACTTGTTTTACAAAATTACTAAATGAATATAATTACCAAAATATAAAAGAAGCATATGGTGCATATTTAGGACTTGGCAAATTAGCTAATATTGAGTATAATGACATTCTAAATGCTTACTTAAATAAAAATTTAATCAATTATAAACGTATAGAAAATAATTATTAATGCTACGTTGTAGCTTTTTTTATACTTTTCAAAATTTTAAATTATTGTTGTTATAATTAAATTAATTTAATTATTACTTTTTTACAATTATATACACAAACAATAATTTATAGGAGATAATATGGCTAAAAATAGTTGAGAAATTGCTGTTAAAGCAATTGAAGAACACGACAATATTTTTATATTCCACCACATTCGTCCAGATGGAGACTGTTTAGGTTCTCAATATGGTTTAAGATATTTTATTAAAGCAAACTATCCAGAAAAAAATGTTTTCGTTTTAGGTGATGAAGTCGGAAACTTCCCATTCATGAAATGAGATTTTGATAAATTTGAAGAAATTGACAAAAAATATTTTGAAAACTCATTAGGAGTTGTTGTGGATGCAAATAATTCAGAAAGAATTCAATTTGCTGAATATATTTTAGATAAGAACTTTACACATATGTTAAGAATTGATCACCACCCAGTTGATCCTGATATTAAATATGATTATGAATGAGAGGATGCCACATTTGCTGCGGCTGCTGAACAAATTGCATATATCGCAATGAAAGCAAATTGAAAAGTAACATTAGATGCCGCTAATTATACATATTTAGGTATTAATACAGATAGTGGTAGATTCCAATATGAATATGTACAAAGAAGAACATTTGATGTAATGTCATATTTACACAACGCAGAAGGTTTCAATGTATGAAATATTAACTTCCCATTATCAATTAGAGAAGAAAAGAAAGTTAGATTTAATGCATATATTTCATTAAACTACAAAAATGAAGGTAAGGTTTTATACTTCCATGTAACTAAAGAAATGCAAGACCAATTTGGTTTAAATGCTAACGAAGCAAGTGATGTAAACGTTTTAGCAAACATTGGAGATTGCAAAATTTGAGTATTGTTCATTGATCAACCAGATGGAACAATTAGAGCAAGAGTAAGAAGTAACAAAATTTGAATTAATCACATTTGTGCTAACTACAAACCAGGAGGTGGACATGAAGTCGCTTCTGGTGCAACATGTAAAAACGAACAAGACATGCGTAATTTAATTGAAGATCTTAAAGCGGAGGTTCTAAAATATGAATAAAATTAGTGTTGAAAAACTAAATTTATTCAAAGAAATTGAAACTAAAATTAAATTACATAAAAATATTGTAATTTTTCACCACATTCGTCCAGACGGAGACTGTTTAGGTTCTCAATTTGGGATGAAAAATCTAATTAAAGAAAATTTCCCTGATAAAAATGTTTATACAGTTGGTGATAGTAAAGGGATTTTCCCATACCTATCATTCCAAATGGATGAATTAGCAAATGAAAGACTAGAAGATTCGTTAGCAATCATTGTTGATGCAAACTACAAAGAAAGAATTGAAAAACGAGAATTACTAGATAATGAAATTTTTGATGAAGTAATTAGAATTGATCATCATCCAAATGACGATGATTTAAATGCTTCATTAAAATGAATTGAACCGGAAGCTCCAGCTGCTGCACAACAAGTTGCTGAATTAGCATATGAATTAAATTGAAAAATTAATGCAGATGCTGCAACTTATTTATATCTAGGTATTTATACAGATTCAGTTCGTTTAACAACTGATACAACTAACGGTAAAACAATGAGATTAGTCGCTCATCTATGAGATAATGGTGCACAACGTGCATTATTACACACAGAAATGGCCAAAAAAACTTCAAAAGATTTAAAAATTGCTGCATTTATTCAACAAAATATGCAAATTAAAAATGGAGTTGTTTCATTCTATTTTTCTTTAGCAGATCAACATAAATTAGATATTAATGATCCACTATCAGCAAATAGACCATATACTTTAGCAAGTATCGACGACAATAAAGCTTGAGTTTTCTTCACACAAGAAGCGGAAAATCAAATTCGTTGTGAATTTAGATCAACTGGTGCATGTGTAAGAAATGTAGCGCTTAAATGAGGTGGTGGTGGACACCATCGTGCAAGTGGGGCACAAATTCATGATGAAAAATTAATTCCTTTAATCATTAAGGATTTAGAAGAAGAAATTACACATCTAGAAAATTACGACAATTAATTTAATAAAAACAGAGGTTCTAACATCTCTGCTTTTTTTATTGCATAAATCTATTTAACAATTCCTTTATTAATGAATTGATATCCTTGACTTTTATTTCCAAATATTACATCAACTAATTCAGGATAATCAATAAAAGGATTTCGATTGACTTGGTGTTTAGCTATTCCGTTGTTTCTATCGAAATCAAATTGACTAACCGGATCTAGTTTATGTCAAGCAATCATTGTGTCTAAAAATGGTTTTCTAATTTCATTATTACTATTAAAGAATCTTGATGCTTCGGCTTTTTGTGTTATTGATTCATTTTTATAAGCAAAAGCAAAATACAAAATAGCTCTTGCGACATCTCCTTTAAATTCATCGATAACTTCTGTTACTGGTTGCCCATCTTCAGCTGATGTTCCCACTTTTGTTCCATTTTTTGAAATATATGAAGCACTGACTACAGTTCCATATGGATAATTACCATGCATTTTATTAACATAGATATCAGTTGGTCATACATGGTGAGCATCTGCTACCATTGGTACTTCTTTACCGAATCATGATTGAGGAATGATATGTTCTCTATTAATTCCTTGGCCTTCATTATTTGCAGATGAGCCTCTATTGCTTCATCTATATTCTTTTTCAGCACCATTGATATTTTCTGTATATATATCCAATACAGTTCCATTATTTTCATAATATTTATCAACAAACGCATCTACATAGATGTCGTATAAATTGAAATATGAATAATTTCTAATGCTTGAACGTGTTAAATTTCTTAATTGTTCGACAAAATTTTGACCTTCTAAATTGTTTAATGAGGCATAATAATTATTACTTAAATCATAATTTAAATTGTGATTAACTTCAACATTAGAAGGAGTTTCAGGGGTTATATTATTACCATTGGTATTTGGATTGTTTGATACGCTATATCTAAAACGTTTTGTAATTGATTCTTCGCCTGTATTTACATTACGTAATCTTGCTAGCACTTCAATGTAATCTTGTTGTTTTTCTATGTTATAAACAACTTCATAGTAATCAAAGTATTGTGAAAAGTAGAAATCTTCTTTAGTAATTGCATTAATTGATTTACCATTGATTGAAGAATGCGTCTTTAATTCAAGATGATTTAGATCTTCATTAATTTGAACCTTTATTTCTGAATGATCACAAGAAGCAGCAATTAAAGGCATAGAAAGTGGTAGAGCACACAATAGCGTTCTAAATAAATATTTCTTATTCATTATAAAATCCTTTGCGTTTTTAGAAAATTTATTATCTTAATTATATCAAAGTAATAAAAAATAGGATAATATCCTATTTTCGATTAATAAATAATGAATGAGAAAAAGCAATACTATTTTTCAGCTTCAGCTTTTCTAGCTGCTCTTCTTGCGTCTCTTGCTCTTTCTTTTGCTAACTTAGCTTTTCTTTCTTCTGCTCTTTTTTTATTACGAGCTCTTACATCTTTTCTCATAGTAATCCTTTATAAATATTGTTTGATCAAATAATATTAAAATATTATAAACTATTTTTTATTTAGGTCTTTTATTTTATTTAACAAATCATCAATATTAATTTCATTTACTTTATCTAATTTTTCTTGAACAGATTCTTTAGTTGCAATGTGTTCTTCTTTTGGTTGTTTTTCTTTTTTGTGTTCAACAAAATCAGGTGTTTCTTCAAACAATGGGATGTCCTGTTCTAATGTTTGTTCTTTAATTTCAAAATTAGATTTTTCATTATAAAAATCATCATCGTAAATGTATTGATGTTTAAACAAAGTAGTTTCAATGGTTTGAGTATTAACTAAATTATTTTCTAAACGGATTTTATTTCTTTCTTCAATACTCTCTTCTGGTAATTCATAAATTGTAATTGGTTGAATTAAGGTAGCTGAAGCATTGAAATTATTTAATCTTGTTCTGGAAATAGGTGTGTTGATTTCTGTTAAATCAACGTTTTTTAAATCATAACTTTCTAATTCATTATTAGCGTTTGTGTAATAACATTGCAGATCTTTTGTATATACCTCAACATTTGAAATTTGTGATTTAACACTTTTTAGATGATCAAAGAATTTCTTACCTCTAGATATTCTTGAAGTTAGAGATCAACTTTCATCACATTTAACAATCTTAAATTGCCCTTCTGTTGTTGTAATTACTAATTTATTGTTATAAGAAATTGGTGAGAACCCTTCAATTTCCTGATCATTATCTAGTTTATATAATAATTTAATTCCAGATGCAGATAAACTATATAGTGGAATTTCACTATGGTTTTTAAATAGATAGTATAAACCACCAGTGATTAATAAAATTAACATTTTTTCTTTGTTAGTGATTTTAACGTCTAACAATGCATCATTTCCTTTTAATTTAATACAATTACGTTTTCTGTTCAATGATTTTGAATCAAATTCATTGATCGCAACACGTTTTGCCATTCCTTTTTTAGTAATGAACAATAATGAGACGTATGAATCAAATGAAGAAACATCTAAAACACGAATGATTTTTTCATTATTATCTAAAGCAACGATAGTTGAAATATGAATACCTAAATCTTTTCAACTAGATTCTTTTAAAATATGTGCATCTATGACGAAGAAGTTTCCTAAATTAGTAAAGAAAATCAATTTTGATAATGAATTAATTTTGTTGAAATAAAGTAGATTATCTTGTTCTTTTAATTTATATGTTTTTAATTCATTTGAAGCAAATGCTTTAACTGATAAACGTTTGAAATATCCTTCTTTTGAAATAAAGAAATAATAATCTTCTTTTTTAGCAAGCAATTTAACATCAACGTTTGTATTAATTTTATCATCAGAAATTTCAGTTAATCTCGCTCTACCGAATTCATTTTTAATATCACTTAATTGATTAATTAAATATTTATCAAATTCTTTAGGATCATTTAATAATAAATTGCAACGTTTGATATCTTCTTTTAAGGTTTTTGATTCATTGATGTATTCAATTTGATCCATTCTTGATAATTTATATAATCTTAATTCAGCAATTGCGGTTGCTTGAAGGTTAGTAAATCCGAATGTGTTTTCTAATGCTTCAATAACACCCTTTTTGGAATTGTCACTATTTTTAATAACCTTGATTACTTCATCAGAAATTTCAGCTACTTTAATAAATCCTTCAACAATTTCTAGACGCATTTTATATTTGTTTAAATCAAATAAAATTGCGTTTGTATTAATCTCTCTTAAATGTGACAAATACGTTCCTATCAACGTATATAAATTCATTAATTTAGGTGCATTATCACAAATTGCAACCATATTGTAGTTATAAGCAATTCTTAAATCAGTTTTACTTAATAAATAATTCATAATTGCTTCAACATTTGCATCATCATTTAATTCAAGATAAATTGAAATACCTTCACGGTTTGATTGATCTCTGACTTCTTTAATTCCATTAATTGTTTTGTCGAAAACTAAAGTATCAATATCTGTAACAATTTTAGATTTAATTACCCCAAAAGGAATTTCGTATATTTCAACACCCACGATTTTTTCTTCGTTTTTTGAATCATAGATGTATCTATATTTAGAAGAAATATAAATTTTTCCTTGACCTGTTTCAAAAGCTTGTTTAATACCTTCAATGTTTTGAATAATTCCACCAGTTGGAAAATCAGGGCCTAAAACAATTTGCATTAAATCTTCATTTGAAGCAGTTGGGTGATTAATTAAATGAATAGTTGCGTCAATAACTTCATTTAAGTTATGTGGAGGAATTTCTGTAGCAAAACCAGCCGCAATTCCTTTTGCTCCGTTGATTAATAAGTTGGGAATTAAAGAAGGTAATACAATTGGTTCATATTCAGTATCGTCAAAGTTAGGGGCTAATGGAACAACCTTTTTATCAAGATCTGATAACAATAATTCAGAAATTTTTTCCAATCTAGATTCAGTATAACGCATAGCAGCGGCTGGGTCATCATCAATTGAACCTTTATTACCATGCATTTGAATTAAAGGATAATTACTCTTTCATTCCTGTGACATTCTAACTAAAGCTTCATATATTGATGAATCACCATGTGGGTGATATCTACCAATAACATCACCAACGATTCTGGCTGATTTTTTAAATGGTTGGTTATTCTTTAGTTTTAAATTTCACATTGAATATAGAATTCTACGTTGAACTGGTTTTAAACCATCTTTTGCATCAGGAATAGCTCTTTGTTGAATGATGTATTTTGAATATCTAGCGAAACGATCGCTCATAACATCAATCATATTTTTATCAATGATTGATTCAATGACTTCGTCTATTTCTTGTTTTCTGTTTTTTGACATACATCTCCTATTTCTTTGGATTTATTTCAAAATCATCATCATTACTAAAATCAACGTATTTATTAATTCATTCTTTTCTACCAACAATATCATCGCTCATTAATGTTGAAACATTTCTTTCAGTTAATGCTTCATCATCGATGTTTACTCTAATAATTGATCTAGTCTTAGGATCCATTGTTGTTTCTCATAATTGATCGGCATTCATTTCGCCTAGACCTTTATATCTTTGAATTTCATAATTTGAATATTTTTGCATTAATTCTTTTAATTCAGTTTCTTCTCAAACATAATAGTCTTTACCATTATTTCCTTTAACAGAAAATTTATATAATGGTGGTAATGCAATATATACCATTCCTTCATCAATTAACTTTTTCATATAACGATAGAAGAAAGTTAATAATAGAACTTGAATATGTGCTCCGTCTGTATCAGCGTCAGTCATAATAATTATTTTGTTATATTGAGCGTTTTTGATATTAAAATCTTCCCCAATACCAGCACCGATTGTATTAATAATTGTTGCAATTTCTTCATTTGCTAATACATCACTTAATTTAGCTTTAGCTGTGTTAATTACTTTCCCCCGCAATGGTAAAATCGCTTGCGTTACTCTATCACGACCTAATTTAGCAGAACCACCAGCTGAATCACCTTCAACTAAAAATAATTCTTTAACTTTAGGGTTTTTAGATTGTGCTGGAGTTAATTTACCTGAAAGAATTTTTTTATTATCTAATTTAGTTTTTAATTTACGAACTTCATTTCTTGCATTTCTAGCAGAAATTCTTGCTTCAAAGGCATTCTTAATTCTTAAAACAATTTTGTCAGCTTCTTTTTTGTTTTCGTTTAAATAGAATTTGAATTTCTCACCAAAAAAATCCTCAATTGCTTCACGTGCTTCCGGAGTGCCTAATTTATCTTTAGTTTGTCCAACAAACTCTAATATTGATTCAGGAACTTTTAAGGAAATAACAGCTATTAATCCTTCTCTTACATCAGATCCTTCAAAAGAGTTATTTTTCCCTTTTAATAAATTATGTTGTGAAACATATTCATTAATTACTTTGGTTAAAGCTGTTTTAAAGGCTGTTTCATGTGTTCCACCATCTCTGGTTTTAACGTTATTAACAAAGCTATATATTGTTTCGTTGTAATTATCGGTATATACTAACGCTATTTCCATATCAATGTTTTTAGCATTACCTTTGATATAGAAAACATCGCTAGTAAAAGTCTTACCTTCACCAACAAAATTAATATATTCTTTGATACCTTCATTTGTTTCAAAAACAACTTTTTCATTACTAATTTCAGATGTAAAAAATATTTTTAAGTTCGGAATTAAAAAGCTTGATTCTCTTAATTTTTCTTTAATAATTTCTGCAGAAAATTTTGCTTTTTTAAAAATATTGACATCTGGTCAGAATTGAACTTTTGTTCCGTGTTTAGTAGTTGTAGCAATTTTTTTAGTTCTTTGGACGATTGTATCTTGTTCAAAAATGGTTTCATATTCAATTTTATCTCTATATACTACAGCAGTTAACCTTGTACTTAATGCATTAACAACAGATGAGCCAACCCCATGAAGACCACCACTGGTTTTATAAACACCTTCATTGAATTTACCACCTGCATGTAGTTCAGTAAAGACTAATTCAACACCAGTTTTACCACTACTATGCATATCAACAGGGATTCCCCTTCCATTATCCTCTACGACAATTGAACCATCTTTTTTCATTGTAACAGAAATTGTATTGGCATAACCAGCTAGTGCTTCGTCTAAAGCATTATCTACTATTTCTCAAACTAAATGATGTAAACCTGTAGCATCGGTGGAACCAATATACATACCAGGTCTTTTTCTTACGGCATCTAAACCTTTTAAAACTTGTAAATCGTTTGCTTGATAATTATTATTCATGCCTTAAATTATATTAAAATTTAATTTTCTTTTAATTTTGTTATTAAATAAATTTTAATGTTATTAAAATTTATAGCAATTTCAAGTATAAAAAAATAAGACATTTGCCTTATTTTCTATTTTGCTTAATTGCTAATTCTTTTTCATAAGCCTCTAAATTGCTTGTATGCATTGCAAGTTTTTGTTGTTTTTCAGAAATTGTTGCTTTTGGCGCTTTTGAAATAAATGATTGATTATCAAGCATTTTTTTATTAAATTCAATCTCTTTTTTTGTTTCAGCAATTAATTTTAATAAATCTTTAATTTCTTGTTCTTTTTGTTCATCACTCATTTTGATATTGATTGAAATATCGTTTGGCAATTGAATCATAAAGTCGTTATTATCTTGAATTTCGTAATTAGTTAATTTCTTAATAATATCAATATCTGTTTGTGTTAAATCAATGTTTTTATATGTAAAGTATAACTTTTCTGCTTTTGAAATATGTTTTTCTTCACGATATTTTCTTAAGGTTGTAATGATATTGATAATTGATTGAATCTTATTAGCAACTTCTTCATCAACAACTTCAAATTGCAATGATGAAGCCTCAAGTAATTCTTCATGGAAAATATATTCAAATAAGTAATCAGTAACAAATGGCATAAATGGATGCATTAAGATTAGAATTTCTCTAAATAATCAATGTACTAATTTATTATTATTCTTAAATTTAATAAATTCTAGATATCAACTTGATAAATCATTGACAATGAAATCTTGAACATATTTAAAAATTAAGTTAAATTCATATTTATCCATGCAGTTTGAAATGCTTTGTTTAAATAATTGGAATTTAGCTAAAATTCATAAATCATAGTAATCAAGTTTTTTGAAGTTTATCTCATCTTTGGTATCAATCGGTAATGAAGAAATATATCTTGCAATGTTTCAGAATTTGTTAATAAATAAACGTGCAGTTTGAATTTTATCATCACTAAAGTTAATATCTTGACCAGGAGCGCAGTTGAAGATTAATGACATTCTTAAAACGTCAGAACCTTGCTCATCAATTACTTGAATAGGATCAATTCCATTGCCTAATGATTTAGACATTTTTCTACCTTCGGCGTCTCTAACAATTCCGTGAATTAATACTTCCTTGAATGGTTTTTCATTCATGAAATATAAACTTTGGAAATACATTCTGGCAACTCAAAAGAAAATAATATCATAAGCAGTTACTAAAACGTCAGTCGGGAAGTAACGTTTGATTTTGATATCAGTTTGTGGTCATCCTAGAAAAACAAAAGGTGATAATGCTGAAGAGAATCAAGTGTCCAATACGTCATTGTCTTGAACTCAACCTTCACCGGGATTTTCAATTTGAACTTTCACTTCATCATCTTTATATCAAGCAGGAATTCTATGGCCTCATCAGATTTGACGGCTGATTGTTCAATCATATGTATCGGTCATTCAACGAGTTAAATCTTTTGCAAAACGTTCTGGTATGAACTTAACACCATCTACTGATTCAAAATGTTTCAATAATTTTTGTGATAAGAAATTCATTTTCACAAATCATTGTGGTTGTACAAGAATTTCAATTGCTTCACCTGAACGTTCTGAATAACCCACAGCAGATTTGGTTTGTTCAACTTTGTCAATATAACCTTCATTTTCTAATTTAATATAAATTGATTCACGCGCAGAAAGACGATCTAAACCTTTGAATTCCATTGCTTGTTCATTTAGAATACCATTTTTATCAATACATTCAATGATTTCTAGATTGTTTTTCTTAATAATTTCTATATCATCAATTGCATGTGCAGACACTTTCATTACACCAGAACCGAATGTTGGATCAATTGTTTCTGATAAAACAACTGGTAGTTCTTTTTTAGTTAAAGGATGAATAATTGTTTTATTCTTTAATTCTTTAATTCGTTCATCTTTTGGATTAATTGCTACTGCAACGTCACTGAATAAAGTTTCAATTCTTGTAGTTGCAATAACTAAATGTTGATCACTATCTTTGATTGGATATTTAATGTAATAGATTTTTTGGTTAGTTTCACGTGAAACAACTTCAATGTTTGAAAGCGCTGTTTGCAATTTCGGATCTCAGTTAATTGGTTTATTGTCTCTATAAATCAAGCCTGCATTATATAAATCAACGAACACTTTTAAAACAGCTTCATTAGCTTCTGTGTCAAAAGTAAATCTTTCGTTTTCAAAATCTAAAGCTAGGCCTAATTTATCTCATTGACTAGTAATATTGTTTGAAAATTCTTCTTTTCATTTTCAAACCTCTTCAATAAACTTTTCACGACCTAAATCATATTTTGAAATGCCACGTTCAGCTAATTTCTTTTCAACAACAGCTTGAGTCGCAATACCAGCATGGTCTTTGCCTGGTACTCACATAACGTCATAACCTTGTAGTTTTTTATAACGAATGATTGTATCTTGAATATATGTATCAAGAGCGTGTCCAATATGTAATTTACCAGTTACATTAGGCGGAGGTAAAATAATTGTAAATGGACGTTTTGCTTCGTCATGTGTCATGAAAAATTTAGCTTTCTTTCATTTCTCATTTCTTTGATCTTCAACAATTTTGTGATTAAATGATTTTTCCATTTTTTGTTCTCCAATCTTATTAATGAAATCTCTTGATATTTCAATAATAGTGGTTTCTTCGAATTTCTCTTTGCTAATAATTTTTTTAGTTTTACCTGAACTAGTTGGTTGTTCAAGAAATAATTGTTGTTTCAATGATTCGTTTTTTAAATTGGTTTTGTCTACTCATCTATTTAATTCAAAGCTGGTACATCAAACGTAATGATGAGTATCAATTTGATATTTAAATAAGTTTTCGTAGTTATCTAAATAATTGAAATACTCAAAATAGTTTTCTTCAGTTTTTTTATCAAATATACCCAATTCTTTTTTAATCAAAGGATTGATTGGATTTTCCATAACTTGTGTGGTTCTACCTTCTTCAATTACCTTTGAATTATTAATAATATAGACATAATTTGTTACTTGATTTGCGAGTTTGTAATCTTTTAAAAAGTAGATTGCAATACCTCTATTTTGCAATGTATATTTATTTAAATCATCTAGAATTTCATATTGTTTTGAAATTGTTAATAAATTGATGTTGTTTCCTACAAGGATTAATGAAGGATTATTGATAAATATTTTTGCTTTTTCTAAATTAATTCTTTCATCTAAAGTTAAAGAATTAATTGGAAATTCCATTTTTTCAAAAGGAATATTTGCGTTTTTAAATGTATGGTAAACAATAGATTTTGATAGAAAGATTTGTATAATTCTTTCATTATTTCATTTATTGTCATTAAACAAATTAATTAAATCAATAAAGTCTTGTGATAATTTCTTTAAAATGTGAATAATATTCTTAACAATTTTGATTTTATTTACTAATTTAGCATCAAAATTAATTAATTTACTTGTATCAGTTGTTTCTAGATTATCAATATTAAATGCTTTACATAATGAATTGATTTTAGAAAGAATTTCTAAAAATAATTTACGATTATCTTTTCTTAAAACCTTTGCATTTTGAATGTTTTTTGCAGTTTCACGTTTCAATTTATTTTCAATTGTCGCAACGTTTCAACGATAATCATGTTGAATTTCAAGAAAATTATCTAAAGCATTCTTGTAATCATCAAGAGTGATACGTTCGCGGTTGAATTGTGAATATATGTTAGTGTTTTTATATAAATCATCAATTGTTAATGAAGAGCGCAAATTTTCTTTTTCTCTTTTAATAACATCATCAAAATAATTGATTTTAATATTAAAGTGAAAATTAATAATTTTATTAATAGTTTTCTTTAATTGTTTTTTAGTAATTTTTAAGTTAATCAATGTCGCTTCTGTTGAAATGACGTTAATGATATGATTAATTTCTTCATTTAATATGTTTAGATGTTCATATTTCAATCAAGAAAAGGGCTTAAATTTGCTTTTAAGAAACTTAATTAATTTTTTATTAACTGCGTAATTTTTATAATGATGCAAAAAAGAAGAAATTTTAGTTGAATGAATAATTTGACGTTTGTAGTAACGATTTTCTTGAATTAAATCGTATTTAGTTTTACGTAGAATTTCTGTTATCTCTTGTTTAATGACATCTCTTTTGTTTCTAATGTCTTGAAAATATTTATCAATAACAACACGTTTTTCTTTGTTTCAATCGTATTTATTTTGATATTTTCTTTCAATTAAGTTAAAGGCATTTCTTGCATCTAGATATGCTTTTTTGTTTAAAAATGATTCCCCTAGGTTGTATTTACGGTGAATATTTTCAACTAAAACAATTAAAGAATATTCATGTTTTTGGAATGAATCAATCAATTTTCTAAGCATTCTATATATTTCTTCAATCAATGCAGACAATTGTGTCGGTTCTAGAATATTAATATTTTTAATATCCATATCCCTAAAGAAAGTAATAATTGATTTTAGAATTTTTTCATTAGATTTTTGTAAATCAAAAAAATGAAATGACGCACGATTGTTTAAATAAACTTTGAAGTCTTCGTATGAATTATTTCAGGTATTAATAAAGTCATTTTTTAAAACATTAACTAAATTGCTTTCATTTAAATAATTACGAATATAGTGAAAACCATTAACATCTAATTGTTTATTTAAGAAAGTATGATCAAAACCATATGCAACATTTTTTGAAAATAAATGGTTTTGATGTGTTAAATGGTAATTTTCTGTAGATTTAAATTCGATGTAACCTTGATATGCTTTTAGGTCATCAAAATTATGGGTTAATAATTTAAAAATTAAAGATTTCGTTTCCTCATCGGCTCCTAAAAAACCGATGATATCGCTTGAGTTAGCATTCAATGATAAGTTGTTAATATAAGATAAAATCTTACCTTGTTTTTCTGCAATCATTTTTAAGTTAGTAACTCTTAATGAAGTGATTTTTTTGTTTAAATCCATTCTTAAAACCTACTTTCTTCTTTTGATCTTACTAATGGATTAACAATTTTGTATGTTGCTAAAATAATTGCTAGGTTAAAGAATATTTTAACAGGACTAGTTAAGGTATGTCCGGTTAAATTTACCCAGAAATCAGTTTTTAATGAAGAGCTATCTGCTCATGATAGTAAAATAACATTAACGAATTCTAATATTGCACATAAAGAAATAATTGCCATAATTTCAATAAATGTTTCATATTTTCTTCTTAAAAATAGACGATAAACAATTATTACGACACACATTAATAGAAAACCAGAAATTGTTAAAACAATATAGAATGTTTTGTTTTTAATAAAACGGTTATGTTCAAAAATTGAATTATCTAGGCTTGCAAATATTGAAATAATTACGAATATCTGCAATGCTAAAATAATCAGAGTTGAAATAAACGAGAAGTTAATCATTGCCGTTGGCTTATGTTTATTTTCTAGTAAAATGATTTTTACTTCATAGTATGCAATTTTTTCAGAGAAGTATTGAATATCAATTGAACTGTTTCTAAATAAAGCTTCATCGTATTGACGCTTAAAGAATTCAACAATTTCGGTGTATTTAAAAATTTTGTATTTCTTTGAAAAGAATATTTCGTTTAAGTTAAAGAAATAATAAGCACAAATTCCCGGAATAAAACCAGCCACTCCAACAGCTAATGTATATAAAAAGTGATAATATGTTGGAATTAATACAAACGAAATTAAATCAGCAATAACTCCAGTGATTAACCCAACAATTGGCCCAAAAATAAAACCAGTGATTTTTATTGGTAAGCCAATGAAACTGAATTTAAAACTAGGAAGTGCTGAGATAGGCACAATCCGTACAGATATTAAGAAAAAGACAACAGAAATAGCAATTAAAACACCCACAAACGCGATACGTTTTGAGCTTCATTTACGATAACTAAGTCCTGATTGAAGACGTAGTCATTTAATATAATGTCTAATTCCGCCGGGTAATTTTAAATCCATTTTGTTTCCTTTTAATAATTATATTATTCTTTTATATTGTAATCTTCTGTACGATATTTTTTATAAAAGTTAGATTTTAGACGTTTCTTGAAAAAGAAACTTTTTTCAACAGTTGGTTCGTTAATGAATACTTTATAAAAGCTTGCATTAACAATAACACCTATGTATATAAAATATGACATAACTGATGTTAGTAGAATTACATACATAAAGGCAGCAATTGGCCCATATTTTTGATAACGAATAATTGAGGTTAATGAACCAAATATTAAAATAAATATAGAAGTCGGTATAGAGGATATCATCGCTCCTGGATGGATGTAATTTAGTTTTAATTTAAAACTTGGAGCGTATTTGAAAAATAATAGAAATCCAATGTAGGTAAAAATAGGTAGACATAGAAAGATGGTAAAGTAATAAACCAATCAAAAAGGTGTTGTTAATTTTAAATCCTTTATTGTCATTAAATCAGTTCATTCATTTGGAAAAACACCAAAATTACTTTCATCAATTAAAAAGGTCATAAACGCAGTAAATGCTAAAAGTAATAATGTTAATCCACATGTTAAAACTAAACTAACTACAATCCCTTTTAAACGATATTTTCACATCTTGTTTTCGGTTTTATGTTCATACAATGCATCAATTGAATGAACAAATTTTGAATATCCATTTGAAGATAATCAAATGATTGAGAAGATGAAAATAATAAATGTTACAATTTCACCAGCGTTTGATCAAAGATCGCTCATTTTAGGTAAAACATCTTGAATCCCGGGGATAACAGAACCCAATATAACGTATCTTAATACAATATCGTAATGTTCGTTAATTGGTCCTATTATTGCAGTCATCAATATAGAAACAGGGATGAATGATAAGAATAGATATAAGGCATAACCCGCAGGAATAAATGCAAACTCATGCGAATGCATTTTATCGTAAGCGTGGTTAACAATCTCTTGCCCTTTTGTTTTAGAACTTTTTAGATGTCTTGGAACTGCAATGAATAAAATTGCATAAATAATTCATTTAAAAATCTTTTCAAAAATGTTGTTTGATTTCTTTGTTTGAATTACTTGATTTTTGCTTAAACTTTCGTTATTTTTAATTGATTCATTTTTGATTTTGGATTCTCAACCCGTTTGAGTTTTATTTTTCTTTCTTTTTCAAGCCATTATAAATATTTTTCCTCTAGATACTTATTAAGTTCAGCAGTATTTCCTTTTCCCATAGTTTTTTTCATAAATTGACCCATAATAAATTTTAATGCTTTATTATAATCGGTTTTCAATTGAGATTCTAAATTAGAATTTTCTTTCAAAATATCAGCAACAATATCTGCAATATTTATAACGATTGATTCAATATATAATTGATTGTTTTTAGCTAAATCAATAATTGAATGTGCTGAATTATTTTGTTTTAATTCAATTAATTTAATGAAATTCTTTTTATCGATTTTTGCATTATTCAACAATTCAATTGCATCCTTGCAATCTCTTGGAGTAAATAGCAGATCTTGAATATTTAAGTTGTTTGAATTTAGATAACTAACAACTTCTGAAAAGAATATATTTGCAGATTTTTTAAAATCAGTGGATTCAATTGAATCAAGATATTTAGCATATTCAATATTATTAATTAATTGTGAAATTTGAACATTGTTTAAGCCTAAAGATAAGTAACGATTTTCACGTGCAAAAGGTAATTCTTCAATATTAACCGCATCAATTAACTGTTTTGATAACGAAATATATGGAATATTTGGATCGGGAAAGTATTTATAATCAATGCTATCGCTTTTTGAACGCATGACAATAGTTGTTTGACTTTGTTCATCAAAACGTTTCGTACATTGCTCAAAGGTTTGATTATTTTCATAACAATTGATTTGATATTGCATTTCGTATTGAATTGCTTTCTCAATATTTGAAATTGAGTTTAAGTTCTTTATTTCTACCCGTGTATTTAAATCATTTGTACCTTTTTTTCTTACTGAAATATTAACATCGGTACGTAAGCTACCTTCGTTCATTTTAGCATCTGAAATATTTAATGCTAATGCAGTTAATCTAATTGCTTCAACATAAGCCTTTGCATCTTCAATTGAATGAATAACTGGTCTTGAAACAATTTCAATTAAGGGAACGCTAGCACGATTTTGATTTAAATAAGTATAGTCATCATCATGAATTGATTTAGCAGTATCTTCTTCTAAATGAATTCTTTCGATTAAAATATCTTTTCATTGATCTTTTACTTTAATTTTAATTAAACCATCTTTACCAATTGGTCTAAATTGTTGAGTAATTTGATAGCCTTTGTTTAAATCGGGATAGAAATAATTTTTTCTATCAAAGCGAATTTCTGAATCAATTGTCATATTTAAGGCTTTTGCTAATTTAATCCCTTTAATTATTGCTTCTGAATTAACTAAAGGTAGTGTGCCTGGATAACCTAGGTCAATATGTGAAACATTGCAATTTTCTTTAGCTTCATATGTATTAGGAGCTGGTGAAAACATTTTAGTTTTAGTATTTAATTCCAAGTGAATCTCAATACCAATAACTAATTCTCAATCATTAATCATTGATACCTCCTAATAACTTTTCAATATATAAGGCATATGAAAATAAATCTTTGTCTTGATATAAGTTTGTCTCTAATGTAATATTAAATGGCATACTATCAACTATGCTTTGTCCTAATTTCATTGTCATTGAAGGATTACCTGTTAAATTAGCTGCGGTTAAAATGTAATCTCAATACCCACCATTGTATTCGTGATTGAATTTAGGTGCACAATCACTTGAAGCGGGAAAAATCAATAAATCAACATCACTATGAATCTTTTTGAAATAATCACTAATTACTCTACGCATTTTTTTAGCTTTAACAAAGTATTTGATTTGATTTTCTTGTTCAAGGAAATATGAACCTAAAATTAAACGAGATTGTACCATTTTTCCTAAACCATTTGAACGTGTTAATTTATATGTTTCTTCTCAATTAACACCTTCGTGTCTATTACCAAAATTAACTCCGGTAAGGTTTGCTAAATTTGAAGATGCTTCACTGAATGAAATAATCGCATAAACAACATTAACTGATTTAAGAATATTTTCATCTTGTTCAATTTCGATTAATTCAATATTTTCTGATTTTAATTTGTTTAATAGGTTATTGTATGCTTTGACAACATCATCAGATAAATGCTTATCAACTTTAAAATATCCAACACGTTTAGGTTTGACTTCTTTAATTGTTGATAAATCAAAGCTTAAATCAATAGATGTTAGGTCATGTTGCAGATCTTGTTGATATAAAACAGATGATAGTTCAATACAATCAGATACGTTATGTGTGAAATAAGCCACTGTATCTAATGATGTTGCAAAACTATACAATCCATAACGACTAATTGCACCATAACTTGGTTTAAACCCAACAACTCCAATATTTGATGCAGGTTTTCTTACGGAATCTCCTGTATCAGAACCAATTGCAAAACTTATATTTTTAGTAAAAGTTGCAGCGGCGCCCGATGAAGAACCACCAACGTAGTATTCATTATTTAAAGGGTTTTTAATAACACCATAAGCTGAGTATGTTCCACTACCACCTAAACCAAATTCATCTAGATGTGTTCTAGCAACTGAAATAGCACCTGCATTTCTTAATAATTTCAATACAGTTGCTTCATATTGAGGATAAAAATTATTTAAAATTAGCGAAGAAGCTGATGCTTTAACATTTAAATCAGCATAGTTATCTTTAATTGTAAAAACACAGTCTTTTAAACAACCATCTTGTTTTGCTTCAATTTCAGAATAGATATGTGCTACTGCATTATTTTTATCTGCTTTTAATTCTTTAATTGCGTTTAATAGATTTCCTTTATTTTTCATTTATATAACCTTTTTCATAATTACAAAATTATCATCTTTATTAGAAGCGTTATTTAATAAATCTTTTTTAGCAATTAAATAATCTAATTTAACTTCATCTTTTCTTAAAAGACTAAAATCAATTGGTTTTTCATTAATATGACTCATTGGTTTGACATTTGATAAATCAATTGACGCTAGTTCTTCTAAAGCTAGGTCAATTGCACTATGCAATTCATTGGTTATTGCAACAACATCATCTGATGGTATAAATAACAAATCATTAGCTAATTTATAAATTTTTTCTTTATCCATAATTCTCCTTATCACTTAGTAGGTGCTATGAAAATTTGATTATTATATTCAGCAAATTCTTCAGATAAACCACTGAATTTAACTGAATATGAGTGTAGAAATAAACGTTTCGCTCTTTCTCCACCATATTTAATATCTCCTAAAATAGGAGTTTTTAGATATTCAAGCGTTGCTCTAATTTGATGTTTTTTTCCAGTCAAGATTTGAGCATATTTTTTATTATTTTCAATTCAAAAAATAGTTTTAGCCTTAACTCCAAAATTTGGATCTACTACCATTTTTTCTTTATCAACTTCTTTTTTCAATCTCACAGTTATTTCTAATTTAGGATTAATACGTCCATTGATTGATTTACTATTTTTTACAATCGTTTCTTCATTGAAATCGGAAACGAATTGATAAATTTTTTCGAAATTATTTTGTTTAGCGTCAAATTCAACTAATGTTTTATAGTTTTTTGCATAAACCACTAAACCACTAGTTTTTTTATCAATTCTTCCAATTGATGCCGGTGTAAATGAACTAGTTTTTTTGTAATTTAGATATTTAAGAATTTGATTGTCTAAACAGTTTGGTTCTGAATGCATTGCAACGTTAATTGCTTTATCAACGATTAGCAAATTCTTATCTTCATAAATTAATTTAAAGTTAATATTAGCATCTTGTCTTTCAAATGGTTTTGATACATTTTCTAAACCATATACAATAATTTCGTCTTTTAGTTGAACTTTGTATTGTTTATTATTGTTTCTTACGCCATTTACTTTAATATCTTTTTGACGAAAACTTTTTTCAATTCTTGAAATTGGAACGTTGTCAAAAATTTTTACTAAATATTTAAATAAAGTTCGATCAACATCGTCTTTTTTAGGTTTTAGGATAATAAAATTACTCATTTTCTTCATCCCCTGTTGTCATTAAAACGTTGGCATCTTGTTCCTCTTGTCTTTGTGAATCAAATAGGTTGAATGATTCTTCCTCCATTGCTTCATCTGTATATCTGCTGAATTCGGGGAAAGGAGGTAATTCGGCTAATGTTTTGATTTTGAAATAATCATAGAATTTATTAGTAATTCCATAAAGAATCGGATTTCCTGGTGTAGATGCCACACCAACTTCTTCAATAATTCCTTTAGCCAATAAGTTAGCAACAATATTATCACTAACAATTCCACGAATATTTGAAATCATTGAACGTGTAACTGGTTGTTTATAAGCAACAATACCAGCGACCTCAATTGAAGCATTTGATAGATGTTGTTTACGTACAATTGTAACTAATTCAGAAATTTGTTCCTTCACAGCTTCAATTGTTAAAAATTTAAAAACATCATTAAACTCATGAACTTTAATGCCGCGATCTAATTCGTTAAAGTATTTTTGAAAATCTTTTAATAATCTTCTTGCTTCTTGTACTGTATTTAATTTAAAAATATCTTTCGCTTGTTCGCTTGATAGTCCTTCGCTACCTTGAACAAATAATAATGCTTCAATAATTTTATTCTTCATATTCCACCCCTTTATAGAATTTAATTAACCCTTCATTTTCTAATTGTTCCATAACAACAATCTCTTGTCTTGCTAGATCTAAAATTGCAAGTAATGTAATGACAAAATGTCCAACTGTTGGAACATCAAATATTTCTTTAAAATCAACTTCATTACGATTCTTAAATAGTTTTAAAATTCTTTTCTTTTGTTCTTCAGGACTAACCGCAATTGTTGAAATAGTTACATTTCTAATTAATTCAGCATATGTTCTTTCAAACATTTTTCTTAAGGCAATAACTAACCTTGAACTATTTGCATGTCCATCCAAAACAGTGCTATCTATTTCTTTTGCAAATTCAGAGATATCATCTGGATTTTTTGTAAAGTAATTACCTCTAATTTCTTCTTGCTTTTTAAGAACTAAAGAAATTTCTTTGAATTTTTCATATTCAGCAATTTGCTCTAATAGACGTTTTTTCTCTTCTTTAATTTCTTCTTCAACTTCTGGATCTTGAAGAATAATTCTTGCTTTTAATTGCAATAAAGTTGCAGCCATAACTAAATATTCAGATGCAATATCAAATTCATAAGCTTCAAGACCTTTAATAATTTCTAAATATTGGGTAGCTAATTCAGCTAAATCGACATCAAAAATGTCAATGTTTTTTTCTTTAATTAAATGAACCAATAAATCAAGTGGTCCATCAAAGTTTTTTAACTTAAAAACATGTCTCTCTGCTAATGGACGTTCTTCTTTAACTTCGTTTTCTTGATTTATTGAAATTTCTTTAATTTCTGGTTTCTTTAATTCTTGTTGCATGATTTATATACCTATTTTTTGTGAGCTCTTTTTGTATATGTGTTTTTAATTGTTTCGTCTGATGTAATTGTTTGTTCAATGTATGCAGATGCAACGGTGTTTTTAACAATTTCAGCAATATCACTTGTTTTTACTGTATTCACCATAGCTGGTTTAATTGCATTGTGAAAAATAACTTCAACTTCTAAAATGCCTTCTCTGTTTTTATCCAAAGCATTTGCTGCGTTGTTAATAGTTACAGGGACAATTGGTAAAAAGCAATCTTGCGCTATTTTAAAAGCACCAGGTTTAAATTCACCTAATTTGCCATCTTTAGTTCTTGTACCTTCAGCAAAAATCACACCACATGATTTAGTTGATTTTACAAAATTTCCAAAATCGTATAAGTTTTTTACAACTTCTCTTGGTTTTTCCATATCTAAATAGAATGTATCCATTAATGAAGCAACTAAAGCAATACCTTTTTTATCTTGAACAGATGAGTTAGCAATGTATGATGAAATTTTGTTTTTAATATCTACATTTCCATTGTTATTCATTGCAACTGTCATAATCAAAGCATCTAAATATGTTGAATGGTTAGGAACGATTAAACATGCTCCGTCTGGAACATTTTCTAATCCTTTAACATTTACTTTAATTCCAAGATATTTAAGAATACTTTTAAATCTCTTTTGCAAAAATTCATTTCTTTCAACTTTTGAGATATATTCAGGCATTCTTTTGTTTTTACGTGCTTTTAACTGAATATTTCAATATAAACTCAAAATTGGTAATATGTTTCAAAACATTCTAGTTTTTAATTTCATAATTTCTCCTTATTTATAGGCAACAGCAATTACAAAACCGCAATCGTTTGTTGTTGATAAATTAAAATTTTTAAATAAATATCTACCACTTTCATGTTTGGTAATCTCAATTGAACTAAAATTTCCATAACGATTATCCACTTTAAAAATAGCTTCTTTTAAAGCTCAACGAGTAGCTAAAAAAACTGGTTTTTGATATTTATTCAAAGTTTTATAAACTTCAATTTCTTTAGGGGCTAATATGTGTTCAACCGCTCTTGAACTTAAATTTTTAAAGCGTTTTATTTTTGTTAAGTCAATTCCAATCATAATTTCTCTTTAATTAAATATTTTAATATTTAAAATTATAGAAAAATATTAAAATTTATCGCTAATATTACAATAAAAAAAGAATAACCACTATTTTAGTGGCTATTTAATTAAACTAATGGGTCAAATGGAGATAATTCAACTGCTTCTTTATCAAATGCTTCCAGCACTTCTTTTGGTAAGTATTTTTTATCTACAATTGCCATGTAGTTGAAGTCATCAAATCATTGATCCGACATTGAAAATAAACCTTTTTTACCAGTAGAATCTCCTCATGAGTTTTCAACTTTTCAAGTCAATGGTTTACCGTTTTCATCTAAATTAACTCCAACGAAGTTCATTGCATGACTTAATAAAGATGCTCTTGATTCAAATCTTTCTCTTTTACTAAATTCAGGTGTTTTAGTCAAGGTTTGATCGTATAGATATAATTGACTATCCATTATTCCTAAATTAGAGTTTGAATAAGTTCCAACATCACAACCGAATCAAACTGTTTTGCCGTCTTTAATTTGATCAATGATTGCTTGTTTCATAACATCAATGTCAACGTTTAACATTTTAATATGTGGTGAATCACTTCTGTTTTTCAAATAATTCATTGATAGGAAGGTATTTTTTGGGTGTTCTTCACGTGGATCGCAAACCAAATCAACTTTGTTTTCAATTGTTTCTTTAGCGTATTTTTCAAAGAATTCCATTGGTGTAATATTTGAAATTCTTTGGAATTTTTTATCTTTATCTGTGTATTCAAATGTGAATGTTTTTGGCGGATGACCTAATGTTTTAACTAAAATATTGTATACATCGCTTAATGCTTGTTCTTTAATTTTGTAAATTTCTGTAATGTTTTTATGCGCTTTATAAGCAGCTCTCATTCTTGATGTGTAAGCTTTTAATCTTCAATTTAATTGTTCTAGAAGAACATGAGTTGATTCACTGTGGAATGTTTCATTCATTGCAGATTTTGGACAAATTCCATATTTTTCAATGATATTAATAAAGAATTCTCAATAACCACCATCTTGAACTGGATCTTGGTTCATTAATCTGTATAAACGATCTTCATTATCTAATTCAAGTCCTTCTTGAATAATGAATTCTAAATAAGTATTTGCTTTTTCTAATTTATCAAAGAAGTGAATGTAATTTTGTGCTAATTCTAAATTTTCTACATTTAGAGTTTCCATCATTTCAACTCTAATTTCGTTTAAAGCGGCAAAAATTCAACATCTTCCACTTGATTTTTGGTTTGTAATTGAACCAATTTTTGTTTCATTTGAAAAAGTAAATGTATGTTTTTTAACAACTTCATTATTTAATGAAGAATCACGAATTCCACTTTTGATAATGGCGTTTTCAATAATGGCGTTTTTTGGGTCGTTATTATATGCTCTTTCGAATTTTTCTAATAATTCTTGTGTAATATTTTTCATTTTAACTCCTTATTAATTAATAATTTTAGCATAAATTAAATATAAGATTTATCTATATAAAGAACATTGAATTAAATTCTTTTTTTCAACAATTTAATATAAAAAGGAGAAACTATAATCTCCTTTTTTAAAATTTATTATCAACTATTCGTATTCAGTTGTTCCTTTTAATCCAGATCAACTTGAAATAGATTGAATATTATTTAATTTCATAAATCTACCATAACCACCTTCTTTAAGAGTTAATAGAACATATTCTTTTTTAGAGATTTGATTAAATGTACCATCTTCTGTAACTTTAAATTTAAATGGTCTTAATTTAGATTTTTCGGCATCATTATAACCTGAAGTAGCAATAATATACATAATTGCATCAGGTGTATATGTTTCTTCGTTAAAGTATTTTCAAGACTTAATTAATCATCCGCTTTCACTTATAACATAATTATTCATTTCACGACGATAATTTGCATTTAAGTAATATTGCACACCAGCAAATTTCGATGATAATCCAGGTATTGATTTAATATTCGTTCCTTCTTGCAATTCTCATAAAATAGATCTCACACCAGAATATAAATTAATAAATTTATTACTATCTCTTTGCGCTTCCGTCGTTTCTCTTCCAAACATTTCAAACATTGCGAAATTAATAGCATTTGAGAAGCGATACATAGCTTTTCATTCGGGTAATTTTGAACGAATTTTAAATGTTGTATTTGCCCCTGGTGTTCTTTGAATAGCTTTATTTAATTCGGTAGCCATTAAACGATACAAAGTGTCAATTGTTTTAAAAATATCAATTTCTACAGAAATGTTATCAGGATCACTTGTATCGCCTTTTGTACCAGGTTTAAAAGCATTAGAAATAGCATTCGATACTTGATCATTTAAATATTTCATATTTGTACGTTGTGAAGGATCTGGATTGTAATTTAAGTTTCTTAAAGCATCATATAAAACTGATTTTTGAAGATTTGATTTACCAAACAATAAATTAATCAATTTAACTAATTTAGCACCATCAATTGGTTTATTATCATTAATTAATGGGAAAATCACTAAGATATCATTAAAACTAAATACTGAAATGATTTTTTTAATTGCATCATCGAATCATTTAGATGGATTGTGGATATCAAATTCTTTTGCATAATTAGCCAATTGAACAATGGTTCTATTTAAGAATTTTCGTTGATATAATTCTGTTTTTGTTAATTCAGGAATAATTGATTTAATTAAATCAGCAAGAAATTGACGATCTTCACTTGTTGTCCCTTCAAGAGACAAGAATTTAATTAAATTATCAATAATTTTGTTAATAATTTCGTCATCTTGAGCAAATCTCAATACAAAATTAGTTATATTTGTTTTTAAATTATCTTTAATTAATAGAATTATTTTGGAGATTAATTGTCCTAAATTATTAGCATCAATAATTTTTTTGCCTGCTAAAAAATCAGAAATTAGTGTGTCAATCAATACCTTCGTTTCATTCAATGAAACCATTTTAGTAATTATATATTTCAATGTAGGTTGATCAATTACATCGTTTTTAATCATTGAATAATCAAATTTTTCCATTTGATCAATCACAATTCTATGCAATACATTACCTAATGCTGTTTTTCCTGATATATTATCTGATTTTATTGAACCATTTAATGCTGATAACAAGTTGTACAACAATTTTTCTAATTCTTCAAGAAACTCGTTATCTACAACACCATCTGCGCTGTTTTCGTCAGATCTCAAACTTGTTTCAATATTACTATCAGATTTATTAGAAGATTTTATTCTTTCTTTTATTTTTACTATGTTAGTTTGAATAAATGTATATAAAGCTCATAATTCATTTTCAATTTTTTTGCTTGATAAATCTTTATTTAAAATTGTTGCTAAAATATCTTCAATATTTGCAGTTGTTAAATATTTGGTATATTTAATTTGTTTCATGTTATTGATTAAATCATGAATCAATAATGTACCATCGAAGTGACCACTTTCATCTAATATTCTTAATTTTGTAGTTTGTTCTAAGAAATCATCAATTAATGATTCTACAATATTTAATGAACCGAATTTATGGATAATTCTACTTAATAATGATTTAATTAATTCAACTTGATCGGAAGTAGAATTTAATTCTCATTTAGTAATTATTGCTTGTAATCCAAATTCTAAACCGCTAGACACCAATGCTTGATTATCAAGGAAATAGCCTAATAAATGACGTATAAATGTTTTGAAATTGGTTTTATTAGCATTCATAATATATGTAAATAAATCATTAAAATTATGAATTGATTCAAAATCTCTTCCGTTTAATTGAATTAATGAAATTAATAATGAATCCACTAATTTTTTAGAAACTTCATCTTCAAAAATCACATGTGAAATTGAATTAATTAATTCATTTGCAAAAGTTAGACCACTATCATGAATTTTTGTTAATTCAGTTTTAATTACTTGTAATTGTAATTTAACAAATTTCTGCATTTTTTCATCATTGATAAATCAATTAGATAACTTAGGTAAATCTTGAATAATTAAATGACGATCTTCATCATTTAAAATGTTGAAAATTGATTTTAATAAATTGAAATATACATTGATATTAATTTGGATTGAACCATTAAACCCTACAAATGTATTTGATTTTTCTTTAGGTGATGAACCTGATGTTGATATATTATTAACATTTTCCAAATCGTTTGTCGCATCGTATGCAATATTGCTAAATTTAGATATATTATTCAATAATAATAACAATAAACTAGTAATTTCTTGTGAGGTTAAAGATTTAACAAATAATTCAATTTGTTCATAATTTAAACCATTTATAACATTGAAAACGTTAATTACATTATTTCATTGATATTTATCAATTGCAAATTGATGTTTTCCTAAATTATCAACAATAGTGTTAATTACAGTCGGTATTACACCATTAAACAATTTAAACTTAGGAATATATGTAAATAATTTTTCTAATAATAAAATTAAATCGTTTCTACTATTGCCAATAAAATCAACACCTTTTAAATCTTGATTCATTAATTCAACTAAAAAAGTAGCTAAAGCGTGTTTGAAGATATTATTTTCATCATTAACAAACTCAGCAAATAATTCATTTGACTTGTTAATAATTAATTGTATATTTTGTTTTAAGAAAATAGATATTCAATCAGCAAAACTATCCGCTTTTAATGCGACTGAATCGCTAAATAAATTAGCTATCAATTCTTTAAATAAAGGTAATAGATATGTATCATATTTCTTATCAAAATATGAATGCATATATTTAAGAATTACATCAAGTTGTTCAGCTGTTAGTTTATTAAATCTTTCTCTATCAATTTGAATTGAATCAATATACTTCAATGTAATTTCTTTAAAATTAATTTTTTGTAACATTCAATCAACAAAACTTGGTTTATCCATTAATACTTTAGCAGTTTGAATAACATCTGATACATTATATGTATTTGAAGCTAGTAATGTATCTAATAATTTATTAACAAAATTTGATCCTTGTAATACATTAGTTTTTAATGCATCTGCTATCTTATTAACAGAACTACCATAGGTATCACTTGACGTTAATAAACTTAAAGTGTTAAATAAAATTTCTTTTGCTTGAATAAATAATTCTTGATTTTCAAGATTTTTAATCACATCTTTCAGATATTTACTTAATTTAGTAATTTCTTGTTTGTTTAAAATTGTTTTAGTTTCAACTTTAATAAAGGCAATGAAAACATTTACTAATTTATTCAACAGATCTTCATTGTGAGAAGCATTATGAATGATTTTTTCAACTAATGTATTTAATGAATTTAAATCTATATTTTTTAAAATGCTAATTACAAATTTTTCTGTATTGTTTCAACTATATAGTTGTTCATTTTCAACTATATGTAATAAAGCGGTTTGAATTAATGAAATGTTTTCTTCATTAATAATTTCTTTAGTAAATAGTTCCAATAGATCGGTTGAATATTCAGAAATATTTCTGTTCATCGGATCTAAATTAATCATTTCATTTACAATGTCGCGATTAAAATTTTTCAATTCTTTTACAATTAAATTTTGCATTAATTTTTTAATTTCTGAATTTTGAAGAATGATTTTGATTGATTCACTTGATTTATTAATTATTTCTGTTTTATCTTCAACTGTTAATTTATCCAAAATGGCTTTAATAATTTTGAAAATAACCGATTCACTATTCGTATTAGTTGAATTATCGTTGTTTTCTTCAGTTGCAGTTGATGATTTTTTTTCAATAGTTCCTTCTTTATTGATTAATAATTCAAGAATGTATTTTGTATTGTCTAATACAATTTTAATTATATTTTTAATATCTTCTTTATTTAAATCATCTTTAATAAAAGCAAGAATATCATCTAAATTAAATGATTTTAATAAGGCTTTTGTATCAATTAAATCCTGAAAATTATATTTAGAAAAATCAAAACCATATTGTTCTAAATTAGTTGTAATCTTATCAATCAAATTATCAATAAATGTCTGATGAACATTTAAAGAGTAAACTTTTCTAATTAATTTGGCTAATGTGTTGCTTAATTGTTCATATTGGCTTTGCGATAATGTAATACTTGGTAATTTATTTTTAATAATGGTTAAAATTAATGATGAAGTTAGTTCAATTCTATTTGGATAATTGTTATCAAATAAGAAATCGTTAAACAATGTATCAATAATTTCTTTAACTAGGATTTTTGTTTCTTTTAATCCCTTAATTAAGAATTGTTGTAATGATTCTGAATTATCTACATTATCTAGATTAAAAATTTTCTTAATCAATTGTTTAATTTTTGCTTCAAATACTGTATCTCATTGTTTAACAATAAAGTCGTTTAGATCAACCAACAACGAAGTTAAATTACCCTTTGATTCAACATCAATTTCCATTGCATCTAAATTAATTGAATTTAATGCATTGGAAATAATAGTTTTTAAATCAACTTTTTTAAAAATAAAATCAATTAGTGTTTCTTTTGAAAAAATGTATGTTAGGTTTCTAATTAATTCTTTTTGATCCACAACTCATTGATTCTCTTTATTCTTAACTAAAATTAAATCAATAATATTATTTACTAGGTTTGAATTATTTAATTTAAAGTATGGCAATAAATTTTCTTTTAAAAAGACTGCTAAATCATTAAATGAAGTAATATCATCAATTACTAATTTATCACCTGTTGTATAAATGTGTTTTTCTAAATTAGCAAAAAATGTTGAATTTGGAACGTTTAAAATGAAATTTTTAATAAAGTTTTTCAATGAAGTTTTTTCTTCAACACTAAATTCTGTATTTGTTTCATTTTTAACATATGCAAACAACAGTTCAACGCCTTTGTTTCATAAATTTTCATTATTAACAACATTTAAAATTAGGCTATTGAATAATGATACAAAATTATTTTCTTTAGCATTTTTGTAAATTTTTGCAACTAATTCATGTCATTCGTTAAATTGGTAATTACTGTTATTATCAATAATATTAATAACTATTTTCTTAAATTCATTAATTAAATCATCTGATAAAAGTGATTCATATATTGAATCGAATCATTGTTTTACATATTCTTCAATTGTTAAATCAGAATGGTGATTTTCTAATATTTTTTTATCTAATTTCTTATCTTTTAAATAATTTACAATCGGATTAATTCCTATATATTCAATAAGATGCTTGAAGATTTGATTTAATAAACTATTATTTTGAAAGATATTTTGAATAACGTATTCAATTTGTGATTTAAAGAATTCTTTTCCTTGATTATTTAATATCGTTGTATCACTATTTATTACATTTTTAACTAAATTAATAATATTGTTTCTATATGCTTCATCAACTACTTTTGAAACGTTTTGAGAATCTAAGATATTGTTATGTAGAACGAAGGCTTTACCAATAACTTTTAATCCATTTACATAACTATTAACGTTATCTAGATTAGGAGTAAAACTTATTAATTTAAATAACAATGAATGATTTAAATTACTGTCAGATTTTAGAATTTTGTCATTAAATAAATTACGTACAAATTGATTTAATAAATGGTTTAAATTAAAACTTGTTGCTTTGCCATTGTAATCAATGTATGATTCAATAACAAATTTAATAAATACATTTAAATCTTCAAAGTTATTTAAATTGCTTCAAAATTGCTTAACAAAATATTCAAAATCGGAAATTTCTTGACTACTAAAATGAGTTTCATTAATTTGATATATTTCTTTAAATGAATGAATTATTTTATTTGTCAATAATTCAAAAATTGTATATTCATTATCATCACGAACGATAGTCAATACTTTTGATTTTTCAATAACCAGTTTGAATAAATCGGAAATTTCTTCGTTTAAATTAATTAACACTGTATTGATCAATGAAAAACTGTTGTTTTGTTCTGTGTTAAAGTATCTTGGATAATTATTAATTACATTATTAATATTCTTTTCAAATATTTCATTTAACTTATTTAATATATCAGCGTCTTTTAAAAATACATCAAAAATTTCGCTATTATTTAACCCAATGGCTTTATACAATAAACCATGGACAACAAATGCATTAAATAAGGTTGTTGAAACGACAATTAATCTTTGTTTATCCTCTTCATTTTGAATCAATTCGGAGTTAAAAATTTCTTTAACAACTTCATATGAAATATTACTTGGAACAACATTTTGTTTAAATGTTGCTGATATTTCATCCATTTTAATTTCATTGATATTTTTGTAAATGAATAAATCATCGATTGCTTTTAAAAAACCATCGAATTTTTTATTTAAATAGTTATTATCTAAAATTTTGTTTATTAATTTGACAATAAATGAACGATTATTCGCATCTGTTAAATAATTCTCTAATTTATCACTTAATTGTAAGTCCTTTAATGATAAATTAAAGATATTAAAGATTTTTTCAATAAATTCAAGGAATTGTTGGTTCGAAATATTTTCTGCTTCGTTTAAATACAACTTAAATGTTTTTAATAAATGTTTTCTAACACTACTATTATTTAATTCATTTAATAATGATTCATTTTGCGCCAAATTTTCAAAATCATATTCCATTTTGAAAGTTAATGTATTATCGCTAGTAATTCCTAAAATTTTGCTTTTAATCGTTGAAGGACGAACAGAGAAATTGAAAACTTGATGATAATTGTTCGATTTATTTCCATAATTGCCAACTAATGCATTGTAATCAGTTTCTTTTAAAGCCATTTGCATAAAAATATCTTGGCCTAATTTTTTAAATGCTAAATGGTTTGGCTTTGCATCAAAGAAACTATTATTTAACTTCATTAAGTTTCTATTTAAATAACTCTTTTCAACAAAAGCAAAATAATTAGTTTTTGTCTCTTCGGCTGTTTTTTCAATTGTTTCATTTAATAAAGAATATAGATTTGTTAAAAATTCTTCTTTCAATGAATTTTTTGAAATAGTTTCTAATTTTAAAAATGGAGTAGTGTAACCAATTAAATTTATATTAATGTCTTTATTAATTTTTCTAATTTCAGAAATTAATAAAGACAATTTGATATTGACTAATTTAGCTCTTTTAACAGCAAGATCTTTGATCTCTTGTAATTTTTTACTATGTTCTTCATTTGAAAGTTTAGATACATTTATTAAGTTATATACGATATCTAATAATTCAAATTTTGAAAAGAAATCATTAAAACCTAATGAAATGGTTAATAAATTGGCTTCCTTCAGTTGACTTAAAAAGAATGTTTGGTTTAAATTTTCGAAATTATTAAATAGAAAAGTTAGTCTGTTTTGATTATTAATGGTTTGAGGATATTTTTCTTCTAAACGTTTGTTATATTCAAAGTTAGCTAAATTATTATAATCACTTAATGATTCAGGATTAACTAACTTTAATCAATCATCAATAGTAGTGTATTCTAAACTGAAATTGTAAAATGATTCTAATTTAATATTACTATCTTCAATTAGCTTAATTGAGTTAGCAATGTAAGATGAATATGATAATCCATTAACGTTTGAGTCTTGGTCTAGATAACCACTAGTTGATGTATTTGGAGTATAAAAATCTGCTGATCATTGATCACCAATTGCAATATATTTAACATTGCCTTTGATTAAATTGTTTTCTTCTTGGATAGTTTCATTTTTATTCGGTTTCTCCGGTAGTTTTCCTTGTGTACAAGAAGAAGCAATTAATCCAATAGAGCTTCCTGCTAATGCAGTTGTTGTAATTAATTTAATAATTTTCTTTGTTTTCTTCATAACACTCCTAACCTACAGATACATCTTCGTAGATATATTTGTAATATTCGGGTTTTTTGTTTGTTTTACCTCATATTAATATTGTTTGTTGAATACCAAGTTGTCCAATAAACATTAATAAAATTCAAATAAATTTAGATAACAAGCCAACTTCTGTTGTAATACCAGAAGATAATCCTGAATTTCCGAAAGCTGAACATGTTTCAAAAACAACGTGAACTAATGAATATGTTTTTATAGAAGATGTATTAATATCGTTTAAATATGATGCATGAATTGTAAGTGTTCCAATAAAGATTAGAAATAAACCAATTGCAAAAATGTTAATTGCTTTAATTAATGTTTCTTTTCCAATTTGACGTTTAAAGGCAACAATACTTTTCTTACCTCTTAACATTGTTATAATGCTTAAAAAGATAATAGCAATAGTTATATTTCTAATACCACCTGCTGTTGATACTGGTGAAAATCCTATGAACATTAAAATCGCGTGAATCAAAATAGTTTGGTCTGTGAAATGATAATAATCAACGGTTGAAAATCCTGCAGATCTAGTAGAAACTACTTGAAAGAAGATTCCGAAGGTTTTATTAAATCCATTACCATATTGTTCTTGATGTCAATATGAATTTGGATTTTTTGATGTAGCTTCAAAAATAATAGTTAGTGTAAAACCAATTACAGTAATGATTAATCAAGTGATTAATGTTAATTTAGTAAACAAACTAAAATTATGTTTTTTGTTTTTCTTATTTATTGATTTTAGTTTTAAATAACAGTCATAAATTACTGGATAACCTACACCACCGATAAAGATTAATAATGCTGTAAAGATTTGTAATGCATAATCAAAATAATATGGTTGTAAGCTTTTTGATCCAATGATATCAAAACCAGCATTGCATAATGAACTAATTGAATGAAAGACAGCATATTTCAAAGACAAATCAAATCTATGATATGGATTAGCTAATGATGTTTCATATGGATTGAATAATTGATAATCTTTGATATTGTTGGTATTGGCTATATTTTTTAGATTTTCTATAATGTCATTTTTATTAATATCTGGATTGTTAAGGGTACCGATATAAAAGCGACTATATGGAGAGAAATAAAAAATAATAGTGAAAATAATTGTTGAGATTAATAAGATAATTAATAAAAAGGTAATAGATACTTTGATTAATTTTTTAGTATCACCCCAAGTATTAGAACCACGTTCTGCTTGAGATACTTGGTTGTTAAAAATTGACATTTTAATTCCAAAGATATTTTGCATAATATAAACTTTAATTGCGAAAATACCTAATCCACCTAAAAATATCGCAATAGCAATAATTGCTTGACCAAAGCTATTAAATCCCTTGGAGATCGAAAGCGTCGTTAATCCAGTATCACTAAATGAAGAAGAAGCGATAAATAAAGCATCAGAATAATCAAAATCTGGTTTTACTGTATTCATAGATTCGCTATGTGTAGCTGGTCAAAATAACAATAAAGATGCAATTAAAACAACAATTGTATAAACAATAAAGATGTGTTTAATTGGTCCCATTCTCTTTATAAAGAGAATAAACTTGTTTGTTCCTTTGATAATATTGGTCTTCTTTTTCATAGTTTAGTAATTATATATTTTTTATATTTAAAAATAGTTTTGAGCTTCATTTTTTGGAATTTTTCAAAAAAAATACCAAAATTAAGCAAAAAAAAATGTATGAAATTTTGATTAGTTGATATTTTCTATTGATTTTTTGGTTCGAAATAATAATTTTAATTATTATTTATCACAATTTTTGTAGTCATAAAAAAGTAAGAAATTTAAAAAAACTTGCTCTTCACAAGTTTTTTTAATATGGTACATCCTGTGGGGTTCGAACCCACGACCCAGGGATTAAGAGTCCCTTGCTCTACCTGCTGAGCTAAGGATGCAAAATACAAAATAATTATAATATATATGAAATTTTTATTTACAAATATAGATATTTTTTTGTATTAAATAAAAAACAACAGACATTTGATATCTGTTGTTTTATTGTATGAGATTATATACTCTTATATGCAGGTCTTTGAGAGAATAATTGATCCGCTGTTTTGATGTTATTATTAATAATAAATCTAAATAGAGCGTTAGCTACAGGTAGAGAAACGAATGGTTTTCCTGTTGCTTTAATAATTAAATCAATGTCGTTTTCTAGTTTGATAAATCGAGCATTTTGTGAGTTATTTCCGGTATTAGCTCATTGAATAATGATGTCGTATAAGGTATAAATATTAGAAATGAATTTAATGTATCCTTCATTAACTCATATCTTCATCATATCATTACCAGATTGTCTTCTTAATGAATCTGTAGTCGTGCTACCACCATGAGTTTTCATGGTTCCATTATAACCATATGAATATAGACCTTGTGCTGAATTCGCATCATATTGAACACTTAATACGTATCTTTGGTAACCATAGCTTTCTGATCAACGAGAGTCTTGTAAACGATTAATTCTATAACCGTTAACTGAAATACGAGAATTATTATAGTTTTCGCTATCTCATCCAAAGTCTTTATCTCCGGAAATGAAGTTTCTCAATCTAGCTGTTGATGTTCAATCTCCAGTTTTTCACTCTTCGATTGAGATAACATAATAGAATCTGTCTAGATAATCATCTAAGTCATTAAGAGCTGTCAATAATTCTTTTTTATCTGTTCTGTCATCAACTGATTTTACACCTCAAGTTGAGAAGTTTCTATTTGTAAATAGAACAACGTTAATCATTTCTTTTGCAATTCTTCTTTGGAATGAAGATTTTGTTTCATCGTTAGCTGTTTTCAACATAGCTTGAACTTTGTCTTTAGTAAATAAGAAATCATAGAATTTTTGCATTTCAGTACCATAATTCATATTGAATTTATTGGTTGAAACATATGTTGAATCTTTTAATTTGGCGATATTTTCTTTAAATACTAATGAGGCGTTTAGCAAGTTATATGTAATAGTTGTAGGTTCCATTGTTTTATTAACTTTAGCAATGTATTCATCAATTTTTGCAGTAACTGCATCTGAGTCTTGTTCTTTAGAAATTTCTTCTTTTAAAATTGCCAATTCATTTGTTAATTGTGTTTTTTCAGCAGAATTGTATATTGGATTTGTCATTTTTCCTAACAATGCTTCCGCCTCGACAACAGGTGTCGTTGCATCGATTCTAGCTCTTCTACCATTTGCTAATGATGTCTTATGTGATGTTTCTGTAGCTTTAGCAATGTATTGTTTTAATATATAAACATCGTAGTTTTTACTATTAATATTTGACTGAATTGCTAGATCGACACCAATTAATTGAGCTACTTCTTGTCTTAATTGAGTTCTTTCTGTTGAATCATACATTTCATTACCCATTCTCTTGTAAGCAATGTCATTTGCATTATTAATTACAGTTTGATTTGCTGGTTTTAAATTATTTGTATAGAATGTTTGGTAATTTGTGTGGAATACAGATTCAGTTGCAGTGAATTTAACTACTAAATCAGTATATTTGGTTGTTAAAATGTCATTTACATTAACATGATCAACAACGCCTTGAGCTTTTGTTAATTCATTTTTTAATTCAACTAATTTAGTTTCAACATCTGGATTTATAGTTACATTTGGTACTGTTTTAAAATCTTCAATTTGAGCAATTAATTTTGAAGTTTGATCAATTTCTTGTTTTAATTTAGTGTTCTTTGTGTTGTAATCTAAAACATAATTTGAAGCAACTTGAATTAAATTATCTGATAATGCTTGGTTAACTTTATCAGTTGCAATTTTTAGATCTGCATTGAATGTATCTTTATTAATATTTTCTTTATTTTCACATAATGTTTTTAAAGCATCAATTGCTTGTTTTAAGTTAGTTTTAGCATCTGAATCATATTTTGCATCACTAATGTTTTCAGTAAATCATTTATTAGCAGGAGCATAGAAAGCGGCAATAGCTTGTGATTGTGATTGAGCGATTAAAATATTTTTATCGTTTTCGGTTTTAGCTGTTGCCAATGCTTCTTTAAGAGCTGTTCTTGCAACGGTTAATTCTGGAGTTGTTGAGTTTAATTTAGCATTTGCTACATCGTAAGCAGTTTTAAATGCTTCTTTATCATTATTTATTTCATTCATTGAATTATGGAAGCTTAATGCTTCTTGCAATTCGACTCTTAATTCAGCTTTGATTTTATCGTGTTCAGTTGCATATGTCGACATAGCTACAATATCCTTAGATAATTCATCTTTAGCTACTGTGATTTCAGATAAATTAGTTGTTGCTAATTTTTGTTCTAATTTTGAAATTGTTGCTTGCAATTTTGTTTTTTGTGTTGAGTCATATTCAGCTGCATTATATTGTTGCAATAATCTTTTAGCTTGTGTCAATACTTCAATTGCAGGAATTTTAACTTTTGTGATATTTAATGATGTAAGAATTGATTTAGTTTTATCAATAATTGTTGCATCATCATTATTTGTAATATCTGAATTATTTTCAATTGCTGTTTGCAATTCTTGTTTAATTGCTACAAATTGATTATCTGTTAATGTAGCAACGAAATCTGTTGCTTCTGTTTTAACTTCACTATGTTTTTTATTTAGCATTGCATCAAATTGTTTTGCATTATTATCAAAAGTTTTTCTAATAACTTCAATTTCGTTATATTTCTTAGTTTTATCTTGAATTAAAACTTCTGTTTTAGTAATTTCATTTTTTAAAGTTTCAAATTCATTTATATTAAAATACAATTGAGATTGAATTGCTTTTTGAATAATAGTTGTATATTTTGCTAATAAAACTTCTGTTTCTTTATATGCTTTGTAAGCCTTTAGTTTATCTATTGCATCTTTCGTTACTGATTCATTAAATTTTAAATCATTAATTGATGAAGCGACATTATCTACAACAGTTTGTAGTTTGTCTTTTTTCTCAGTTAAAGCTTGAATTAATTGAGTTTTTTGTTCAGAAGCATAATCATTACCAGTTACTCATGATTCAACAAGTAATTGTTTTGCTTGATTTAATATCTCACTAGCTAGGTTATGCGCTTCAATATATTCAGGAGATTTTAATTTATCTTCTTGTTCTTTAACTGCAGTTGTAACTTCATTGTGTTTATTAGTTAGAATTTCAATTTCCTCAATAATCTTACCTGCATTAGGTTGATTTATTTTAGTTAATGCATTAGCCACTTCAGCTTCTAATGCAGCTCTTTTTTCATTGAATTCTGGTTTATTTTTAATTGATTCAATGGTTGCTTGTGCATTTTGAATTAATGTATTTAATTCGTCATTTTTTGCATCGTATGTTTGTTTGTAATTATTCAATTCATTTAAAGCAAGTTGAGCATTTTTTCTAGCTTGTTCAATTTCAGGAAGAATTGAGTTCTTATCAACACCTTCACTTCTCTTAATAATTTCATCCAATGCTTTTTGAGCCTCTACTGCTTTGTTATATGCATCACCCGCATATTTAGGATCTGATGCAGCTTGAATTGCTGATTCTAGATTTGCTAAATCAGGTTTAGCGTTGTTTTGTGCTAATTCAATAACTTTATTTAATCCGTCATCGCGTTTAGCGCCATCTAGATCTCTTTGTAATTTAATTAAGGCATCATCTAAAGCTTCGTCAATTGAATCGCTTGAGTTTAATACATTAATTGCGGCTTGAAGTTTTGCTTCAAAGTTTTCCTTATCAGTATTAATTAATGACATATTGTCTTTGAATGTTGTTGCTTCATTAATTAAATCTTGCAATAATTGTTTCTTTTGTTCGTGTTTCTTAATTTGACCATCTGCATCACCTAAAGCACGTTTAACACGATTTTGTGCTGCGATAATTTCATCAATATTTGAACCGGCAATTTTTACAGCCAAATCATCAAGAGCAGCTTTTAATTCAGTTTTTTCAGGAGAGTTAAATTGATTGTCAGCCATTGTTTGATATTTGGTGTCACCTAAATTATAGGTTTCTTGACCTTCAATTTGTGCTTTCTTGATTTTCATCGCTTCAACTGCTTTTTTATATTCTTTTTCAGCTTCTAGAATTTCTGATGAAGTTGTAGCATTAGCAATTGCATTATTTAAGGCAGCTTCTTTTTCTTCTAAATTAGTTTTTTCAGTTGAATTATATTTAGAATCTGAGATATCTCCTAAAATCTTTGGAGTTTTGTTAATAGTTTCTTGTGCATCAACTTTTGCTTTATGTAATTCAGCATTAGTTTGGGCAACAACTAATTTTTCAGTTAAATCACGGATTTTATCTAAATCAGTTCCAGCTTTTGCTGTTTTTAAAGCTAGATCTGCATTATTAAATGCATCTTTGATTTCTCCGTCATATTTTTCATCATTGAATTTTAGTGTATTAAATAATAAGCCATTATTTAAAGCAACGTCAGCTTTTGCTTTTGCCTCATCTAATAATTGTTTATATCTCTTTTGATAATTTGCTTCTGCATCAGTTGTAGCGGTAGTGATGTTATCAATAACACCTTGAATTCCTTCTAACGTTGGAGTGTTTTTGGCAGCTTCAGCAGCAACAATTGCATCGTTTAATGCTTGTTTTTGTTCTTCATATTCAGGACTATCTTTTGGAGTTAATAGTTCCATTTTAGCAAGTTCTTCTTTAGCACTTGCTATTTTAGCTTCTAATTCTTTTTGTTTAGCATCATATGATTTTTTATAATCATTTAATTCTTTAATCTTTTGATTTAATTGTTGTGTTGCATCAATGATTTGTGATGTTGATGCTTTTGGATCGTTTGCATCTAATATAGCTTGTAATTTAGCAATTTCTTCAGCTAATTTAGTTTTTTCAACACCATCGTATTTAGCATCATTTAAATCAATTAATTTATTATTTGCTTCAGTGATTTTCTTTTCACCCAATTCTCTAGCAGCTGCATCATCGTTAGCTAATTTCTTTAGATATTCAGCTTCTGATTCGGTGTATTGAGCGTTAATATCATTGATATATTGTTCAATTTCAGATAATGTTTTTTGTGAATCTGCTTCTATTCTGTCTAATACTTGTTGCAATTTATTTGAACTTGCAATCATATCGGGACTGTTTTGAGCAAGCATTTTCTTAATTAATGTTTTTGCATCTTCAACTTTATGGTTTAATACAGCTTCTTTTTCTGAACGTTGTTCAACAAAGGTGTTTGCATTTTTAATTTTTTCATCATTAGTTGTTTTGCTTGCTTCTAATGATTGAATATGTGATTCTACTAATTCTTTGTTCTTAACATCAATTGGAGTGTTTAATAAAGTTTTGAATGCATCTCTTTGCGCAATTAATTCTTCTTTAGCGGTTGAGTCAAATTTTTCTTCTTTCAATTCAGAAACTTTAGCCTCAATTTTACTTAATTCTTGTTTTGCATCAAAAATTTTATCCGAGAATTTAGATTCAAATAATACTTGTTTTAAATCTTCACAAGTTTGTAGAATGCTTTCTGTTTTTGCATACTTATTATCTAGCATTGCTGCTGCAGAAGCTTGAGCAATAATTAATGCATCTCTTTGTTTCTTAGCAGTCGCATCATAGTTTTTATCTTGAGTTGTAATTTTGAATTCAGCAACTTTTTGTAGAATTTCATTTAACAATTCTCTAGCATTTTGATTTTCTTCATATTGATGTAATTCCACTGTTTTATTGCCAGTGTTTTTCATCGCTTCTTTAATTTCATCTTCAGTTAAATCTGCTGGATCTTTTTTAATTAAAGCATCTAAATTTCCGGCTAGATCAGTTAAATCATCTTTAATATCTGAAGTATGTGTTGCGGTTTGCAATTCAGCATTAGCATTTGCAAGAATTTTCTTTGCTTCTTCTTGTAAAACAGCAACTCTTTTTTGTCTTTCAGTTTCTTCAAAAGCAAATTTTGCAGATAAAGCTTCTTCTTTTGCTGCTTTTAATGCTTCAATTTCATTTTTAATATTTTCTAGATTTGAAGTTCTTTTATCTTTTGCCTTATCAATTTCATTACTAAATTTCTCTATAACGTCTGTTAATGAAGGATCAATTTGATTTTTAATTCCTAAACAATCTGCAATTAATTTTTCTAATTCTTTTTGATGAGCATCACGATCTTTTGCGTATATATCAAAAGTATCTCTTGCTTCAATTAATTTTTGATTTTCAGATTTAATTTCTTCTTTAGTAACAAATTCGTTTGGTCTATTGATTAATTCTTCTAATACTGCAATTTGATCAATTAAAGCAACTTTTTCAGGACCATCATATTTATTTGCATTATATTCAGCTAATTTAGCTTTAGCTGATTCAAGTTCAGTTCTAGCTCTGTTTTTTTCAGAAGCTAAACTATTTGGGTCGATAATATCAATCATTCCTTGCAATCTATCAATTCTGATATCTAACTCATAATTTCCGTCAACAAAGTTAAACACAGGCATATTTTCAAAAGCATGCTTGTATGTTTCTGCATATTTAATAGCTGATAATAATTTTTCTTGTTCTAAGGCTGATGCATTTGCGAATAAAGCTGATTTTTTTACATTTTTAGCTTCAAGAATTGTCTCTTCTAATAATTTAGTGTGTTTATTTAATTTTTTTGCCTCTTCAACAAAATTAATGGCTTCCTCAAGATTTTCTGTATAGTGTAGATCCTTAATTAAAGTTTCCTTAACTTTCGTTGATAAATATGGCAATGCATTGATTTGTTTTTCTAAATCAGAAATATTTGATACACCATTTAAAGCAAATCTCTTTCTTTGTAATTCTAAAATTGCTTTCATGGTTTCAACATTATCTTTATCCAAACCTTTGCTATTGCTTGAATCTAGGAATTCAGTTTTAATTCTATTTAAAACTTCATTGTATTCATTTTGTAATTCTGGATATGCATATTTAAATTCCTCACCAACGGTAAGGTTAATTTCTGATTTAAGTTTATCCATTTTTTCGTTTAACGCATTTGTATCATCAATAATCACGTTTGAAGTATAAACTTGTAATTCTTTATTTTGTTTGTTATATGTTTCTAGTAATTTAGTCTTAGCGGAATTAAATTGGGCTTCGTTTAAAGAGGTGTTTGTATTCAATTCTTTAATTCTTTTATCCAATAAATTTAAAGAATTATTAGTTTTATTTAAACTTAAAATAGCATCCAAAATATCTTTCTTTGATGCTTCAGTGCTATCTAAAATTGTTTGGGCATTTGGAATTTCATTAGCCATATAATCTTTAGCCGGTGAAACCATAATTGCTTCGTGTTCTCTTGAAGATTGAATCAATTTATTTAATTGTATTCTTAAAGCGTCTAATGATGCGTTTGGATCATTTAATTCTTTTTGATACTTTGCATTGTCAAGAGCTTCGGTAATAAGATACAATTTCTTTTCAAGCTCTTTTCTTTCTTCATCTGTTGTTGCTGTTTTAACAAAATTTCTAACTTCTTCTAAATGTTTCTTAACATCGCTTGGAATATATCCAGTTAATTTATCATTTTGAAGCAAAAGATTTGCTTCTTTAATTTTCTTTTGAATGGCATCGTATAGAGTTTTCTTATAACGGTCCTCATCATTTAAGAAATAATTTTCTAATAAATAATAACCAGTAGCACTCGTTGATGCTATTGTCGCAACTGTTAAAAGAGCAATTGTTGCTTTCTTCTTTTTATTACTTAATAAACTCATAATTTTCTCCGTATTTTTTAACATTCTACCAAATTCTAAAAAAAAAAAAAACATTCATATAAAGATGATTTCTTTGCGCTTATTTTCATAAAAAAACCGCAAATTTTTAAAAATATTTGCAGGTTTTATTTATTAATTATTAAATTTGTTGTTGTAAAACTTTTACAAGCTCTCAAACTTTCTTTATATTAATTGTTTTATTTTCTCCATCTTTTGAAATAAATTGAATTGGTTGATTTGAATTCGGAATAAATGAACCTATAAAACCAGATTGGTTAATCTTATTTTCTTGGTTTAGTTTTCATTCGGAGGTAAGTAAATCCTCATTGGTTATTAAATCTAAATTAAAAAATATTGAATTTAAAATTAAGTCTCTATCAATACATTCGTTAATTAAAATTAATTGTTCTTTTAAGAAAAGAACGTCTTCATTTTCTAAAGTTTTAAAATCATTTGTTTCAATTGCTTTTTCAATTATTGTTTTTATTTCAACTGCCATTTCATTTGATTTAGCTAAAATGTTTGCTTTTATTCCCTCATTAAGCTCTGTAATAAACTGGCGCTTTAAATTTAACAATTCTTCTTCGTTCATTAATTTCTCAAAATAAAACTCATTCCGCATTTCATTAATTATTGCTAAATATTTATTAAATATTTTACTCATAAAGCTTCATTTTAACTCTTCATTTTTATACAAATTATTTTCGTAAACATTAAATTTCTCGCTATCAGGACCATAATTCATATAATAATTAAAGTCAGAAATAAAATATGTTGAAATTACATCTGTATATTTTTGTTGTTTAATAAATTCTGCATTCAATTTTGCTATTAAATTTCTTTTTCTAAGATCATATCTATTAAAATAAATATCATTAGTTGAGTTGTATGATTCAATATATTGAGATATTTTGTCTGATGTATTTAAAAGTTCTCTTAAAGATGTTTCATTATAATTTAATACATTAAATAAGCCAACAAACGAATTATAATTGTTTTTATATTCTTGTAAATAATCATTCAATATTTGATCATTCATTGTTTCTTCTAAATATGAAAAACCAAAATTTTTCATGACATAAAGAACAATATTTGAACGTAAATGGTTTATTTTATTTAACAATCTAATTGCAGAGTCATAAATTTCCTTTAATTTCAATTTATAATCTTTTTCATCAATATTTTTAGAATTAGAAATTAAATTGCTAAATGAATTGATGATTAGCTTTGATTCTGATATTGCATCAACTGTCGTTTGATTTAAATCGGCATTATTATTTAAATTATTTGACTGTATTGTATCTTCTAAAAATTTATATGCGTTTTTTATACGAGAAATAAGCATATGAGTATCAAAATTTTCTTGTAAATCAATTTGTTTTCCTAATTCTGTTTTGATTGTATTAATATATATTTCTAAATCGGCAAACAAATCTTTAAATGAATTTGAATTCTTAAATTGCTCATCAATGCTTAAAGATTTTCATTTATCTAAATTCTGTTTTAAATTTTCATTAATATTTTTAGTCATATTAATAACTAAATTGTTATTAATATAATCTGAAATACTTAAATATTTTTCAAGAGTATTGAATTCTTCAGGATATATTATTGAAATTTTATCCTCTAACGACTTCATTTCGGCAAATGCTTCTATAGTCTTATCATATTTATTTAATGTGGTTAAAAAATCATCATTAAAATCAATTTCTGGAAATGATACATTTGGAAGAAATCTAGCGTGCTTAAATTCAACATTTTCATAAACAGAATTAATTTTAAAATTATTAATAATTTCATTTATTTTTGCATTTGTTTTATCGGCTATTAATTTCTTATAATATTTAATGTTATTCTTCTTTCTTTCTAACAAAGAATTGTATGAATTCTGATTAATATAAATTTTTGCGCTTTCATAATTTTTAATATCATTATTTATTCGACTGATTTCATTATTTAATCATTTATAACTAGCAATACGATTTAAAATTTTTTTCTCTTCATCAGTATTAAAAGTTGTTTTATTAATCAAAATAGCAAATGTTGTTGCCGTTAATCCTAATGTGGATACAACTAAAAGGCTAGATAATAATTTCTTTTTTATCATTTTATATTTCCTTTCATAATAAACTAATTAGATGAAGAAGTATCAATTGCTTCTTTATTTTTCATAGCATCTGCAAACGCATTAGTAATTAATGTGTTCAAATGATTAAATTCATTAGCATCGTTTATATTTAAATTTAATTTAGAAATAACGTCGTTTAAAATATTATCTAATTGATTCTTAATTAAGATATATTTACCATTATGTTCTTCACTGCTTAAATTTATATAATCATGACTTTGTATAATTGCATTAATTTTTTCAAATATTTTATTAATTTCTATTGAGTTATTTTTTCATAATTCAAACTTAGAAATTAATTCATTTATATTTTGTAGAGATATTTCTTTTATATTTAAGATTAATGAATTGCCAAACATTTGTTTAACCCTTGGATCTAAAGAAGTGAATGAGTTTTCAATGTCATATTTTAGTTTATATAATTTTTCGACCGGATCTTTTAATGATATCAATTCTAATTTTGCATGTAGATAATTATTTGTTTCTTTTAATTCATTAAATGAAATATTATCAAGATTAATTTTGTTACTATTTTCAACTATTTCAGTTACTATAGAATCTAATTCAGTTAAATAGACATTATCTTTCAACGTTGAAGAAAAATTTGAAAGATCATGAGTCACATTTTTAATACTTGATTTTAGCGTTGAAACATCTTCCATTCTATTGCTTCTTTTACTACTTGCTATTTTTGAGGCATCACTCAATTCAGCAATTCTGTTTTCAACTTCTGTTTTACTTATATTATAAGAAAGGTTTGAAGACACTTTTTTATTAATTATTGTTTCAAATTCATCTTTGATATCTGAAAGGATTGGGTCAGAATATAATGGAAGCTCCTCATTGATAATATGAGAATATAAATCATTTAACTTATTAATTTCTTGAATCTTTTGTTCTTCATATGTATCTATACTTAATAAAATTTCATTTAATTTCGCTTTATAAGAAGATAAGACTGAATTATTTTTGATATTTTCTAGATTTACATTGTTTATAAACGTTTTTAGAGGCTTTAACAAATCTATTTTTTCAGTATCCTTAATTACATCTATTAATCACAAGTAAGTGTTTTTGACATTCTCCATTTTCTCAACAAAATTTTTCTTTTCAATTTGAAAATCAATTTCTTCTTTATCTAGAATTAAAGTTTCAAAAACCTTATTAAATAAATCAATTTTTTTAACAATATCTAAATAGGTTGAATTAGGTTCTAAGGTATTTAGCACATTATCAATTGCATTTTTAAAAGTAATATATGCGGACTTATATTTTTCTAATTCGCTTTCACTATCAATTATTTTTTTCGCATCAGATACTTTATCTTTTAGAGAAAAACGTAAATATTTAATAATTAGTTCTTCAGTAGCATTACGATACAATTTTAACATATCAATTTTTTTATTAATTTCCGAGATTGAATCAGCTTTATTAGCAAAATCAATTGCTTCTAAGCAATTTTTTTGCAATTCAGAAATTGAATTATTCAATTCGTTATTAATTGATTTATATTCATTAAATTCCTCATTATATTTTTTCGCTAAACTTAAAAGTGTTTTTTTATTATGATCAAACTTAATTTTAATAGCAGCAACAGTTGCTAAAGATTGAACAACAACTAATCCTGTTATAATACCTAAAGTTATTCCAATTTTTTTACGTTTTGATTTTTTAACTTCATTCATATTGATATTTTCCTTTATTACAAATATCTTTATTTTATTATATTTTTGATTTTCAAAAATAAAAAAAAAAAAAAACGAATATTTAAACAAAAAAATATTCATTTTTAAATTTCTTTTATTGCTTTGGTCGTTTTTGATTTGGCAGGGAATGATGGATTCGAACCAACACCAAAGGGTTTGGAGTCCTTTGTTCTGCCGTTAAACTAATTCCCTATATAAAAAAGAAAAAATTTATTTAGCTATTTTAAAATAACACACATCTCCATCTTGCATAATATAATTTTTTCCTTCTAAATTGATCTTCCCGTTTTCTCTACAACCTTTTTCACCATTATATTTAATATAATCTTCATATTTAATAACTTCAGCTTTAACAAATTTTTTTGCAAAATCTGTATGAATAATTCCAGCACATTCAGGTGCTGTTTGACCTTGCGAATATACTCAAGCACGGGTTTCAATTTCACCTGCGGTAAAATAAGTTGCTTGATTTAAAATATAGAAACTCTTTTTAATAATTAAATTCAACCCAGATTCTTTGACGTTATATTCCTTTAAAAAGGTTTCTTTTTCTTCTTCATCAAACTGAGATAATTCATATTCAAGTTTGATGCATACTGGTATTAGTATCTCTGATTTCTCTTCTAGATATTGCTTTAGTTTTTGATATTGAGTAGCTTGATCTAAATTTTTTAAATTTTCTGTATTTAAATTAGCAACATAAATGGTTGGTTTAGCAGTTAGGAATTGATAGAATTTAACAATTTTTCATTCCTCTTCTGTTCAATCACCATTTTTAATCATTATTTCACCTTCAAGCAATTTTTGAATCTTTAAAATGGTTTGATATTCAAATTTAAGTTCTTTATCACTTGAATTTTGTGCTTTTTTACCAATTCTATTTAGGATATTTTCTATTGTTTGTAAATCAGCTAAAATCAATTCCATATTAATGATGTTTAAATCGTCAATTGGACTAATTTTGTTGTTCACATGAATGATATTTGTGTCTTCAAAACAACGAATAACATGAACAATTGCATCAACTTCACGGATGTTTGATAAAAATTTATTACCAAGTCCTTCACCCTTCGATGCTCCTTGCACTAAACCGGCAATATCTACGAATTGAAATGTTGCTGGAGTGATTTTATTGGTATTAACAATTTTGGCTAATTCATATAATCTTTTATCGTATAAATTGACAATTGCAACGTTAGGTTCGATGGTTGTAAAAGCATAATTTGCCGATTCAGCTTCGTTTAAAGTTAATGCTGAAAATAATGTGGATTTACCAACATTAGGTAATCCAACGATTCCCGCTTTTAATCCCATAATTCTTCCTTATTTTTTATTCTTCTTCGTTTTCTTGAATATTAGGTCTACTAAACTCTTGAGTTACTTCAAGATATTCATTTTCTGTCAATTCACGATCTTTAATTTCATCAGATTCATCATATATTTTAGCAACACCAACAATTTCTGTTTTCTTGCCTTTTAGGTTAATTAATTTAACACCTTTGGTATTTCTGCCTGATATTGACACATCTTTTAGACTAAATCTAATGGCAACTCCGTCATTAGTCATAATAATTAAATCTTCAACACCATGTACAACTGATGAATAAACTAAATTACCTGATTTATCTAAATTTAGACCAATAACCCCTTTGGCACCACGTCTAGTTTTACGATAATCATCAATTAATGACATCTTTCCAAAACCTTCTTGGCCTAAAGAGAAAACATATTTTCCATCTTTTGAAGATGAAATGCTTACAACTTTTTCACTCTCTTCTAATGAAATTCCTTTAACACCAGCTGCTGTTCTTCCCATTGAACGAATGTCTTGAACATCAAAACGTACAATTCTATTATTTGAACCAGCTAAAACGATTTCATCATGATCAAAAACAACAATTGCATCAATTAATTCATCATCTTCACGAATACTTAAAGCAATCTTTCCGGCACGATTGATTCTTTCGTAATTATCAAGTGATGTCTTCTTAATAATTCCATTTTTTGTTGCAGTAATTAAATATTTATTATCTGGATATTCATTAACAGAAAGGATTTTAACAATTCTTTCTTCTTTTGAAATATATGGAATTACATTAATAATTGGAACTCCTTTTGATTGTTTAGAACCAACAGGAATTTCATAACCCCTAATTCTATATACTTTAGCTTGATTGGTAAAGATTAATAAATCTGTATGTGTGTTAGCAACAAGTACATCTAAAATATCGTCATCATCATAAGTCTTGGCAGTTTGCGAACCAACACCACCTCTTTTTTGTTCACGATATTCATCAATATCAATTCTTTTAATGTAACTATTACTTGAAACTGTAATAACAACGTCTTTTTGTGGAATTAAATCTTCGTTATCAATTTGACCTAATTCATCTCAATTAATTTCACTACGACGTTTATCTCCATATAATTCTTTAATTTCTTGTAATTCTTTAATAATTAATTGAATTAATAAATCATATGAATTTAAAATTGCTCTAATTTCTTCAATTCTTGCATTAACTTGTGCAAGTTCCTCAATCATTTTTTCAATTGCTAAACCAGTTAATCTACCCAATCTCATATCAACAATTGCTTTAGTTTGTATTTCAGTTAGACCAAAGCGATTTTGCAATGTAATTTGTGCATCTGCATCAGTTTTTGAGGTTTTAATAATGTGAATAACTTCATCAATATTTTCCACACATATTTTTAAACCTTCAAGAATGTGTGCTCTTGCTAAATCTTTATCTAAATCAAATTGCAATCTTCTTGTAGTAACAGAAATTTGATGTTCTAAATAAACCTCTAGACATTCTTTCAGATTTAATAATTTTGGTTCATTATTAACTAATGCAATCATATTAAATGAAAAGTTTGTTTGCAATCTAGTTAATTTGTATAAGTTATTTAAAATAATTTCTGGAATAAATGTCTTTTTAACATCAATAACAATTCTAATTCCTTCACGGTTTGATTCATCTCTGAAATCAGAAATTCCTTCAATTTTTTTAGCACGAATATTTTCAGCAATTTTTTCCATAATTTCAGTTTTCTTAACTTCATATGGAATTTCTGTAATTATTATTCTGTTTTTACCATTTGATAATTGTTGAATATGTGCTTTAGCACGCATAGTAATTGAACCACGTCCTGTTTTATATGCTTCAATTAAACCGGCTTTATTAAAGATAGTTCCACCTGTTGGGAAATCAGGGGCTAAAACATATTGCATTAATTCATCAATTGAAATATTTCTATTAACAGCTAATGCGCAAACTGCATCAATAATTTCATTTAAGTTATGTGGAGGAATATTAGTTGCCATCCCAACTGCAATACCACTAGTTCCTGAAACAAGCAAGTTAGGAAATCTAGCGGGCAATACAACTGGTTCTTTTTCAGAACCATCGTAGTTATCAATAAAATCAACTGTATTCTTCTTTAATGTATCCACCATAGCGGAAGCAATTTTTGACATTCTTGCTTCTGTATAACGCATCGCTGCTGCACCATCACCATCGATAGATCCGAAGTTACCATGTCCATCTATTAATGGATAACGTAGTGAGAAATCTTGAGCCATTCTAACCATAGCTTCATAAACAGATGAATCACCATGTGGGTGATATTTACCTAATACATCCCCGACAATTCTTGCTGATTTTTTATGTGGTACTGTATGAAACATACCCAATTCTGACATTCCATATAGTATTCTTCTATGTACCGGTTTTAAACCATCTCTTGCATCGGGTAATGCCCGTGATACGATAACACTCATTGCGTATTCAATAAATGAGCTTTTCATTACCTTAACCAAATCAGTTGGTTTTAAACCATTAGTTTCAACTTCAAGAATTTGACTTTGTACTTGGTAATCTTCTTTATTTTGAGGAATATCCTCTTCTTCATCTACAATCTCTTGTTTTTCTTCTTCAAACACCTTTTTTATTGTGTCATCAAAATCATAATATTTATTATCATCAGTTTGATTTTCTTTCTTTTCTAATTCGTCATCTTTGATTTCATTAATAGCCATAATTATGGTTCCTTTCAAGTAAATAATTCTTAAAGAATTATAGCACAAAAGACTATACAAAAATTGACATACAAAATTTGGTCAAAAAATTAAAGAAATTTATTCTTAAAAATATTAATTTCAGATATAAAAAAATTTCCCCTTTTCAAAGAAAATTGTTATTTTATGAAAACACAACTAAAAATTATAATACAAAATCATTACAAAATGGGCGTAATCGCTTAAATATCATAAATTTCCCAACATAGTTTTGTAATAATCAAGATTATCATTGAATACTAATAATTTAATTTATTATTAAATTAGTTATTTAAGAAAGGATTATTTATAATGAAATTAAAAAAATTTTTATTAGGTTTTGTTTCGCTTGCAACGCTCGCAACAACACCTATAGCAGCTATCTCTTGTGGAAATAAATTAAGTCAGGAAGAATTAACTAAATCAGTTAATTCAGTTGTTGTATCATTAACCAAAACCGATGCAACAGTAGAGGAAATTTTAAATAATAACAGCTTAGTTTCTTTAACTACAAAAGATACCAAAGTCAATATTGTAAAAGATTCTATAACTAAAAAGGATGAACAAAGTGTTAATGTTACTTATCACGTTGTTGATAAAAACTACAAAGACAATGTATCAAAAACAGTAACAGTTGTACTACAAGCTCAACCTGTGACGCCACCAACACCAGAAACACCTGAAGTAACTAGACTAACAGCTGATGAACTAACTACATTGTTAAATAGTGCGACAGTTGTTTTAACAAATAGCGAATCAAATGCTGATGATGTTGTTGCAAATCATGGTTTACTAACATTAACTGTTGATACAACAAAAGTTAATGGCGCTATAACTGCTGTTGAAAAGGCAGATGATACACATGTAAATGTTTCTATTCAACTAACTGACAAAAATTTTGCAAATAATCAATCAAGTGTTCGTATTGTTTCAATAGAAACCGCAGCTCCTCTTGTAAGATTAACAGCTGAACAATTAAAAGAACAACTAGATGCTATTACCATTTCAATATCAGGTGAAAATTCAACATATGAAGATATTAATGCAAATCACAATTTAGTTCTTGCAACGGGTCATAATGCATCAATTGTTAAATTTGCAATTGAATCAATCTCAAAAGAATCAGATACAGAAGTGAATATTACTTATAAAGTAATTGATAAAGCTGATGAAACAAACATTTCTGAAACCAAAACAGTTAGTCAAACAGTTTATTCATCATTTAAAAAAGAAGTTGATAAGAAAGTTGAAACATTAACAGTTGATTCAACATCAGAAAACTATCAATTAGCTTCTGATCTACAATTAAGTGAAGTTATAGTTAAAGATGGTGAAAATGCTTTATCTGCAATGTATGAAATTAAAAATATGGCATTTATTAATGAAACTGCAACAGAAGAAGAATTAAATGGTGGATATAGAGAAGTCAAATTTGTTATTTCAAGAGAAGGAGTTGATTCAAAAGAAGTAACAAAAAGTGTCGAACTATTCCCAACTGATACAAATGTTATTTTAGCTCAAAAAGAAAAATTAAAAAATAATGGTTATGTATTGATTAATACATACAACGTTGAAGCTAAATTAAAAGAATTAAGCGACGGTGATCTACTATCATTTGATTTCAAAACAGGAACTTTATTCACTGGTAAATGAAATACTCCTGAAAAATTAGATATCTTTAAATTAAAAGAAGGTCTAAGTCTATCAAGCGATACAAACTTATGATCTGAATTTGACGAAACATTTGCAAAAAGTGCAGCAAGAAACAAAGTATTATTAAATAAATTAGATAACAATCAATACAAAATTACTTTCTATTTAGGTAAATTCTCATATGTAAAAACAGAACAAAGAATTGATCTTGAACCAGTTGAACTAACATTTAGTTTAGCTCTTCCCTCAAAAGACGTTCTAGATGCTAAAGCAGCTGAAATTGAAAAATCATTTGAATACACCGATAAAGCAAATGTATATTCAAATGATGCAGTTGAAGATAATATTGTAAAACCTGAAATTAATATTGAAGGTGCAAAAATCAATATCAACAATTTTGCAAAAGATGCTTCAAACAATTCAATCTCATTCAACTACACAATTAGCTATACAGATAGTGCTGGTACAACTGTATACAGTGATTCAAAACATGTAACTATCAATGGCTTTAAAGAAACTGAATTAGGTACAATCCTAAATACATTAACAGTTGATTACTCAAGCAAGAATCAATCTCCATCAGCTACAAGTGATACAAACAATATCACTATTCAAAAAGATGGTTCTGAATACATTCCTGAAGAAGGTATTACTTTAACTAAAGAAATAGTTGCTGAAAAAGCTAATGACGTTGATGGAACCATAACTGTTAAAATAACATTAACAAAAGATGAAATGCCAATTTCAAAAGAATATATAATTACTGGTTTTACTACAAGTTCATTAAATCTTGAAGATTTAATTACAAAAATTTCAGTTGAACTAATTAACGTTGAAAACAAATCAGAAACCCTAGCTTCAACAATCACAGAAGCAAACTTAAATGTTACCGAACCTTCAGGTAATCTTTCAAAAGTAGTTGTTTCACATCAATTAACCGCTACTGACGAACTTGGAAAACTTGTTGTAAAAACAACTATAACTAAAGATGAACAAACTCAAAGCAAAGAAACAACATTTGATGGATTTAAAATTCATAAATCAGATGCTACATTGTTAAATGAAATGAGAGAAAAAGCTAAAACCAATACTCTTTTAAATGTAACTTCATGATCTGCTTTATTAGAAGAAGTGGCGAAAAGAAAAGGTTATAAACCAAATGGTGGTTTATATATTCAAAATGGTACATTTAAAGTTGGTGTTAAGAGTGCTGATGCAAAAAGCAGCGACATCGTATTAGACATTATTTTTCAAGATGAAGCAATGAATAATGAACCAAGATATAAACAATTACTACTAAACAATATGTTATATAGTGGAACACAAGCAAACAGAAAAGCACTAAATCCTAAAAAAACAGATGAAGGTTGAAAAATTGATTTTATTATTCCTTTCTCAGATGAAGACAAAGGTGATACATACACAATTATCGTTCCTAATCAAGCATAAAAATACTAATTAAAAAGAGCTCTTGCTCTTTTTTTATTTCAATTATATTGAAATTTATTTAAAAATGTTAAAAAGCAATTAAAATATAATATCTAAATAATTTCGAATTGATGAGGGAGAAAAAATGAAGAGACGTAATAAATTATTCCTAATATTATCACCAGTTGTTGGCGCAATTCCTTTTGCTTTAATTAGTGCCAAAATTTTGCCAACCGATTTGCAAGATGAGACTCATGAGTTAAAAGAAAACGTTAGAGTTGATTGAAATGATTGAATGTCAGATCTAAATGACAATAAACGTCTTGCAGATTTAAGTCTGCCTGGTACCCATGATTCAGCAATGTTCAGCGGTAAGGGTATTGTGTGATCTTTTGGTTGACCTTATGCATGAACACAATCAAGAAATTTTGATAACCAATTGAAAATGGGGATTAGATTTTTTGATATAAGAGTTGGTAGAACCTCAGATTTAGGAATTAGACATGGGGCCGCTTGATCTCAAACTCAATTAGAACCTTTACTAGATAATTTTGTTAAATTTTTAACAGAACACCCAACTGAATTCATTATTTTTAGAATTAAAGATGAAAATGAATCAGTTAATAGTAGAGATACACAATGGGAAAGTTGATTGCTAAATGTTTTAGAAAAACCAAAATATCAAAACTTCTTCTTCAACAATAGTCAAAGAGACAAAAACATCAATCCCACTGTAAAACAACTAAGAGGGAAAATGTTTATGTTTAACCATTTCCATCATCTAATCAATCAGGACCCTAAATGAGGAAATGTATGAAGAAATTCCCACCTATTACAACAAGATCTTTACAACACAAAGCATGAAACTAAAGAGGAATTAGTTAAGGAATTTCTTGAAGAAGCCAATAAAAATGATGATGGAAGAAAATATTATGTCAATTTCGTAAGTAGAGCAAATTCAGAAAAACCAGAACATACATCAAGAGCATTAAATCCAAAAATTTATGAATATTTAGTAAATAATCCTCAACTATATAAACTTGGAACTGTTGTAATGGATTTCCCTGGTATATCTTTAGTTGGGGAAATAATTAAAAGAAACTTCTACTACACCAATGGCCAAATATCAAGAAATGTACTTGGCCCATTACAACATTCAAACGAAAGAGAATTTCAAGATATTATCGATTATACCAATACAATTAGTGTTCCTTCATCTGTAAATGGTATGAATGTCAATGTTTATATCAACGATCAACTAACACAAACCCTTAACAATATTCAAAATAGTATTGCATTAAATAATAAATTAGTTTATGGACAAAAAGTATCATTGGAATTTTTTAAATTAACACCAAAAAATCAATTCTACGAATCAAGAAAATATAATGAATTCACAATTACCAAATATGTAACATGAGATAAAACGTTTGTAAACCATATTAATCAATTAATTGTCAAACTTCAAAATGTTAAAAAACTATATGATGCAGATAATGACATTTATAATGATATTAAAACGTTAATAGACAATGCTTTCATTACCCCTTTAACTGAACTATATGATAACAAAATCAAAAATGATACAACAATTCAAACCTTCAATGATTTACTAAATAAATCACAAATTTGAGAAAAATGATATGGTTCTCAAGGATTAGCAATAATTAATTCATATATGGAAAATTTATCAAAAATTGATAATATCTTCAATCAAAACAATCTTTTAAATTCAGAATTATTGGCAGCATACACTCAATTTAAAGAAACAATTAATAACAAAATTAAAGCTTTTAATAGCGAACTACCTAGTTTAACAAATGAAGCTTTTGAAGAAAAATATAGTGCAATAATTAATACATTAAATGATGTTGCAACAATTTATAATTTCATTAATTCAATTAATCCATATGTCAAACCAACTGAATCATTTGTAAATAGCGATTGAGAGATTTGAAACAATTACAACTGATTAATTGAACACGCAAAAAATGAAATTATAATTCAATGTTCAAAAAATATTGAAGTTATTAATAAGTTATTTAATTTTGAACTTCAAGATGTAATTAATAATTCATTAATTGAAAAACAAATTATATTCTTCACTGAACAATTGGGTCAATTTGATAACTTCAGCAGAGATCTAAATACTTTACATAAATCTTCTATCTATAACAACCAATGAAATACATTGCAAGCTGAAGTCGTGAAACAAATTAATAACATCAATTCATATAATTTAAAAAATATTAAGGAATCAATTAAAAAATACGAACTAATTGTTAACCAAACAAATCAAATACTTGCAAACAATTCTTTTGCAAATGACAATAGAAATTATGTTTCAAATGAATTAATTAATAAATATCAACAATTATTTGAAGAATTACAAAATGTTAGTCAATTAACTGATTATAACTATGATAATCATTTAGATTTAATAAATAACATCAAGAACCTTAAAACAGAAATTAGTTTAGAAAAACAAAGAACTATAATTAAAAGTCAAATCAGCAATTTAGATGTTCCTTTATTATTTATTAATCAATATAGAACTGATGTTGCGGAGATTAACGATATTGATGCATTAAATGCTAAATTTAATGCAATTCAAGAAGATGCAAAACTTCATCTAAACAGTAGTTATTTAAATGGCTTTAATAACTTATCAGATAATCAATACAATCATTATTTAAATCTAATTAAAGTTTCTACTACTGAATTAGAATTACAAAACAACGCGGAAGAAGTATCTAAATTATCAAGCGAAATTACTGTAAGCAATACTATAAATAATGAATACAATTCATTGAGACAAAGCGAAAAATTCTTAAAAATCAAACAAGAATATATCAATGATCTGGAAGAAATTATTTTAGATATTAATAGTTATAAAACTAAAGAAACCAATCACTCTGTTCTTAAAAAATATAATGATAAATTTAAAACTATTTTAGAAAATGCATTTAATGATTTAATTGTTGAAAAGACAGACCCAAACGAACCTCCTATGACTAATCCGCCTTCAACCAATGAAAATGAAGGGGAAAATTCAAACAATGGTGATTCAGAATCATCAAATTCTACAACAACACCTCCTGACACAACAGAATCTGGTTCAGAATCTAATGAGGCCAATACAGAAACAGAAAATGGAGAAACCAATATATCTCCAGAACCGGGTACTGATACTAGTTCAAACATCGACACTGAAGAAAAAGAAACAACAAGTAATGATGGTGCGACAACTGATTCAACAGAAACAGATTCACAACCCGATACAAATGAAGGGGAAGACAATTCTTCATCTTCTAGTTCAAATGATACTACCCAACCAGGGGAACCAAACACAGAAACAACAGAACCTTCTGATAACAAAAATTCAATTGAAGAAATTAAACAATTAAACAACGAATTAATTCAAAACATTGAAAAATACATCAGCGAAAACCTTGCTGAATTCCCTGGCTTAATCAATAAATTAAATGCTGCAATGGAAGAAAATAAAATTAAATTTAACAATGAAAATGCAACATTTGATGAATTAAAACTAGCATATGATAATTTATTATTATCATTAGAAGAAAGCAAAATTCAATACAATCAATTCAAAAACAACAATAGTGGTAATTCAATGACAACACATATTGTTTTATCAGTGGTTGTTCCTGTTATTGTCTTTGCTGTATTGTTAATTAGTTTAACTTTATATTTCAAAAACAAGAAAAAAATAAGGCTAAATAAACCTTATTTTTTATATTCTTGCAATCTGTTTAATGCATTGATATATATTTCCAGTGAATCTCTAATTTCTGTAAAAGAGAAAGCTTCATTAGGACCATGCATTAAATGCATCATTTTAGTTGAACCGAATGCGACACATTGATCTAACAATCTAGCATATGTTCCACCACCAATTGCAAGCGGTTCTTCATTTGCATTATGTTTTTCGTTGTATGTATCCATTAAAATTGACACCAATGGATCGTCTTTTGGAATATATTTAGCTGGTTTATAACCTAATAACTTAACTGAAATATTCTTATCTAAATTATTTAAATATGTCTCTAATAAATTACTTACTTCTTTTGAATGTGAAACAGGTACTCTTAAATCAAAACTTAAATCAAGGGTTTTATCTGTTGTTCTAATCATTCCTAAATTTGCAGATAAACTTCCTGAAAAATCAGTAAAGTTGGGAAAAACATTGTTCATTTCAAATGTTCCTTGGAATGTCTCTTGAATAAATTTTAAAACTGAACTATTTTTGCATTCTTCAATTAAAGCTAATGATTTCAATAATTTTAAAATGGCATTATCGCCTTTATGAGGTGTTGAACCATGTCCACCAATTCCTTTTACAATTACTTCATTTGTATTAATTGTTAAATCGCTGTCTTTAATATTAATTAATTTGTGATTTAGATTTTTAATTGATACTCTATCCGGAATTTGATTAATTACATCTCCACCATGAATATCTAGATTTGCAATTTTAGGAAAACTAATTTGTACATGGTAAACTAATTTTTCTGCATAAATCAATGGTCATTCACCGTCCGGTGTATAAGCAATATAAGGAGCTGGAAAATCTTGTAAATAGAATTTCATTGATTTCATAGTTGTTTCTTCGCTTAAGCCAAAAATTAATCTAATTGATCAATCTTTAGCTAATAAATTATTATCTTTAATATATTTCATTGCGTAAATATTGATAATTGCTGGACCTTTATCATCTAAAGAACCACGTCCAAAAATTTCATTTTCAGTAATTAAAGGTTTGAAGGCATCTGAAATTCATTGACTTTCATCACCTGATGGAACAACATCAAGGTGGGCCATAATTCCAATTTGTTTCTCGCCTTCACCAATTTCTACATAACCATAACGATTTTTTGGATCCTTATATGTTTTAAAACCAAAGGATTTACCTAAATTTAAAGCATAATTACATGCTTTATCAACTTCAATCCCAAAAGGATATTCTGACTCTAGATTTTCTTCTGAAACTGATTTAATAGCACAGATATTAGCAATATGTTGAACCATTTCTTTAAATTCAACATCGTTTTGTTGATAATGAATATATTTCTTCATTGTATACCTCTTTCTATGAATAAATTGTATCAATAATTAAAAAACTAGAACATAGTTCTAGCTTTTTACAACATTCAATGCAACACCACGGTTAGTAAATTGATAATTTGCGTTATTTCCAAAGATAACATCAACTAATTCAGGATAATCTGTAAATGGGTTTCTAACAACTTGTCTTGAAGCAACTCCATTGTTTCTATCTAAATCAAATTGATCAACTGGATCCATTCTGTGTCATGCTAACATAGTTTTTAGAAACGCAGGTGATATTGTATTTTTTGAATCAATAAAGAATCTTTGCGCTGATTCATTTGATCTTAAGTTTCTATCTCTGTATGTAAATGCTACATATAGAAATGCTCTCGCAACATCTCCTTTAAATTCATCAATAACTTCTGTTACTGGTTTTCCATCTTCAGCAGATGTTCCAACTTTTGTACCATTCAATGAAGTATATGTTGCTCTAGTAACAGTTCCAAATGGATAATTACTATGTCTTGCATTAACTACTTTATCAGTTGGTCATACGTGATGAGCATCGTTTCTCATTGGCGCTGCTTTACCGAATCATGATTGAGCAACTAAATGCTCTCTGTTCATTCCTTCACCTTCTCTTGAACCAACATCACGATATTTACCATGTCAGAATACAAATGGGTCATTACCTTTTGGGTTTTCACCATAAATATCCATTACACTTCCATCTTTTTCGTAATATTTATCTACAAAGGCATATTTGTATGTTTCAAATAAGTCGTTGTATCCTAAAACGTGTTCTCTATTTTTCTTTTGAATAGTGAATAAATTATTAATTAAAGCATCTCCGCTTAACCCATTTAATGATGAATAGTAATTATCAGATTCATTGTAAACTATTGAATTGTGTTTATTTAATGAACCATTGTCATTTGATGAATTATCCGGATTTGGAGTAGGTGTTGGAGTAGGAATTTCGGGTTCCGGTTCTGGTTGAGGCTGTGGTTCTGGAGTAACGTTTGGATTATCAATAATTGTAGGTAATTTGCCTAAATCTGAAGTTGATAAAGATTGAGAAGCAATTGCATCAACATTTCTTCCTTTAAATAAACCTACCTTATGTTTGAAAATAATATTTCCATTAACTATTTCAAAGCTTATTTTTTTATTAATATCGTTTCAAGAACCTTTTGAATAATAAGGTTGTTCTGCATTAGCTAATTCATAGTTTGTATTTGGAAAAATATCGTTAATTAATTCTAAAACAACTGAATATGTGCTCGAATCTCTTCAGTTGATTTTTGTTCCCGCTGGGTGAGAAACTATTTTTTTAGATCTATAGTCATATTCAAATTCATGTGAATTATTTACTGCATAGTAAAATAGTTTTTCACTTCCTGAAACCATTCTTAAATTGTTTCTCATTAACTTAACCATTTTTTCTAATTCAGCAATTTCTGGATTAGATGGTTCTGGAGTTGGAGTCGGAATTTCGGGTTCTGGTTCGGGTTTCGGGTTTGGGTTTGCCGGTTGCTCTGGGTTTGATGGATTTGGAGTTGTCTCCGGATTTACTGGTTGTTCAGGATCATTGTTTGAATTTGAATTTCCTTTTGATACAGCAAATTCAATAATTTTAAAATTTGTCTCTTTTAAAGAGGCTTTGTCTATGATTTTTACTTTTAAGATTATTTTGTTTGATTGTTTATTAACAATTTCTTTTACTACATTAAATTTTGAATTTGGAACAAATGTAGCAATGAAATCGTTTGATGATATTTCATCTATTGATTTTCCGTTCACTTCATCAGAAAGAGTGAAATTTGCCGCAAGCAATTGGTTTTTCATTTCTTCTTCTAATGTTTGACCACATGAAATCATAGAAATTGGAGCAAATAACATAGGTAATGTTATTAATCCGAAGATTAATTTATGATGCTTCATATATAAAAGTTCCTTTGTGTATGATTAATATAATTCTACTATTTTTAATTGCTTTATTATAAAAAACGAAATAACTCAAACGCTATTTCATTTCTTGTACAAAATCATCAGTAAAGTGAATAATTTCACGCAATTTATCAAAATAAATTTGGTATTTTTTATATTCACCTCTTAATAAAAATTTGCTATTCATTGATTTCATAAAATCAATTGCTAGATAGACGTCAAAATATTGATAATATTTCTTAACTTCTACAATCATTAATAAAATCAATAAATTCAATTTATGTGAATGAATTTCTAAATCAGGTCTTTTAAATGATTTTCTTTCAAAATTAATCATATATGCATAAAAAATATTTCTTGATTCAACATCCATTGGTTCAACTGTTTGTTTTAACTCATTTAATGTATTTAATTCATCTTCACTGAATTGTGTTCCTGCATCAATATTTTCGAGGTATTTATCAACGTCAATTGCATTCTTTCTAAAAATATTTTCTTTTTTAACAATAAACATTATTTTTACAACTATTAAGATAAATAAAAGTAATGAAATAACTCCAAAAACATAGCAAGTAATTACAGATGCGTTATTTATATAACCTAAAACTTGGTTAGCAGCTAATATTAAAATAACTCCAATTACTAAAAAAGCTGCAATAATTAAAATGATTAAGAAATCAAGGGGTGTAAATTTTGTTTTTCTTCTCTCTACATTATTTTCCATTTATTCTACCTTCAATTCAATTAAGTTAGGATTCTTTAGATAACCACGTCCTGCTTTAGCAACTTTTTTGCCATTAATCAATGTAGCATCAGCACTAAAATTAATATTAATATTTAACATAAAAGCACCAACTCCGTATGTATCAACTGGTGTTTTTTCTGCTTCAAATTCAGCAATACGAGCTGGATTAAAACCACTTGAAACAGTTATTTTTACATGCTCACCACCGTTTAAATCAAGTGCTTCACGTAAACGTTTTACTTGTGTTGGAGTAACACCGAATTCTGCTTCGCCTTCTGTAAACATTTTGTCAATCATTGCTTTTGATGTATCGATTCTGACACCTTTTAATTCCTTACCAAATTTCTTTAAACAAGCAAGAGAGTCAGAAATTACATCGTTGTGAAAATCAACTAATGCAACTAATGGATCTTCTGGGAATGTTTTGTGATATGCTTCACAAGCTTTAACTAAATCTCCTTCAAACATTTGAATTAATGCATGAGGCATTGAACCATATGTTCTTGAATGATCGTGATTAGATGATAATAATGTTGAATGATTTTTAATGCCACCGACTTCAATTGCGTAAGCATCACGTTCTTGATTAATGTAATGATCAGCACGATCTGTCATACTTACAACAGTTTTACCATTTGCGGCTTTTACTACATGATAAGCATTTGTAGCAATTGATGTCTGTCTAGCTAGAATTCCGTCAATAATTCCTTCTCAAATTCCAAATTCGTAATATGGACCTTCTAATTCAAGTGCTACTTCACGGTTATTAATAATTGAGCCTTCTGGTAGATATCTAATTGTATATTTAGTAATGTCAGTTTTTTCTTTTAATAATGTCAATACTTCATTCATACCGCACAATTTAACATCATTATGTCTTTGAAAGAATTGTAATGTGATAATGTCATCTTTATGATATTTTTTAGCAATTTTTTGTGTTTTATAAAAATATATAGAAATACGATCTTTTAAATTCATATTCATCTTCCTTTATGTTTAATATTTTACATTATTATGTAAAAAATTAAAAAGGGTATTAAAAAAGACAAACATTTCTGTTTATCTTTCATCTAAATTAATTGAAAAATTTTGGTTCAATTTTATTTTTAAAGAATTTAGTTCTTTGGAAGTAATGTACGAAGATTGCCTGTACGATAGTTCATATACCACTAATAATTCAATAAATTTGCAATCCTGCACTAAATATTACACCTATGAAAATAAATACAAGTGAAATAATATTATTTGTACGATTTGACTTCTTAACAGCGGCTTGTTCATAAGCATCAATTCTTAATGCTTTATTTTTCTTTCTGTTCAACAGTTTTGGAGTGTATTGAGCCAATGCTTGAATACCAACTGAAAAGATAATAATTGGTAAGTATATATATTCTTTGGCTATTAAACGTTGAATAGATGAAGCAGACATTTGAATTCCGTATCAAGAAGCATATTTAATTTCAGGCGAAGCTGAAATAATTCTAAATATAACAATCAAAATAGGTAAGGTAATCAACATTGTAATAATTTGTCCAAATGGTGATACCTTTTCTTTTTTATACAATTCAGAAATCTCTAACTGTTTTCTTTGTTGCATTTTCTTATCGTTTTTATATTCGGCATATTTAGCTTCAATTTTAGCTTTCTTTTGGTTCAATTCTTCTAGTTTTGATTGCATAAACAATGATTTAAATGAAATAAAGAATGTAATCAAACGAACTAGAATAACTGTTAAGATTAAAGCTAAAATTATTGATCAACCAGTTGTTCCTAAGCTATGGGTAATAGCTTGCATGAATTGATTAATTGGATAAACGAACATTCCATAGAATGGTCCTTGTGCTCAATAATCTCCATATGTAGCTAATGCTTTTTGCGGAATCATTTCGTTAGGGTTGATAATACCACGAAAACCATTATTTTCATTGTAATTTCCCAATGGAGAAACAGATGAAGGAACGTAGTATCTGTAATTTGATTCACTTGTTTTATTACCTAAAACGTAATTAAACATTGCCATATAACGTTCAAATGCTAAACGATATGCTAAAGCGAAGTTATTAAATTTTAAACCTTCTTCTTTAGTTAAACCTTTATCAGTTTCAGCAGTTTCAGAAACCTTATCTTTAAATGTTTCAAGATAAGCATTAACTTTTTCTAAAACAGTTTTTCCTTGTTGACCTTCAATAATTGATTTAATTTTCAATGTATCATTTTCAACTCACATTTTTAATGTTTCATTGATAACGATTTGAAGTGCATCTCTAACAAAAATATCTTCTGCAATTGCAGACACTGGAAGTGTTGGTAATATTTCTGAAATTGTGATTGCTTTCAATCTATTGTTTAAACTAATCGTTTCGTTGTTTTCCTTTGAAGTGAAGAATTCAACTTTGGTTGGTAATAGAATTCTTTCAAATGTTGTTAAAGGTGTATAGAATTCAGTTTTACCCGCACCTTTATCATCACCGAAATTAAAGTATGCATAATTTGTTCCGTCGTTATATACATAACTTGCATCGGTTGATGAAGAATGTTTAACGTTTACAAATTTGTCTTCGTTATCTTTATCAGGGGCAATCAATTGCAATGCAAATGTTGATCCATTGTAATTTAAATATTTTCCGCCTGTTTCTTGATCTTGTTTTTTAATTTTTTCGATTGTTTCAGGTGATTCAATCCCTAAAAACTTGTTGTATTTGATATTGTCATTGGTATTTCCATTAATAAAAGTATTTGTTGAATTGTCATATCTTAAAGTGTATACGTTAGGTGATACGTATTTTTCTGATGTATAAATTTCATACCCAGAACCTACTTTGTTACTTGTTTTAATTGCGAATGATTGGACACACCCTACCATTCCAACGGTAGCAAAAATAATGATTAAAACGATTTTAATTCATTTTCATACTTTCTTAAATACTGATCTCGGATCTGAAGGTGTTGCAACCTTATGGCTTTTGAAATCATTATAATGATGAGATTTTTTATTTTTTGCCATCTAATATCCTTTCGTATAGTTTTGTTATTTCAATACTTTTATTTTGAAAATCAAGCTCAAAAAATGTCTTTCTTGCAATGATTACTGTTTCATAGTTAATTTTATTGACGTCCATTGATCTTAAAATTGCTCTAATTTGATTTTTATAGTGATTTCTATATACTGCATTAGCAAATTGTTTAGGAATAGATATTCCAACTTTAAACATTTTTGAAGGTCTGTAATAGATTATCAAATGCTTTGAAACAATTTGTCGTTTTGTATTGATAATTTCTTGAAATTCTCAATTTTTCTTAATTGTATTTGCTTTTGTCATTTTCAATATATAAAATTTAAAATAAAATGTATCAAACAACTATTTTTCGTCTGATACTGTTAATCTTGCTCTACCTTTTGCACGTCTAGCTGCTAAAACTTTTCTTCCGTTTTTAGTAGCCATTCTTGCCATAAATCCGTGAACTTTAATGTGTTTACGTTTTTTAGGTTGATATGTTCTTTTCATTACTACTCCTATCTTTAAAAATTTTATTCAAACATTAATAAAATAACTTAAAGTATTTTACCAAAAAAATAGGTCCGTTATTCTATTTTTGTTATTTATTAATAAATAAAACAATTATTTTCAACTATTTATCTTTTATATATTTTTAATATTCAATAGTTATGAACAAAAAAATATTTATGTAATTACGAAGCATTTTTATTAACATATTCAAACAAAAACTATTGAAATAAAGCGATAATTTTAAAAAATAATTGTTAATAACTTTGTTAATAAAAAATAAAAGCCAAAATTTTATTAACAATATTAAATATAGTTTATATAAATAAATATAATTAAATTATGACTAATACAGAAATACAAATTTGAAACCTTTCTTTGCATAGAGAATTGAAAAATATTTTAGATGAACACACATATAATAGCTTGTTTAAAAACCTACAAATTGTGCACATTGACGAACCTAACGTTTATCTTTTAGCACAACCTAGTGAAATTAAATTAATTAAACTTCATTATCAAAGTAATTTACAAAAAATTGCACAAGAAATTTTTCCAAACAAAGTTGAATTTATTTTAATCAGCGATTTAAAACAGATTGAAAAAACTAATGTTGATAATTTAGTTTTAACAAATCCTGTTTTAAATTTAAACATCAAAAAGAATCTAACATTTGAAAATTATGCAAGCGGTAAATTTAATGAAATCGCTATCAAAGCTGCTTGATCAATTATTTTAAATGAGAAAATAACATTTTCGCCGCTATTTATTTATTCATCTAGCGGTTTAGGTAAAACTCATTTATTACATGCAATTGGTAATGAATTAATTAAAAAAGGTAAAACTTGTTTATATATCAATCCTGATGTTTTAACAAGAAGATTGGTTGAAGATTTAAAAGAAAAAAACCAACGAGGAATTAACAAAACAGTTGATGAATTAACCTCATACGATTGTTTAATGTTTGATGATGTTCAACAATATGGAAATAGAGAAAGTACATTAAATGTTTTATTCAATATCATTAACACAATGATTACAAACGATAAGCAAATTATTATTTGTGCCGATAAAAAACCTGAAGAATTAGGAGGATTCCAAGAAAGATTTATCAGTCGTTTTTCAGGTGGTTTAACAGTTCATATTGAATCATTAGATATCAACGATGTTATAGAAATCTTAAAATTTAAATTAAAAGAGAATGATATCAATCCTGAATTATGAGAAGATGAATCGCTTAAATTTATTGCTCGTAACTTCTCAAGTTCAATTAGAAGCATTGAAGGTGCAATTAATAGAGTTAAACTATTTAGCCAAAATGATGATTTCTTTACATACGATTTAACAACAATGAAAAACATTTTCAAAAATGTTAGTCAAGTTAAAGAACATATTACACCCGATCGCATTATTGAAGTTGTGGCTAAATACTACAAAATTGATAGAAAGAAAATTACTGCAAATACAAGAAAAGAAGAAGTGGTTATTGCTAGAAGAATTTCAATGTGATTAATCAAAAATAATTTTGATTTATCACTTCAAAACATTGGAAAAATGTTCGGTAATCAATCACATAGCACGGTAATTGTTTCACTAAATTGAATAGATGCAAATATGCAAACAAACCCAGCATTGAAATTAGCAATTGAAAAAATTAAAGAAAATATTAACAGAATATTATAGGAGGATATATGGAAATTAGAATTAATAAATTATTACTTGATAACGCAATTGAAAGAGTATCTAAAGCAGTTAGTCCAACTCCTTTCTTGCCAGCACAAAAAGGTATCTTAATTGAAGCAGAAGACAATATTATTACCTTTATTGGTACCAATGGAGAATTAAGTATTAAACATGTCATTGAAATTTCACAAGATGCTGTAATTGAAATGCCTGGAAAAGCTTTAATTGACTTAAACATTTTAAGAAACATTGTTAAAAAATTAGATGGTGATTTATCTATTCAAACTGATAATAAAACAATGACAATCTCAACAGCATACGACCGGTTTGTAATCAATTTATACAATCTATATGATTATCCAGAAACAGAATTTACCGTTTATGGTGACACATTAGAGATAAACTGAAACGAATTTAAACAAATGATTAGAAACGTTATTTTTGCAAGTACATCAAATGATACAAACACTGTTTTATCTTGTGTAAATATCTCTTCAACAAATAACGTGTTAAAATTAATTGCAACCGATCGTTACAGATTTGCACAAGAATTGAAAAACATTGAAAATACTAATGATTTTAACATTTCAATCAATGCAAAAAATCTAAAAGATTTAAGTGGTTTTGAATACGATGGGATTGTTAAATTCTACATTTCACGTCATAAATTTGCATTTGAAATTGATAACACATTGATTCAATCAACTGTATTAGATCAACCATATCAAGATGTATCTAAAGTCATTCCTACATCTTATGCCTATACACTTACTATTTCAAAAAGAGAATTAAACAACTTATTAAATAAAGCAAGCGTTATTGTTGCTGAAAGTTATAACAAAATCAAACTATATATCAAAGACAATCTATTAACAATTTCATCTACTAAAGAAGAAATTGCTAATGCTGAAATTACAACATCTAATTTCCACTATACAGATGTTGAGCTTAAATTAGCATTAAATTCAAAATTCTTAAAAGAAGCTGTTTCTGTATTTGATGACGAATTAACCTTAAATATAACAAAAGATAAATTAAGAATTGTAGTATTAAGCAATTCAAATCCAAACAGCTTGCAACTATTTACTTCACAAAAAGGATTTTAATTATGGAAGTTAAAATATTCGGAGAATACATAACAGTAACTCAATTTCTTAAAAAATTAGATTTAATCCCAACAGGTGGTAAATCAAAATTCTTTGTTATGAAACACAAAATTACAATTAACAATCGTGAAATTGATACCAGAAACAGCAAAATTAAAATTGGTGATACAGTATCAATTGATGACCAAATCTATAAAATTACATCATTATAATAATTAATACAAAAATTAAAAATTTTATTAATAATTGTTTAAAATATTAGTATTAAATTTTATGCAAAGGAGAGTAATATGCCAGGTAGAGATCAATTAACTGGTCAAAAACCATTAAGCGGAAACAAAAGATCACATGCTTTAAACACTACTAAAAGAACATTTGATCTAAACCTTCAAAAAGTTACTGTTTTACAATCAAACGGAACAAAGAAAACAGTGCGTGTTACCGCTAAAACTGCAAGAACCTTAAAAAAATACGGTTTAGTTGCTTAATTTATTTAAACAAAATAATAAAAATCTCAGGTGATCCTGAGATTTTTTTCTTTAATTCTTTTAATAACTATTACTAAAATTAGAATTAATATAAATAATGTTATTGAAGTGACGATTCATCAAGCGACATTTGATTTTGATGATTTAGTTTCAACAACAGTTAGTTTCTCCGCTGGTTTTTCTGTTTGTTTTCTAGTTCAAGAATTTCTTTTTCTAATTCCATAATTTTGTTTTCTAATTTACTTGAATTGTTATTTAATCTGAATTATTAGTTTCTAATCCACTGTTTTTAACAACAGATTCAGTTAATTCTTTTTTGTTATTTAAGAAATATTTAATTGCTTTTATAATATATGCTTCAGATGCATAAGTATTATCGGAACTTAGTGAACCATTTGTAGAATTTATATTGCGTCTTTCACTAACATTTTTGTTTGTAAATAAAAGTAATTGTAATAATCCCGAGATATTCATGCGAATAGCATCTGATGATCATCCTTGATTAAAATTTGATTCAATAAATGCTAATAATTGCATTTTATTTTCTTTTAAACTAGTAATGTATTCATCTACGATTTTGTTACAGAATCAATAAAAATAAAAAACAAGTAAATATTGGGAAAAAAATACAAAAAAGAAGAACTTTTACTAGATTTTTAGCGTAAAGTTACTTCTTTTCTTAATTTTTTATCTGTTTTTAATTATTTTTGAATTCCTAATTCAATCAATGTTTTAACCATCGCAAACATTGGTTTTTCATCAATATCATTAGTTCCAGCAATGTCTAGGTGAATGTATTCAACGTCGTTTGTAAATTCTTTTAAAAACATTGCCGCTGAACATGAACCAGCCATTCCTGATAGATCTGTGTTTTTCATATCGGCAACAACTGAATTTTTGATATTTAATTCATATTCTTCATCAAATGGCATTCTTCAAATTAATTCATGTTGAGTTTTTGCAGCTCTCGAAATTTCTTCTCAAGCTTGATCTGAAGTTGCTCAAACACCTGTATAGGTATCACCAAGCGCCATAACCATAGCTCCAGTTAGAGTTGCTACGTCAATTAATCTAGTAGCATTTAGTTTTGTAGCACCATAGTATAAACCATCAGCCATAACTAATCTTCCTTCAGCATCAGTGTTGTTAATTTCCACAGTTTTACCTGACATTGATGTTCATACAGAATCTGGTAATGAAGCATCTCCATTAATTCTGTTATCAGTAATACACATAATTGCTGAAATATTTTTCTTAGGTTTTAATTGAGCGATTGCTTTCATAGTTGCGGCAACGATTGCTGAACCTGACATGTCATATTTCATACCTAACATAAATTTAGAAGGTTTTAATGAATAACCACCTGAGTCAAAGGTAATACCTTTACCAATCATAACTGTTTTTTCGGTTGTTGTAGGATCACCATTATATTCAATAATTACAACACGAGGTTCATATACCGATCCTCTATTTACTGATAAAAGCAGACCCATATTTAATTTTTGAATATCTTTTTTCTTTAATACAGTTACTTTTAAGTTTGTATATTGTTTGAAATCTTTAGCAACAATATCAGCTAATTGTTCTGAGTTTAAATCGTTAGGTGCTGTCACTCCTAGATTTCTTGCAAAGTTTTGAGCATCAATTAAAATTAATGCTTTGTTGAATGCATCTTGAACTTCTTGACTTGGTTTTTCAATTAATAGTGATAATTGGTTTTTATTCACTTTCTTTGTGAATGTTTTTTTATTATATAAATTTGCGTTTGTAAAGTTAATGCCTTTAACAAAAGCGTCTAATGTTCCTTTAATACACATACAGCCAGGAACGAATGAAGCAACATCAATTTGATAATCTCTTGCAGCATTTTCTGCTAACGATTTAGCTAATTCGTAAATTGAATCTCAATCAACATCTTTCTTTTCGCCAAGATATACATAAGCAGTGTTTTCATCTAAATATTCAGTAATTGCATTAACTTTTTTAATTAGGTTTTGAGGCAATTTTTGATCTTTGTAAATTCCTTTTAATAAGGTTTTTTCTGATCTTGTAGTTTCTAGATATTTAATCAATTCCATAATTACTCCTTATTAAATTAATTCTCCAAATTCAACTAATGTTGATACTAATACACCATATCCCATGCCTTTACCGTCTGCGGTTCCTGCAATATCACAGTGAATATAATCTACATTGTTTGTAAATTCTTTTAAAAACATTGCTGCTGTATTACAATCTGATAATTCAGATGTTGAATAATTGTTTAAATCTGCAACTTTTGATGATTTATTTGGTTTATGGAATGCTTCATGCATTGGCATTCTTCATACTTTTTCGTGTGCAATTTTTGCTGATGATTCAAATTTTGTTCATTTTTCATCCGATGTAGCATAAATACCTGAATATGTTTTTCCTAATGCTCTTGTCATTGCGCCAGTTAAAGTTGCAACATCAACAATTGTTGTAGCTTTTAATTCAGTTGCTGCATAGTATAAACCATCTGCTAATACAAGTCTTCCTTCAGCATCTGTGTCAGTAATTTCAACAGATTTTCCTGACATTGAAATAATAACTGATTCAGGAACTGTTCCGTTTGCATCAACTTTGTTATCAGTTAATAACATCACTGCTGCAGCATTTTTTGCAACTTTTAATTCAGCAAGTGCTTTAACTGCGTATGCACAAATAACAGAACCAGACATATCAAATTTCATATCTTCCATGTGGTAACCTTTAGTGTTATATCCACCTGTATCAAAACAGATACCTTTACCTACATAAACTGTTTTTTCTTTTGAATCTGGATTTCCTTTATATTCAACAACTACCACTCTTGCTTCGTCAGCACTAGCTGCGTTTACTGCAAGAACTAAGTTCATGTTTAATTTTTGTAAATCTTTTTTCTTTAATACAGTTACTTTTAAATCTGGGTTTTTGCTAAATTCTGCTTCAATTTCTTCAGCAATTTTTGTTGAAGTTGCAATATTAGGAGGTGTAATTTGTCAATTTCTTGCACCATTGATTGCAGTCGCAATCACATTTAATCTTTCAATTAAAGTTGAAATTTTTGTTTTAACTTTAATTGATTCAGCAGATGATATTAATAAAGATAACTCAATTTTTTCTTCATCCTTGTCTATTTTTTTAGTTGCATGATATAGTTTTGCTTCGTGATAAGCGATTCTTAAAACGAATGCACGAACAACATCTTCTAATGTTAAGAAATCATTAACAAAAGAATCTAAATCAATTTGATAATTTCTTCTTTTAGCTAAAACAATTGAATCTACAACTTTTAGAAAACTTGTATATGTTTTAACTTCTTTTGAAATAAAAATATATGCTTCATTTGATTTGAATAATTCAGTTATGTAATTTGATCTTTCTCCAATTTCAACTGGATGTTGACTACCTTCATAAACTGCTTTTAATACCATTTCATTGTTACGTTTAGTTTGGTAAGTAATCATTTCTATCCTTTCATATTTTCAATAAATACTATTAAAAATAGTATATGTAAATTATATATTAATTTTATTATTATAATTGTTATATATCTAAGGAGCTTACATGAAACTTTTTATTTTTGCAGAAAAACAGGAAAGTCAATTTATATTATCAAAATGTCAAATTATCAAAGAATACCAATTAAACAATATCTATAACGATTTTCAAAATATATTATTTGTTAAATATAAAAACAAACAATTTTATATTGCACACACAGGTGTTGGCAAGGTTAATGCATCAAGTTATTTATCATATACTTTATCAATGATTCCATCAATTACCCAAATAATTAATATTGGTCCAGTTGCAGCAATTAAAGACTTTGAAATTGGTTCAAGTTACATTATTAATAAAGGTTATTACTATGATGTAGATTTAACTGCAATTCCAGGTTATGAACATGGAATGCTACCTAATCAAATTAAAGTTTTTCAATCAAATGAAAAACTTAATAAAACATTGCAGAAACGTTTGAATTTAGGAGAAGTTGATATTGCTACAGCAGATAGATTTGCAACTAAAAGTGATTTAGATATGCTAGAAAAACATTTTATAAATGTAAGTTTAATTGATATGGAATGTACTGCATTAATGCATACAGCTATAATTTGATCAATTCCTTTTGCAAGTATTAAAATTGTTTCAGATTCTTTAATAAGTCATAACAACGCAAATGATTATCAAACAAATAAAATTAAATGACAAATTGTAATTGCAAACATCTTTGATAAATTAATAGGAGTTTAAAAATGAAATATATCGATATTCACACCCATCCATTTACTGAATATTACGCAAATCCCCTTGAAGTAGTTGATCAGTGATACAACGATAATATGGAAAAATTATTTGTCGTCGGCACATCACTTAAAGATTCAAAAGAAATATTAGAACTATGTTCAAAAAGAGATTTCTTATATCCAATTATTGGAATCCATCCCACTGAAGTAACTGGTGCTAATGATGCAGTTTTACTTGAAGAGATTTTAACCAAAGATGTTATTGCAATTGGTGAATTCGGTCTAGATTATCACTACAATGACTCTCCTTCTAAAGAAATTCAAAAAGCTTCAATGTTAGCTCAACTAGATTTATGTATCAAGCACAATTTAGTTGCAATGCTACACATTCGCGATGCACTAGACGATGCTTTTGAGATTGTTACAAATCCTAAATACAAGGATTTAAAAATAGTAATGCATTCATATAGCGGTGATGCTGAATTAGTTAAAAAATATCTTCCATATAAAAACATTTATTTTTCAATATCAGGTGTTGTTACATTCAAAAATGGGAAAGTTACACAAGAGGCCGTTAAAGTAATTCCAGTTGAACGTCTGTTTTGTGAAACAGATACACCTTATTTAGCCCCAACTCCAATGAGAGGTAAACCAAACATTTCACCTTATGTAGAATACACATATAAATTTATTGCTGATTTAAAACAAATTCCACTTGAAGCGTTTATCAAACAAATTAAAGACAATGTCAAGAAAGTGTTTAACGTATAATGGAAGAATTTCGCGCTAAAAAATGTTTTGGTCAAAACTTTTTAATTAATAAACACATTCAAGAAAAAATTGTTAACCTAGGGAATATTGAAGGTCAAGATGTTATTGAAATCGGTCCTGGTCAAGGTGCTTTAACTTATTTAATGATTGATAAAGTTAAAAAATTAACCTGTTATGAAATCGATCGTGATTTACATCAAAAATTAACCAAAGAAATTAAAAATAAAAATGTAGAAATTAAATTACAAGATTTCCTAGAAGCTGAATTGCCTAACAGCAAATATATTGTTATTGGTAATATTCCTTATAACATAACATCAGATATTCTATTTAAATTAATAGATAACAGTGAAAATATATCAAAAGCTGTTTTAATGGTACAAAAAGAGGTTGCTGAAAGAATAACTGCTAAAGCAAATAGTAAAGAATATGGTAAATTAACTGTTTCTTTAAATTACATTGGTGAATGTAAATTAGAATTTATCGTTAAAGCTAATAACTTCAATCCAGCTCCGAAGGTTGACTCAGCAATTATCTCGATCACTTTTAATAAAGAACTAGAATATCCTAAATATGAATTTCTAAAATTTGTTAAAAATCTTTTTCAATATAAACGTAAAACATTAATTAATAATTTAATTAATGTATATTCAAAAAATTCACTTATTGAAGCTCTAAATAAATTAAATCTGGATTTAAATGTTCGTGCAGAAACTCTTGATTTAGAAGTTATTAAACAGTTATATAAATTATTAAATTAGTTATGGAAAATCTATATATCTTAATTGCAAGATTGATTCAAGAAGCTCAATATATCCAACATAACATCGCTTTAATTGTGACATATTCAGATATTTGAAACAAATATCAAAATCACGAAAATATCACAGTTGAAGAATTAATGTCAATTCATGAACAAGCTTGATTATTTAATAAAGAATTAGCTAAATGTACACTGGGTCGTGTTATTTGACATTGTCAAAATAGCAAAGCATTTAGTAAAACAACAATCGCTTTATTATACGAATATCTTAAAATCAGAAACTACTACGCACACGAGTTTTTTATTCACAACCATAGTAAATTACAAAATTATGATCTAATCGTTGATGAATTAAAACTTTTAAATAAATACATTAAAGAGTTTCAACAATTAAACTACAATTTATCTTTACTTGTTAATGAAAAACGAACAATGGTTAAAACAATAAAAATTAGATAAAAAAACAACGAAACTTATTTGCTTGCGTTGTTTTTTATATTTGCATCAATTAAATCAATGTTGCTAAGTGTTTTAGTGTTCTAACGTATTGGTTAACAAATGAACTTTCGTTGTCATATCAAGCGTAGATTTTGTATAATCTTTTGCCATCAACTTCTAATACAGATGTTAATTGAGCATCAAATACTGAACCAGCTTTTACACCAATGATATCTGATGAAACAATTGGATCTTCTGTGTAAATTAATGAAGCTGATGCATGTTTTTTAACAGCTGCATTGATTTCTTCAACAGAAGGACTTGATTGTAATTCAACACTTAAATCAACTAAAGATCCAGTAATTGTTGGAACTCTTAAAGCAATACCATTCATTTTTCCTGATAATGTAGGAATAACTTTTCCAATCGCTTTTGCAGCACCTGTGGTTGTAGGGATCATATTAGAAGCAGCTGCTCTTGCTCTTCTTAAGTCTTTATGTGGAGCATCTTGTAATCTTTGGTCTGCTGTATATGAGTGAACTGTTGTCATGTATCCTTTAACAACACCAAATTCTTTTTCCAATACATCCATAACAGGAGCTAAACAGTTTGTTGTACATGAAGCTGCTGAAATAATGTGGTCATCTTTGGTTAAAATGTTTTCGTTTACTGAATATACAACAGTTTTAACACCATCACCTTTTGCAGGAGCTGTTATTAAAACTTTTTTAGCACCAGCATCTAGGTGTTTTTGACTACCTTCTGCTGTAACGAAAATTCCCGTTCCTTCTACAACAATGTCAACATTTAAATCTTTTCATGGTAGATTTGCAGGATCTTTTTCTGCATATACAGGGAATGAAACACCATCAACAATGATTGAATTTTCATTGTGTTCTACTGAAGCATTCATAATTCCATGTGCTGTGTCATATTTTAATAAGTGAGCTAAAGTTGCTGCATCTGTTAAGTCATTAATTGCAACAACTTCTAATTGATCATCGTGAAATATTTCACGAAATACTAATCTTCCGATTCTTCCGAATCCATTTATAGCAATTCTAGTTTTAGCCATATTTCCTCCGAATTAAATTAATTATTAAAAATAAATTAAATAAATATTTTATTTAATTATACATTATTTTAAAAACATTTAACTTTCACAATATAAAGAGAGTTATAAATTCTTTTTAAAATTGAAAGCAATAAAATTAATATTTTTACCCATGCTATGGAATTTTTCTTCATAATCGGTAAGGTGATTTTCTATATCGTAATCACAATTATGTAAATCGTTGGTATGATAGATAATGTTTGCATTGAAATACTGTAATTCCTCTAATGCAAATTGATATAACCCATCGTTATCACTTTTGAAATATACAATTCCATCTTCATCCAATATATTTTTATATTGAGCTAAAAAATCCCTATAAACAAGTCTTCTTTTGAAATGTCTTTTTTTAGGTCAAGGATCAGAAAATGTTAATCAAATAGTTTTACATCTGCCAGTAAAATATTCATTTAATTGACTTGCATCTCCAATTAATAAATATAAATTAGTTAAATTATTTTCCATAAGTTTTTTATAAGAACTTAAGGCAGGAGTAGAATATTTCTCAATTCCAATATATATATTTTCTGGATGTAATTTAGCTAATTGATTAATCATTCTTCCTTTACCCATACCAATTTCTAAAACAACATTGTTGTTTAATTGGTATGGAAATTTTTGAATAGTGAAATTGCTTTCATTCAATATATCAAGGGCATATTTGTTGTGTCTTAAACGCATAATATACAATTATTACACAAAATAAAAATGTAATCGCTTATTTTACAATTACATTTTTTTATCTAATTTATTAAGCTGTTGTGCTTTCTGTTGTTACAGGGGCCGGTTCTGGAGCTGGGGTTGGGGTTTCAGTAGTTGACGCAGGAGCATCTTCTGGTAATTGAACTTCAATTTCATGTACATTTGTTGAAATTGCAATCTTGTATTTACCATCAACGTTAAAGCAAACTGGTTTTAGTGAAATAATTAATTTATTTCCATCTACTCTATAATCAAGTTTTGAAGAAATTTTATCAATTTCTTTACCTCTTTTATCTGTGCCTTTATATGTAGGGGCTGTAGCATTTGCTAATTGGTAGTTATTTGTAGATGGTGTTTTAGCTAATTTTAACAATGCTTTATTATCAGCTTTTCAGTTTGGTTTTGCATTTTTATCTGTTGCAATAATAGAATATGATTTATAGTCATATCATAAATCTTTACCGCCAGTTACAGCAGTTTTAAGATCTGCTTTTGCATCTTCTGGTACGTTGAATGCATAGTTTTCTATCTTAGCTGCATATGCTAAGAAAATTTCTTCTGGTGTGCTAGGTGTTGGGGTTGGTGTAGTGGTTCCAGTTCCTCCGCCTGTTGTTGTTCCAGTTGATGAACCGGTTGATGCCTCAGTTGCTTTTACTGATGCTGTAAATGTTTTAGTTTTTGAACCTCTTGTTAATTTAATTTCAAAAGTAACTGTTTTGCTTGCTGTATCTCTTGAAACAATTTTTAAAACTTGTCCTACTGTTCCTGGTTGTGTATGAATATCAATATCTAAATCTGTAATTTGATCAACGGTTTTACCTGCTGCTGATGTTTTTAAAGAAATTGTTGCATCTTCGTTTAAGGTTGTATCTTCACAAGAAGCAGCAATAAGAGGAGTAGCCAAAAGAGGGGCAACAGTTCCTATTGATAGAATAATTTTTCATGTTTTTTTCATCTTAAATCCTTTCATTTAACAAAATAAAAAAGGCAATATTAAAAAATATCACCTTTATTCGAATATATAATATTTCAATCTTCATGAATAATATACTTTGTATTCATCAATATAAATTTTAATATAATTTATTTCCTATATTTAAATGTTTTAAGAAATTCATAAATAAATGAATAAAAAACACGATTTTTAAAGATTTTAATGAAAAACAGAAATTCTCATATATAATAGTGTTGTTATTAAGAACAAGCGCGGACTTTGTTTGTACACTTAATATATGAGGAGGGCCGGACGAAACACCGGCTTTCTTTTTATTTAATTTATATTTCTTTTTAAATTTTTATAATAAAATTAATTCATTAAAAAACAGGAGGTACGTGCTTTCTTTTTTAAAAGTATTAGAAGACGAATTATTTTATCTTCGTGAAAATTAACAACATTTGACATTGCTTTATTCGGAATTTTATTAGGAATTTATTTCATTGCTGCAAGTTTAGAACGTTATGTATTTAAAGGGCCTTTAAATATTTCTTTAACATATGCAATATTTATTTTATTCGGTTTAATATTAGGTCCATTTAAGGGTGCTTTGCTAGGGATTTTATGTGATACATTGAATCAAATTATTTATGGAATATCAACATGAATGATTGAGTATGCAATTGTACCCGTGATTATTGCAATGATTAGTGGATTATTAGTTCATTTTATCTTTAACGTTAAACGAACAACATGGTATGTTGGGTTTATCATTTTAGTTATTATTACTATTATTATGATTAGTTTTTTAATCACTTACAATAAACCTTTTGATTGAGCTGAATTAAGATTTAAATCAAAAAATCCTATTCCAACTATTGTAGTTGCAAGTGTGAGTGCTACAGGATTAACTGCAATCTGAATTATCGCTTTCATTACTTATTTTATTAACAAATTCTCTTGAAATTTCAAACACAAATTAAATGCACAATATGTTTTTGGAATTCTGGTAGGCGTGTTTCTAATTATTGTAATTATGCGTTGATTCTGAGGGCCATTTGCTTATATTAACTACCATAATCGTTTCAGAAATGGAACGTGAACATATCAAAAATATTATCTTCCATTTATGATACCAATTATGTTTAAAACCTTAATTGAAATTCCAATATATGCATTAATTATTTTTCATCTAAAGCCCGTTATTAGTTTAATAACAGGAAGAATTAATTTCTATTCTCAAAAAATATATACATATTAAAATAGCTATAATTGATATAGCTTTTTTAATTATGGAAATCATATTTATATAAATATATTAATTTTCTAAATTAATTTATAAACTGTTAATGACATATTTTATAAATCCAAGATTTTAATTAAGGTAAAATTTAAGTATATATAAAATTCAGGGGGATCATTATCTATATGAAAAACAAATTTTTATTTTTATCATTGGGTATATTACCGACTGTAATAGCACCAATTTCTATGGTTTCATGCGAAAACAAACAAGATCAAGCAAAGAAAAAGCTTGAAGAATTTATTAGTAAAATGAAAACTTATTTAACCAGTAATGGAGAAATTTCAGATGGTATTAAAAATACTCTTAATACCACAATTTCTGCTATGGAAACCTTACTAAAAAATTCAGATTTTTCAAACATGACTAGTCAAGCGGCAGATGAACTTATTAAAAGTATTGAAGCATCAATTAAAATGATTGAAGAAAGTTTAAATATAAAACTATAATAAAATAAAAAGTTGATTGTAATTGATCAACTTTTTATTTCAACAATTTATCAACAGTTTCTTTTGAGAAATTATTTACTAAATATGAACCAACGACAGCTAGGTTAACTCCTGAATCAAAACAATCTTTGATATTAAAGTCCTTAACTCCTCCGTCAATTTGAATAATTGCTGAAGAATTTGACTTAATTAATAATTCTTTTAATTCTTTTACTTTATTTAAACTATTGTCAATAAATTTTTGTCCACCTAATCCTGGATAGACACTCATAATTAAAACTAATGATAAATGTTCAATATAAGGAATTAATTGTTCTACTTTAGTATCTGGATTGATTGACAATCCTAATTTAACATTATCTTTTTTAGCTAAAGCAACTAATTCTAAAAATTCTTGATATGAATTAAATGATTCCAGATGAAAGGTTAAAATATCTCCTACATTTTTATACATTTCATAATAACCGAATACATCTTTAACCATTAAATGAATATCCATTGTGTGTTTTTTGCACAATTCTTTAACTTTTTTAACTTCTTTAAATTGCAAAGCAACATTTGGTACAAAAATGTTGTCCATAATATCATAGTGAACATTAGTTACACCTCAATTAATTAAGTTATTGATATATTCAATTAAATTATCTCTTTTAACATCTAATACAGATGGACTTATTTTACGCATATTATCTCTTTTCTCCATTTAATCTTTCATAAAAACTTACATAGTTATCATAACGTTCTTGTTTAATAATTCCTTGCTCAACAAGTTTTTTAACATTACAATCATTTATATTTTCTGCATAATGTTTACATGATCTAAATTTACACAATTTAGACGCTTCTTTAAAACTTTTAAAGGCAGTTGGTAGTTCATCAATTGTTAAATCAAATTCAATTGAAGAGAACCCTGGTGTATCAATGATCTCTCCACCATTGAAATTAATTAAACTCACTTCACGAGTTGTATGTTTTCCTCTATTTAATGCTTTTGATATGGCTTGAGTTTCGAAATTAGTGTTTGCTAAATAATTAATTAATGTTGTTTTTCCAACTCCAGTTTGTCCGACAAAAAAACTTGTTTTGTGTCTGAATATATCTTTTAATCCTTCAAAACCTTGTTGCTTTTCGTAGTTAATTTCAAACACTTTATAACCTTGTTCTTTATAGAAATTGATTTTACTATCACAGGTTAAATCTTTTTTGGTTAAAACAATAATTGGTTCAACGTTTTTATTTTCAATAATAATTAAAAATTTATCAACCAATAATGAACTAAATTCAGGTTCAACTAATGACATTACAACAATTGCTTGATCAACGTTGGCTATTTTTGGACGAATAAAGAAATTCTTTCTTCCTAAAATACGATGAATTAATTCACCCTTTTCAAATTCAACTTCGTCACCAACAATTGGTTTCATATCAAGCAATCTTAATTTACCAGATCCTCTTACACGATAGATCTGTTTATCTTCATAACTCTTTACATCATAAAATCCAGCAACTGATTTAACAATTTTTCCTAACTCCATCTAAATAACTCCTTTAGCAGACAATGCAATCAATATTATTAATATGATAATTAATAATCCACCAATTGTGCCTAAAATAATTGCAAATTTCTTACTATGGAAGAACTTTTTAGCTTTTTGAACGGAATTTTGTTCACCAATTTGAATTTTTTCTTCAGAAACTCTTTTTAAAGTTAAACATGTTTGTAAATCTTGGTATAACTCAACACAATCTGTATAACGATCAGATGGTTTTTTAGCTGTGCATTTTAAAATAATGTTTTCCAATGCTTGCGGAATTGAATGATTTACTTCTTTTAATGATGGTAATTTTTGATTAACATGACAGTTAGCAATTACTTCAAAATCAGATCCAGAAAATGGAACCTTGCCTTTTAGCATTTCATACATTAAAATTCCTAATGCATAGATATCGCTTTGTGGTGAAGGGGATGCTTTACCTAAAATTAATTCAGGAGCCATATAATAAATCGAACCCACTACTTTACCTGCTGTTGTTAATCTAATGGTTTCATCAGATAATGAAATACCGAAATCAATCAATTTAACAATTTGATTTTCATTAATTAAGATATTTGATGGTTTTAAATCACGATGGACAATATTGTGTTGATGGATATCAATTAAACCTTGACAAATTTGTTTTGCAATAGCTACAGTTTGTTCAGCGTTCAATTGCTGATTTTTATTTAATAATTCCTTTAATGAATGACCATTGACTAATTCCATTGCCAAATAACATTCATCTTCTGATAAATAATGGCCATAGAACTTAACGACATTGATACTATCAATTTCTTTTAATAAATTAACTTCATTTTTAAAACGTGAACGATTGATATGTTTATTGGCTGAATCACTGTTTGTTAAAACCTTAATTGCTCAACGATCCTGACGACCGTTAAAAATTGCTGAATAAACTTCACCAAATCCGCCTTCACCAATTAATTTAAAGTCATGAAAATTCTTATTCAAATTCTTATATTTTGATAAATTCATTTAAATCTCCACAATTGCCACACTGATATTATCGTTTGAGTCATTTTTCTTTGCAAATTCAATCAATTCACTCGCTTTTTCATCTAAAGAAATTGATTTTTGCAAGATAATTTCCATTGTTGGTTTATCTACAAAATTATGCAATCCATCACTTGTTAAAACGACATATTTACAATTTGAATCTTTATTAAAAACATTCCCATCTGGTGTCATTTTTTTAAAAGGTCCAATACAACTTGTTAATTGATTGCCAAAAACTAAATTAGTTGCTTCTTTTTTAGTTAATTTCCCTTGCTTTACTCAAGTATTTCTAACATTTTGATCTTCAGTCACTAAATGTAGTAATCCATTGTAAATATATGTTCTTGAATCACCGATATTAAATACATATATGTATTTTTCAAAAGGAAAAATTAGGGCAGCCGTTAAAGTTGTCCCCATATCTGAATATTTATAAAATCTATTTGAGAATTCAATTAAATTATCTTTAATGAATTCAAGGGCATTAATGAATCATTCATTAATAGCTTTTTTATCATTATATAAAACGTTTTCTGGAAAGTTTTCTTTGAAGTATTGTTCAAATAATTCAATGACCAGATCGGCACATTTATCCCCACCAAAATGTCCGCCCATACCATCACATAGCATAGCTAAAACTTTGTTTTCATGAAAACAAACTTTTGCTCGATCTTCATTTTTTGATCTAACTAGACCCTTATCTGATTTAACAACAAAATCCACTTCACTCTCCACTCCGATTTAATTAAGCATTTCTACCTTCGTTAGCTTGTTTTTCTGTTTCAAGAAGTTCTTTAAATTCTTTTTTAATAATTGCCTTGATATCTTCAGCAGCTTGTTCTACTGTATTGTTGATAACAATATGTCCAAAAATGGTTGATTGACCAATTTCTTCTTTAGCTTTCTTTAATCTCTTTTCAACAACTTCTTCAGGTTCCGTTCCTCTACCTTGAATGCGTCTTTCTAATTCTTTAAATGAAGGAGGCATTAGAAAAATTGAAACAATTTCATCAACTTTGTTAAATTTCTTGTAATAGTCAATAATTTGCATTGCTCCGTTGGTTTCAATTTCTAAAAAAGGAATTTTACCTTGATAGATAATTCTGTCAATTTCTGAATATAAAGTTCCGTAGTAATTATCAAAGTGCATTGAGTATTCAATTAAACGATTATCTGATAAACAGGCATCAAATGTGTTTTGAGATACGAAATAATAATGTACACCATCAATTTCACCTTCTCTTGGTCTTCTTGTTGTAACTGAAACAGATAGTTTAAGTTTTAATGATTTATCGTCAAAAAGTAGTTTTTCAACAGTTCCTTTACCAACTCCACTTGGTCCTGTAAAAATAATTAATTTTTTCGCAGACATATTTAACTCCTATTAAATTTTTTTATACATTTTTCATTAATTAAGTTATTTATAAAGTTTTTTGTAGATAGTAGATATAAATTTTACCATATTTCTTATTCTTTATAATCTTATAATTATTCAAACAATAATCTAAATTATCAATATCAGTTTCAATTAATAAATAACCATTTTCATTAATCATATCAGCCTGTGTAATAATGTCCAGAACTTGAAACAATTCTTCACGCAATTTATATGGTGGATCTAAATAAATATAATCAAATTTTTTATCTAAATTCTTTTGTAAAAAAGTAAAACAATCCATTCAATATACATCTAAATTTGTTTCATTTAAAGTTCTTTTGTTTTTCAAAATTACTTCATAAGCAAATTTATCTTTTTCAACACAAATACCTTGTTTAGCACCTCTTGAAAGTGCTTCTAAACAAAAAGCACCAGAACCTGCAAAGAGATCTAAAAAAGTTCTATTTTCTATCTGAAATTGAATTGAAGAAAATAGACCTTCTCTTGCTCTATCAGTTGTTGGTCTTGTTGTAGTTTTGGATGGTTGTTCAATCTTTCTTGAACGATATTTTCCGGCAATAATTCGTAGCATATTTAAAATTATATTTTAAATTGAATATATTATGCTTTAAAACCTGAAATTGTTAAAAATCACATCGGTCCAATTGCGACTCCTGTATCATGTTTCATCACAATTGTAGGTTGAATATAATCAATATGAAGTTTATCTGAATGATAAAATTGTGCTCTAATTGTTATAACATTAGGTGTTTTAGGATTATATTGTTCTAATGTATATCTTATTTCATAAAATTTTTGATTATATTCTTTAAAATCTGGTCATGTTATATTGAAATATTGAGCAATTTGGGGTTGTTTCATAATCTCTTCAAAAGAAATTTTTCCTTCATCAAAATATCTTCCAGCACCAAGTTGCTTAGTACTTATTTCGTTTTGAAGGATTGTATGCATTTCTTGCGCCGTTAATTCTTTTCCTAAATTCGTTAATTCCATTGAAAAGTTCTTGAAAATTCTTTGTAATTCAATCTTTGAAATATTGAATGAATTATCATAAGAACCTTCAACTTTTATATTTTTAGGCTTATCTAAAATTAATGCACTTTCATAAGTTGCATTATCTCTTTTTGAATCAAAATTATTGTAATTTATTAACTCTTCTCTTGTATGATATGGACGATATCCAGACATTTTTGACATAGTTATAGCAGTTGCAATTGAAATGATTGCAACAGGCAAAATAGTGAATGTCAAAATTGTTTTTTTCATATATATAATTATAATCTTCTTTTGAACTAAAAAATATGCAAATATTATATAATTAATGATAATTAATACAATTTTTATGTAATTATAAGTGTATTTAAAATGAAAGTATTATAAAGAAGGTAATGATGAAAAAGCTAAATAAATGACTTATTCCCTTAAGTTTTACACCAATATTAACAACTCCAATAATCGCAGCTGCTTGTGATAAAAAAGTTGTAATTAACGAAAATGTTGAATATGAAACCAAATTAGGTCTATCTATTTCTAAAAAGGCGTATAACCAACAAAATATAACAGCCGATGAAGTTGTTTCAAAATTAATTAACCTAAATTCATGAAATGAAATCAAGAAGGTATTGAATAAATATAGTATTCCTTTTAATGATGAAGAAATACCATCAATTGCAACTTACAAAGTTTCAAGTTCTACTCACGCACATAGTGATGGAGGAATCATTCATTTAGATATTATTAGGGTTATTAATAATGCAGAAGAAACTACTAGATTTACAATTGCTGGATTTAAAGAAGAAATAGCAACAATTACATTGGCCAATTACCACTTCATACCTACTTTAAAACTATCTATTTCAGCAACTGAATTTATTAACGAATTAAAAGCTTCTCAAAACTTCAACGATAGATTGAATGTTTTTAAGAAATACTATAATATAGAAAAAACAAACGAAAATATTGCGACACAATTTGATTTTGATTTCACAAATATTTCAATTAATAAAGGTCATGATGAAAATTACGAAATTACAATCAATGGTTATATTTCAATTAATGAAAGCACACAAGAAAAAACAAATATTAATGAAGTAATTAAATTAGAAGGCTTTTCTGGTGCATAGTTTTCTTTTATTTTTCTTAAAATAATTACTAGCTTTTAAAATATAATAAAATTAATATTTAATAATATTAATTAGATTAGGAGCATAATGAACGCCAAAGAAAATAAACCAAAATCTAAACGTAAATTAGGAGGATTAACAATATTCTTCCTGCTTTTTGGTTTATTTATCGGCACAGGAATTATTGGAAGCGTTTGCTATATTATCTATAGAGTGATCAACCCACAAATTCAACCAATTATTGACGATATAAACAAAATCACAAAAAATGATGAAAATCAAAAAATTGTCTTTAATCCTAAATATAGTTCAGATTCAAATGACAAATTTAATGATACTTTCAAATATGGTAATTTATCAATAACTGAATATCCATATGCAAAAGATAATGAGGGTAATTTGGTTTACTTTTTAGGTCCTGACGGAATTAAAATGTTAAACGAAGAGTTTAAGAAAAGAGCTATGTTTGGACCTGAAATTAACTTATTAAGAAATGTGTATATCAATAAAGATGAGAACATTGACGGAACAGATAGAGCTAATGGTTTTTATCTTCCAAGTACAGATAATATTTGAATTTCACTTAACGCATTTGTTAATGCAGAAGGAATTAACCATTCTTGACAAAATGAAAGTCTTGAAAACAGAGTGGAAATGATACTTTCTGTTTTAGTTCATGAATATATGCATTATGTATCAAATTCATATAACACCTCTCACAGAACTACTGATATAAATGCAGATACAAGCTTGTTATACAAAAAAGATGAAAGTTCTATTATTGCTAGAAACTATGCAAATAACAAAAAGTTTATAAACTCATTCAGACACTTTCTAGGATATAATGAGACAAACTATGATGCAATTCCATATCATCCAGGAATTGAACCGCCTGATGGTGAATTTCCAATATTTTATAAATGAACAGCTTATGATTTATTTGAATTAGCAAACCTCCCTCACAATAATGCAAAAGATTGAAATAGTATTACATTAGAAAATTATTATTTTAATAACTCATATTACAACCCAACTAGATTTTCTAAAAACGTTAATCTAGGCGATCTAAAATACTCATTCTCATTTGAAGAATTAATTCCGCGTGAGTTTCTAAAATTCGCTTTTGCTGGTAAAGAAAGTAATGCACAATTACGTGATAAATGATTGAATTATTTATATTTTGTAAATGGTCATTACTTACATTTAACTGCAATTGGAGATGATCTATTAAAAACTCTTGGAAGAGATCGATGAAAAAGAGATTTATTATTCTCTACAAACTGAGTATTTGATGAACAACTAAAAAACTTAAAAAATATTAATGGTGAGTATTTATACAAATATCGTACCATTCCTAATTATCGTCTAAATGGTTTATTCAATACATATCTAGACCTTTTTGGATATGGATTACCTATAAGTTATGTCGTTAACAATTCAATAGATAAAACCGCAAACAATTCAATACATATTGGTGGTTACATTCCTTCAAATATCAATTTAGCTAAATTTGAAGCAAGCGATAAAAAACTGCTTTTTATTAAAGATAATAATGAATATGTTGATTTCAACATTCATACTCATAAAAACAACTTTATCGCTAAAACTTCGTATCTACAAACATATGACGAAACAAAAATGCTAAAACCAATCGTTCAATACAACTATTCATATATAACAGATGAAATACCATATAGATTTTTTAACGAATTTACAAGTTCAGATGGTAGGTTAAATGTTCAACTATGAATTGATGCAAACGATAACAAACAAGTGGAATCAGATGAATTAATTGTACTTGCAAACAAAGCTAATACACAACGTTTTGATAGAGTTGCAAGAACAATTACTAACTATCGTTCATCAATGAGTTGAGATAGTAAAACATATACAACATATAGCTTGAAATACAATAGAGAAGTAATTGACGCAACAGAAAATTATTATTTCACTTGAAAAAAATATTAAGGAGACATATGAAAGAAAAAATAACAAAATATCTCATTAAAACACTTATTTTCTGGATGTTATATTTTGTAATTTTAACTTTTATATTTTTTCTAATTAATTTATTATTATCAACGACAATAAAACAAAACTTTACAGTCTATTCACAAATAGATAGCAACGTCTTTGTAAGATACAGTCACTATATTAAATCTTTATTTAGTGGTTCTCTTGGTCAAATATATTCATATAATGTATCAGCCTCAAAAGGGATTTTACATTTATACTTTAATTATTTCAAATGAACATTTTTATTTACAATAATCACATTTACTATATCAATTTTAATTGGTAATCTTTTAGGTATTTATCTAGGTTTTCATTTCAATAAAACAAATGATTTTATAATAAATGGAATATTAGGTGTTTTTGCTGCAATACCAGTAATTATCATTTCAATACTAGCACTTTCAACAAGTATCTTTGTTGGTTATCCTTCGCAATTTATTAACCAACCATTGTTGGACTTAATATCATTAATTGTTCCTTGTACAATTCTCTCATTCTTTACAATCAGTATTTTTGCTGCAAAAGCTAGAAAAACAACAAAAGAAGTTATTTCTTCTGAATACTATAACTTTGCCAAATCCCTTGGTTTTAATAAATCGCAATTGTTTTCCAGAGTTATTTTTAAGCAATTATTAATTAGCGAATTACAACTTGTTATTCCAATTTATTTAATGTTAATGACTATATCAATTGCAATTGAAAGAATATTTTCAATCCCCGGCAGTTCAGTGTTTCTAACATTTGCATTCAAAAATGCGGAACTTAATTTAGTACTCTTTATTTTTGGATTTAATTTATCAATATTAATGTTATCTAAATTTATTATTGACATAATTCTTAATGTCATAAACCCAGAACAAGCTAAAGAAAAGAATTATTTTGTATTTATGTTTCCTAGAAAGAAGGTGAAACCATGAACTACAAAATAGATCCTTCTTTACTAAAATTTGCTGATAAAAAGATTGCTAAAAACACTGTAACAGTCCATAAAAGCAATGCTCGTTTATTTTGAGAAAGATTTACTAAAAAGAAAACCAATATCGTTGCATTGATTTTCTTTGTTATTATACTTTTATCTATTTTAATAGCAACTTTCTTTATTAAATATTCGCCAACTAATTCAATACATCAAAATTCCTTTGTAGTTAATAATCTACCCAGTGAATATCTAGATGTAGTTAATAGAAACTTTGAACGTGGTGATCAACTTGATTTTATAAGAAAAATTGCCGAATTGGAACAAAACAGAGCAACGCAATTAGGTGAAATTCCTGTATTTAAAATACTTTTTGATTCATCAAGAGATGTTGGTGGTTCAATGACAACAAACACAGACATCGTTGAACTTTGATACAGCCCATACGATTTAATTAAAGCAATTAATTTAAACGTTGATGAAGTAAATAAGATTAAAATCGATCATACAATCATATTAGGGACAAATTCAAACGGAATAGATATTTTTTCAAGATTATTAACCTCATTTTGATTAACTATATTAATTATTTTTACATCAATGATATTTAATATTTTTACAGGATTTACATTAGGTTCACTTTCTGGATTAAATAAAGAAAAAATGTTTTTTAAATTCATTGATATGATTGCTTCATTTATTAACTCAATACCAGAATTAATTTGAATATTTATCTTATGTATTGCTTTTACAACTAATTTTATAGGTATTGTTTGTGCGTTTATTTTAATATCATGAACAACATTCTATGAATTATCAAAAAACGAAACATTGCAATTAAGACATAAGGATTTCATTAATTCAGCTAAAGCAATAGGATTGAATCAATTTCAATTAATTTATTTAGAAATATTTAAAATCATTCTTCCTTCTATTATTAACCTAATCATTGATAGATTTTGTATGAATTTATTAATTATTTCTTCTCTTTCTTTTTTAGATTTAATAACAAATTCATCCAACTTAAATATTGGAAGTATTTTAAAGGAAGCAATTAATTCAATATCATATAACCCAAGTTATTTAATTGTAGTTGTTATCCTTATTACATCATTTACCGTTTCACTTAAATTATTCAATAACTCTTTATCGCAAACATTCAACCCAATTATTTCAAAATAGAAAGTAGCTACTGAAACTACTTTCTATTTTAATAAATCATTTTCTTTTAAACCTTGTGATTTTCCAATGTTCAAAAGCATTGTTTTAATTTCGTTTAACATATCATTAGTTGCTTCAAGTGTTGCATTAGTTATTAACGATTCAGTTGGATTGTATTCAATTTCATTAATAAAAACTTGATCCATATAATTGAAATTTTGTAATACATCAATGTGATTGATATTATCAACAATTGAATTAGTCATTGATTGAAAATCATTCTTAAATTCAGTATAATATTGTTTTTGATATTCAATCATTTTTATATGTCACAATGATATTTCATTTAGCATATTTAACAAGGCATGAGAGTGACTGTGCGAGTTTTTATCGCCATCTAAATTGATATTATTTAGATTTTCAATTGTTGTTAATTTGTTGTAATCCAATACGTTTTGTTTTAAGAAAATTCAAGCAGAATTAACACTATTTTGCAATAGTGATAGATTAATATCTTTACCTAACAGACGATCATCAATCACTTTCAAATGTTTCAAAAATTCTTTTGATTCAAATGCTAAATTTATATCCACCATTACAGCTTCAATATCTTGAAAAATTAAAGTATATTTAGATAAAAACAAACTAAATAAATTAACATCTTGATTGTTTTTTATATCTAATCATTTAGAAATAAAACTACGAATCGTATTTCTATTTTCTTCAATGCTTTGTTCATTAGATAATTGCGTTAATTTGTTTTTTAAAATTAAATAATTACGTTTTAAGGTAGAAAATTTTTGATGATAATGACGATAATTACGTTTTAAATCAACAAATACTTTTTGGACATCACCATTATATTTGCTATATAAATTATTTACCGGTGATGATTCAAATGCAATTGAATTATTTTTCTCTTCTTGATTCTCTTGATTATTATTTTTTATCGGTTCTTCTCAATCTGGTCTTTTGCAAGCAATCGTTACACAAGGAATAACTAATAATGAAAAGGCAGGTAAAATAAATTTAATTTTCTTCATTAGTTTTCACCTCCTTTTTCAGGAATTATTGATACTAAATGACTTGAAATTGATTTATCAAATCCTTTAAATCCATTTCAATATAAATCTACTTCTTTTAGTATTCTTTCGCCTTCGGTTTTATAGTTAAAATCTTGTTCATTTGCATATGACATAAATTTCATTCTTAACTTAATTCTTCCAATTTCGGTTTGATTATCCAATATTTCTAAATCAATTCTTTTCACACCAGAATATACATTTCCTTCTTTATTTTCCAATGCATATGATAATAAATAATTATTTAAAAATGATGTCAATAATTTAATTTGGAAAGAATCTTGCCTTACTCAATTTGCTTCATAGTTTTCTCTTAAATCATTATTTCAATATGAATAAGATAGATTTAAATTATTAAATGCACGTTCTAATAATATTTCATATGGTGAATTTGGATAATTACTACTTGGTTTTAGAAATTCATTTAACGAAATCCCAGCAGGAATGGCGATATTATCTTTTTTATAATAATAGAAATCATTTATTGTTAAATCTTCTTCACGTTTGTTATTAATAATCTTCGCTTTTAGTCTATGACCATGATCATCAAAATTAGAACTAATTCAAACATAATCTTTATAACTTTTATCTTTTTTAAATACACGTACTATTGCTTTTATTAATTGGTCTGTATTTAAATAATCGGTATATTTAAAATCAATGATCTTATAACTAACATCTGTATCTTTTTTATTTTCTGGAACTTTTATATAAAAGAAATCGTCTTTAAAGTTTTGGAATAAACTCATTAAACCTTTTGTATTTCAATACTCAAAGCTAGTTACTCCTTTTATGAAATAGTTTATATTATCAACAATATTTAAATATTGTTTACCATCTATTTCTAATAATGGGTTTTCTATATATTCATTAAATAACGGTAATTCTTCTTTCAATCCATTATTACCAACACCAAATTTTTGATCAGTTGCATAAGTTCTGAAATCATTAATATAGAATGTTTTTTCTTGGTTTTCATTGTTTAAGATGTTTTGATTTTTAAAATCATACATTCCTTTAAACTTAATTGCGATATATGATGAATTTCCACTAAATGATTTAACTTCCCTTGCATTATCTCAATCGATTTCTATTCTTGATATTCCGACATTGAATTTGTTTAAATATAGACAAAGAAATGATTCAAATAATTCTCTTTGTAATTGATATTCATTAGATAAAAAGGTTTTAGCTTGAATATAATTGCTAGTAAAATAATCTTTTAATAACACGTTTTGATTATCTTTGTTAATCATTCTTCTTTTATTCATGTATGAATAATTAATATTACCATCTTGAATTAATCTAAAAAGAATTGTTTGAATATCAGCGAAATAAGGATCTCCAACTCTATCAAAATCGTAATTAAATTTTGAAGCTAGAATTGAGAATCATTGTTCATTAAATCCGTTTGCATCATCAATTTCATTGAAATCATATACATTAAAGAAATCATTAATATTGCTTTTTTCATTAGTTTCAATTACCTTAATATTATCTAAATTTGATATTTCTTGTTTTCAATATTTTTGTATCGGAAAATCAATATTAAAAATTGATGTATGCTTATTATGTATTAATTTAATAGTATTATCCTCAAATACGGCTGAATCAAAATATACCTTTTGATTTCCGTCTAAAAAGTAAAAAATCTTATTTGAGTTATGTAGTGAAGCAACTTGGTTTCCAGTTAATCTAGTAAGGTATTTTCTTGAGATTTTTTCAATATCTAAATACGCTGTTTTATATGAACAACTTACTATTGTCGGAACTATTCCTAATGTAGGTACAAGTGCTAAAAATATAGGTAATCTATTTCTCTTCATATATGCTGTAAAACAATTTTTATTATAATATAATTATAAAATTATTGTATAATTTCTTAATATTTAATCAAAAAAAATATAATTATAAAGGTATATAAAATGTTTTTTACTATAGATAAGTTCGGAGGAAATTTAAACCTTACCATTTTTGTAAATTTATTAATTTACATAATTGTACTTTTAGGGGTGCCTTCTGTATTCCTTGGTTTTTTGTCGTTATTTAAATTTAAAGCTTCTCCAAAACGTTCAATTTATCTATACGCTTTTTCAACCGGAATGTTTCTAATAATCGGTGCTGCTGGGTTTATTAAAGAAGGTTATTTCCGTCTAGAATATTTCTTCCACGACACAAGTACTACAGGAGGATATCAATATACCAGTGGCAATCAAACTAAAGAACAATTATTTATTGCCTTAATCGTTGGTAGTGCAAGCTTAATCGGACTTGCAATTGTTATATTAGGTAGATATTTATTCGTTAAACTTTCAAAAACAGAACTACATGTTGAACACGATCATCACTCACACTCTGATCACCTCTTTTCATACAGAGACGTAGATAATCCCAAAGCAGCTTGAACAGCAATTTTAATGATACTTAGTCATAGAATAATTGATGGGCTAGTATTAGGTGTTTCTGTCTTTCAATTAACTTCACAAGGTTATCAAAAACCAAATTTAGCATTAATCATTACATTCAATATTCACTTATTATTTGAAGTTGTTATTGTTTATTATCGTCAAATTCAATATGGTGAATCAAAATTAAAGGCCATTGGATACAATCTATTGACTTTGGTGTTAATTATTCCTATTATGTTTTTAGGAGCATTTTTAGGTCAATATATCAACAAAGTAGCTTGAATTGAACCATTCCTAACCACAATGGGTGGGGCAATTATTGTCTTTATGTCAGTTATTGAATTAGTTCCTGAATTTATTCATTACAGAAACGAAAGCACTAAAACAATTTATATTACCTTAATTGTATTGGCTTCTTCAATTGTCTTAACTTTAATATTCTTAAGTTTCCACACACATACTCAATCAAGTCCAAACATTACTGGTGGATTTATAGAAGGATTTAGAAATAGGGAGTTGGTATGAAGAAGAAATTAATGCTACTAACACTACTTCCGTTTTCTACATTCAGTATTGCCCCTATTGCTTGTACAAAGGAAACTAAATTCAATGATTTTAATGCTTTACATGATAATTACGTAAGTTGATTTAATCAACCAAACGTAATTACAGATTTTAGTTATGCTTATCCTAATTCATATAATGAACAATTAAAGAATATCAACCTATTGACAGGTTCTAAAATTATTAGAATTGCATCCCAAAAACAACCTGTTATAGATTTCAGAGATAATATCACTATTCAACCAACGGAACTGTGATATAAAATGGAATTCGCAAGAGAAATCATCATCTCAAGTGTTGATGATAATGGATTTAAAAAAGATTATTCATTTACAACCGATGAAATAGAACGTGTTGATTTAAACGACACATTAGAAGAAAATAAAAATCCACATATATACTATCCAGAAAAAGATAAGGGGAATGGGTTTAACAAACCTTTTATTTTCGTTCCTTCATCTAATGAAAATTCAATTAATCATCCTTTATTTAGAGAAAAACTTAAAAAAGCTAAAAGTGTAACCATTAAATTTAAAAACAGTGAATGAAATAATGAAGTTTATTGAACGACAGGAGGGGTTAAAACAAAATATTTAGTAACGGCCAAAGATTTTAAGTTTGGTTTAATTAAAACAGCCTTGCAGAACAAAGAATACAGAAATGTATTTTTAAAAAATATGAATTTAAGCAAGCAATATGAAAATGTGAATTATGATGCAAATAATCCATATTTTAATGGCGTGGATTTAGTTCAATTTTTTAAAAACTACCAAATTAAATACAATAATCTTCTTAACCCTGATTTAATCAATTCGGGCGATATAAATAGTATTCATTTTACAGCCGAAGATAACGTAGGTTTAATTGATTTCAGTAATTTTTTAGAACAACTTTTAATTTATTCAAATTTTATTGATGCAATTCCTTATGAATATCTAAAAGAAAAATACGAAACCTTTAATTTATTTTCTGACAATAATTTCTATAAATGATTTTATAATTACGGCAAAACTTTTAGTGATCGTTTATATGCTTCATACTACTATATTTCTAAACACAATGATAAAGAAACTATCCTTTGAAGAAACAAACATTACAACACCATAACAGGTAATTGAAACAATACAAAACATTTAAATGAAATCAAATTTAAATACAATTCAATTCCCATCAACAATGATACCTTTAACTTACAAATGATTAATGCGTTTAAACAAAACATTATTAGTGAATTAAATATTTCTTCTCTTTCAACTGCGCAAAAAAATGACATTATTGATCAATACAATAAATTTAACCTTAATTATTATCAAGACTATCAAAAATACCAAGCACATAATAAAATCATTTTAAATAACCTAATTACACCAGAAAGTAATTACTATTTCAATCAGACTTTTTCTCAACTGTACTATGGTTTAACTTTAAATGATTTAATCAACAATAATTACAATGTTAACGATTTATTTAAACCAGAGACATTAGAATTTAGAAGCTTATTAAATAACGTTATTAATCCATATGCTTTATCTAAAATTAATAATCAAGATATTTGATTATCTCAAGCGCCTTTAGATATTAAAATTATTGCTAATAACACAAATAATACTAACTATCAATATTTAAAAGATGCACATTTGAATATTCATAAACAAATAATTCTTAAACAAGAACAAGATATTATTAAACAAAATAACAACACAACGAGCTATGATAATTATTTAAAATACAATGAATTAAATAATATTCTTAACTTAAAAGAGAGATTCAAAAGCATTGATTTTGAATATATCAAAAATAGAATTAATGAAATTATTGCTAAAAACAATATTACAGATACTATTGAATGAGAAATACCAATAATTGCATTAAATTCAACCAACGAACAAATTGCGCTAATGAAAAATATAATTGATATATTTAAAGATATCAATATACTTTTAAAGCCGAGCATAAAATTCATTACAGATTTCAATGAATATAATGAATATTTCAAATCTTCAAAATCAATTTATAAAGAAGCTGATTTTGTATTAAACAATAGCATAACAAATGATTTTATTGTACATGCTTTAAGCAATAATAATTATCAAGTTATTATGCAAATTTTATCTAACATAAATAGTCTTGCATATCCTAATTTAAATAAATTAGTAAAAATGCTAATTAATGAAAAAATCTTCGAAACTAAATTAATTAATTTAAATGTTGTAGAATTATTAACACATCTTGAAACAAAGAATATAAAAAATGAATTCAGTAGAAAGATTAATAAATATTTATTTACATTAAATACATCCGAAGTTATTAATTTAATAAATGAAATTAATAATATAAATTCATATAATATAAGTTTTTCAAATGGAGCTTCAATTAATAAGTTCAATAAAATCGCTTATCAAAAATACATCTATAAACCTTATGTGTATGACGGACTAAATTATTTACAAGACATTATCTTAATAGGAGATTAATTATGAAGAAAAAATGATTACTCCCTTCATTAGCAATTGCACCAATTATTGCAACTCCAATGATTGCGGCAAGTTGTGATAATAAAGGACCTATCAACAATCAAAATTTACAAAAATTAACATCAACTCAAATTGAACAAATTAAAAATTCTTTTGTTTTTGAATTAACAGAGGAAGGAAGACAACAAAATTACAGAGATGTTGTTGAATTGTTAAAAAATAAGGTTAACTATTACCTTTCACACCAACAATTTAATGCAGTCCAATCAGATGTTGAATTATCTAAATGAGTTAAATTAAAATGAATTAACATTAATGACATTCAAATTGGTCACAATCTTAAAATTCTATTTCAAGTGGATAGTAATACACAATTATTAAAATTAAAATGAGAAGTTAGCTGTGAAGCCTTTGGCACTGAAGGTAGTGGCGAAGAAACTTTAGAAAAATAAAAAATCTGGCTATAAACCGGATTTTTTAATCAATTCTTTTTGCCATTTCAATAAAGTTAATCGGATCTAATGCGGCTCCACCAACCAGGAAACCATCCACATTTTTAATTTGTTTCAATAAATCAATATTTTTTAGTGAAACAGATCCACCATATAAAACTGGGACTTTATGATGTGTAAATTCTTTAATATATTCAATAACATGTTCAATATGACATATTTCAGGAATAATTCCATTACCAATACAGTAAATTGGCTCGTATGAAATAATTAAATCACGATAATCAGTAATTCCTTTAAGGCATTTATTTAATTGGTCAATAATAAATTCTTTAGTTTTCTTTGCTTCAAATGTTGCAAGATCTTCACCAACACAAAGCACTGGTCTAACTTTGGTGTTTTCAATGTGTGCAATTTTTTGATTAATTAAATCATCCGTTTCATTAAACATCATTCTCCGTTCTGAATGACCTAATAATACGAAATCAAGATTTAATTCTTCAGCACTACGAATTGAAACCTCACCAGTATATGCGCCTTTTTGTTTATGAAAAATATTTTGAGCACCAAATAGATATTGTTTATCAGGTTTATCTAGAATCAATGAAATTGAATCATGTGAAACAGCTTCGCCGATAATTGTGTGCTTTAAGTTAGCTTTCTTAATTTCATTATTTAAAGTGTCTAGATAAGAACTTGTTTCAAAATAAGTTAAATTCATTTTTAGATTACCAATTAAATATTTCATATCTGCTCCTTATTTAATAAATGATGGAATTAAACTTATTATCATTATAACACCAAGCGCAATGTATGTCAAGAAAACTAAATTAGTCATCTTTGGTTGATACAGTTTCTTTTTATTCTTCATTGATTCCTCTAATTCATATTTACGTTTAGTTTCGACATAAATTTCGTCATATGATTTATTATCTTTATTATTTGATAATTCTTTTTTAACACTTTTATTTATTTTGTGATGTTTGATTGCATCACCAAATGTTTTAGAAAGTCCTTTACCAAAACCTAAACGAATAAATAGAATTACTAGATTAATTGAAATCATGAGAATCGCAACAATTGTAATTGAATCTACATAAGATTTATTTGCAACATATCTAATGATAAAAATCAATGAAGTATAAACTATTAAAGAAACAAATAAATAAATTAAACTAAATTTATTTCAACTATTTCTTCAGTATTCCCTAAATGATAATCTTTCTTTCATACTTATTTCTTCCTTATATAAAAAATATATATACCATAAAGTATATATATTTAATTGTTTTTTATTGTGTTTTATAACATTATTCTTTGGTTCATTCAATTATTTGCTCTTCGGTTCCATAGATAAAGTGGTTTGGTTCAACTTCTTTCATAATTGGAACGTTAGGGAATTGTTGTGCATCTAGATAATCTAGTTCAAATGAAACATCTTGGAATTTAACGTTAGCATTTGAAATCTTAGGTATTGCTTTAAATAAATTGATTGTATATGGATGCAATGGTTTGTCATAAATTAATTCTGTCTTACCATGTTCAACAATCTTACCTAAGTGCATAATTTGAACGTTATCTGCGATGTATTCAATCATACTTAAGTCATGCGCAATGAAGATTAAACCAATTTCTTTACTTCTACATAGTTCTTTTAACAAGTTAACAACTTGTGCTTGAATAGAAATATCCAAAGAAGCAATTGGTTCATCAGCTACAATAACTTGTGGTTCGGTTATTAATGCTCTAGCAATAACAATTCTTTGTAATTGTCCCCCACTGAATTCATGTGGATAACGATAAGCAAATTGTTTTAACAAACCAACTTCTTCGAGTGCTTTATAAATGGTTGTTTTATAAAGCAGTTGTGAAATTAATATTTTTGTAACAGGCCTTAATACAACAGTGTCTAATAAATTAAATCTTGTTCCTCATTTTGATTCACTTGATTCAGCACCTGTTTTTGCTGCTAATTCAATATTCTTTTCAACTCAACGAATATCAACACCTAATAATAAGTATATTTTGCTGATATCTTTGTTTAAATAATGTTTTTCAACAGTAAATGATTTAAGTGTATCTAATTTAATTGCTAAATCTGATTTATAGATTGCAATTAATGAACGAATGTCTTTTTCTGTTTCTTTGTCCTTGATTTGTGATTCTAGATATTTTCAATATTTTTCAATCGCTTCATCAAGTTGTTTATTACATTTAGTTTGAAGATCAACTAATTCATGATATAGTTTGTCTTCTTCTTTGATTTGTTCATATAATTCTTTGATTTTAATCTTATATGAAGCAATGAAAGAAATTCTTTCTTTTTCATAAACTTCTTGAACTTCTTTTAATTTCAATTTAACTTCATCTAGATGTTTTTGTGCATCTTCTTCAACAACAGTGTTTTTAATAATTAATTTTTGTTGTCTAATTTTTTCATTTATATCTGTAAAGATAGCTTGAAATTCTTTTTCAAGTTGTTTAGATTCTTCAATATATTCAGTTGCATCAAATTGAAATTTGTCAATTTTTTGTTGCAAGATTTGTTTTAAATTATTTTGATAAGGAATTGCTTCTAAATATTTTTTATAGAAATCTTGTGATGCCTTTTTTAAACCATTAATTAACGCTTTTAGTGTTTCAAATTCTAATAATTTACAATGTGGTTTAATAGTGTTTCAAATACTCTTTTGTTTTTTGAAAATTAATTCATTTTTTAAATTATATAAATAGAATGATAAGTCTGTTGATGATAATCTAGCTATATTAGCAAGTTCTGCTTCATTTTTAAATTCAACATTAAAGTTTAAGAAAGCATTTCTTGTTGAGTTTAATAAATCATTATAAATACGTTTTTGACGTTTTAATTCTAATTTTAATCTCTTAATCTCTTCACGTGCTAAAACACCGGCTTTGGTATATTTAACATAGTTTTGCGCTCTTTTTAGATTTGCTACATTTAACAAGTATGCATCTTCAAAAGGAGTAATATTGTGTTCTCTATATCTTTTTTGACAATCATAATAGAATGATAAAAGACTATTAGTGTTTGAATACATATTGTCAATAATCAATGATTCAATATGTTGTTTTTCATCTAGATATGAGAAGAATAAGTTAAAGTTATCTTCATTTGATAATTTTTCATCAAATTCTAAATGATCAAATTTCTTTGTTCATTTGTAAAAGAATGGTTTGGCTAATTTATTAATTTCTTTTAAATTACTTAATTGAAGTTTCATTGCTTCAATATGGAAGGTATATTTAAAGTTTGATTTAACTTGTGATCAATCTTTGAAAATATCGTCAATACGTTCCTTCATAATCCCATTGATCTTTAAAGGTTCTTTTAAAATACTGTAAATATTTTGTTGACCATTTAAAGAAGCGTGTGGATCTTGGAAAATCATTTGAACGTTTTTTCTTAAGAATTTACGTCTTTTGTTACTAATTCTTTTTCCTGAGATAATTTTTCCATTTAATCTAACAAATCCATTACATTCATCATACAATCTTAAAATTGTTCTACCAACTGTAGTTTTTCCTGACCCAGATTCACCAATTAATCCAACAATTTCACCCTTATGTACCTCAAAAGAAACATCATCAACCGCTTTATTGATATATCCTTGTGAGACGAAATATTTCTTTAAATTTTCAATTGATAATACGACATTTTTTTCATTAAAATCTTTTTTACTCATTTTTAAATACTTTCTTGAATAACTCTAAACGTTTGGTTAATTCTTTTGATAATGTAACTTTTGGAGAACTTGGATGTAATAATCAAGTTGCTGCGGCGTGGGTTTTAGTAATTGGAATTAAAGGTGGTTCTTTGTAGAAATCGATCTCTAGTGCATACTCATTTCTTGGAGCAAATGGATCACCAAGTGGTAAGTTTGCCATGTCAGGCGGAGTACCTTTAATGTTGTATAATTTTTCATCTTTATTTTCAGGAATTGCTGAAATTAAAGCTCATGTATATGGATGCGCAGGTTCGGTAAAAATTTCTTCTTTCTTACCTCTTTCAACAATTCTTCCTGCATACATAACGTAGATGTAATCACAGAATTTAGCAATAACAGAAATATTATGGCTAATTAGAATAATTGAAATTCCCATTTGTTTTCTAATATCTTCAAATAAGGCTAATACAGAAGCCTGAACGGTTGGGTCAAGGGCTGTAGTTGGCTCGTCAGCTACGATAATTTCAGGACGCAATGCAACAACCATTGTAATCACAATTCTTTGTTTCATTCCACCTGATAATGTATGTGGATAAGCCATAAAGACTTTTTCTGCGTTTCTAATTCCGAAACGTTTTAATAATGAAATAAGGTATGCTTTTTTCTCAGAAAATCTTTTATTAATTCATTCAACGTTATTATTGATTGCATCAAGTAATTGATCACCAATTCTTCTAGTTGGGTTTAAGCTTGTAAGTGGGTCTTGTGGAATATAACCAATTTTGCTTCCTCTAATGTGTTGTCATTGAGAATTACGTTTAATTTTAGTTAATTCAATGTCATTAATTTGCATTCTCTTAGCATCAATCATAGCTCCTTCATTAACGTTTAATAATGATTTAGAAGTAACTGATTTACCAGAACCAGATTCACCAACTAAACCAATGATTTCGCCACGATAAACGTCTAGATCAATTCCTCTAACGATATGAATTTTTTTCTTTCTTCCAATTGAAAAACTAACATGTAGATCTCTCACTTCTAATAATTTATCTTTTTTAAGTGGTTCAACTTTTAAAGAACCAAGAGCACGTTCACGAGAAATTTCTAATTTAGATTTTTTCACGCGTGTAGATAGAGGTTTGTTTTCAATAATTTTTTCTTTGTTTTCTGACATTAAAACCCTACTTTCTCTTTGACATAATTCTTGGATCTAAACAGTCGTGAATACCAACTGCGATAAAGTGAAGTGAAACAGATAATGTTAATAATATTAACGCTGGAAGTAATAGAATTCATACGTTTTTGTCGGCTTCTGGAACTGCATCAATTAGCATTTGACCTAAGTTAATATCATTTTTCTCTTTAAAGAAACCAAGGAATGCTAATGATGAAACACTTAGAATAATAGCTGGAATTCTTTTAACGAATGAGTTCGCAATTTTACCAATAATTGCTGGTAATGCATGTACGAATACTTGTCTTGATGTTGAAGCACCAACTGCTTTAGCAGCCGAGATATATTCTTGATCTTTAACGGTAATGATAAACATTCTAGTACCAGCAACAGGACCGGCTCATCCAGTTAAAATCAAAGCAATAATTAATGTTTTATCAGTTGAACCTAACAATGAAACAAATATTAATAATCAAATCAATTCAGGTACTGATGTAAATATTTCAATCACACGCATGATGATTGTATCTAACAATTTACCGGCATGGAAACCAATATATGCTCCGACGGCAACACCTAATACTGTAACAACAATTGCTACTAAGAAAGCAATTTTGAAAGCTCTTCATGTTGCATATCATGTTGTAGTTCATATATCAGAACCAATTCCGTTAGTACCTAATAAAGTTGTAATTCTTGGAATTCCTCTTTGAATTTCAGCAAGTTTGTTTAAATGATCTTGTTTTGTTCAATTACTTACTTCACTTGCATTAGCTTTAATAAATGCTGTGTAATCATCAATGATACGTGACATTCATAATAAATCATATGCATTGTATTCTAATTTAACGTTGTCAGTGTTATTGTATCATTCCTCAATATGCATTGCATTGAGAATATTAGCGAAATACTCACTAAAATATTCATTGTTTTTAATATTCTTAATATATTCTAGGGTAGTATCTTCTGCTGTAGCAATAGTTGACTTAATTTCTGAATACGCAGGTGGTAAGAAATAAACCTTGTTTGAAGTTAAAATAGGAATATTTGGATCGTATTGTCTAACTGATTGCGCAGGAATAATAATTGAACATAAAATCATTATAATAAAGATAATGAATGCAATTGTAACAACTGGGTTGGTAAAAAATCTTTTCGCCATTTCGGCAAAAATATTTTTTGGTTTACCAGCAATTGTTGTAATATTTTTTCTTTCACTTTCAGGAATTAAACTAAATTTGCTTTGCAATTCAGCACTAATTTTATATTTTTCGTTAAATTCTTTAATTTGCTCATTTGCTGACATTATGCTTTTACTCCTGATTTAGTTCCTGATTGTTTTTGTTTTGATAGGTTATATTCGTTGATTAATTTCTTTCTTATAGTTCAAGCTTTGAAGAATAAGAAATAATTTCTTTTACTTGTAGTTCCAAAAGTAATTTTTGGATCTAATATTGCATAACATACATCGACAAAAATTTCTAAAATTAATGACAATGCTGTAAAGAAGATAATTGAGAACATTTCAATGTAAATTTCACCATTTGGGAAGGCATATGTAATAACCATTGATGTTCCTTGAATATTTCAGAATTTCTCAATGATAATTGAACCTGTTAATAATCCCATGAATGAATAAATTAACATAGTAAATATCGGAATTGAAATGTTTCTTAAAATGTATTTAAAGAAAATGCTTGTTCTGCTTAAACCTTTGGTTTTAGCAATTAAGACGTAGTTAGATGTTAAAACTGTTACAATTTGATTTCTTGTGTATGTAGTAAAACCGGCAAGAGAACCTAACGTAATTACTAAAATTGGTGGAACCATTGATTTCATAACTTCAGTAATTGATTGTTCTTCTATTGTAAAGACTTTAGGCGGTAATCCAACCTTAACAAATAGTGTAATAACTATTGGCGCAATGATAAATGAAGGTAGTGCGATAAACACAACTACGAAAATGTTAATACTTGAATCAATTCATTTACCACGGTTGTATCCAGCAACAACTCCAAGGGTAATTCCCAGAATTGAGCTAATAACAAATGATGGTAATGTAATCATTATTGAGTATTTTAACGGTTTAAAGAATAGAATCGGAATACTTGTATATACAACAGGGTTTGGGTTAGATGTTGGTTTAATTATTTGACCATAATCACCCGCGAATAAACCGCCGATGTATTTGAAGTATCTAACAATAATTGGAACATAATCTCCGGGTTGTCCATCTAAAGCTAGATATCTTAATCCGTATTTAACCTCTTCTCGCGCTAGATAATCACTAAATCCTGCATATCCGCTTTTATCATGCAATTTTGTCCATCCCTCTTCTGCTAATTGTTTAACAGGGTTTGGAGCAAATGCTGCGATTAAACAGAATGTTAAAATTGAGATAATAAATAATGTAAGAATAGCAAACGCTATTCTTTGTAATATATATTTTGTCATTGTTTAAAATTTAAACTATTTTAAGTTTAGTTTATCTTTTACTCTAATATCTTGGTAATAGAAAATCAGACTATTGTTAGTATCTACAGGTCTACTGTAATGCGGACTAACTAGGAAAGGAGTATATTCTTCTCTAGCAACTCCAGACAATCATTCATATTGAACGTTGAAGTATGAAGTAAATTCAGCAATTAATTGAACTAATTCTTCATTTGTTTTTGAAGCGACATAGTTCATTCAGAATTGAGCTGAGAATACATATGGATCAAATGATACACCATCATCTCTACGTTGTGCTTTTCCATCTACTCTAGCTATATCGTAAAATCCGTGTTCATTAACAGTTGTTTTGAAATTTGAAACAACTTGAGTTAATAAACTGTTTCTGTATTTTGGAGTAACTTTTGATAATTTATCAAATGGAACTGTTCCTTTTCAGTTTGTTGCTGCATATGTTTTTAATGCTTCAGTTAATTCAGTTATTTTAGGGAAGTTTCTCTTGAATACTTCTGGTTGGTTTTCAATAATGTATGAAAGTTGCATCATTAATGCCCCACCTCAACTTAATCCATCATATCCTGATGCAATTGAGTCAAAGTCATATCCTCAACCAACAAATTCAATACCAGATTTTGCTGAGTTTCTAACCATAGCAAATCTTGGATCTTCACCATTTTGAATAGTAACGAATTCAAATTCAACTCTACCATCACTTAATTCAGATACTGCTTTTGCAACGCTTGCTGAAGCTTCTTCTAATTTTCTATCTGAGTTAACATATGGGAACACGTGTTGGATTTTAAATACTTGTCCAGCTAATTCTGGATTATCTGTATCAAATTTAGCAATAACTTTAGCTAATTCTCTTTTTAGAATATCAAATCCAGCTGATTTAATTCTTTCTTTTGTATTTGAAACTGTTTTAACATGATCGTTATTTTCTTTTGGTGTAAGTTCTGAACCTAATGCTTCACCGAAATTAATTTTATTTCCATCTACGTCAATTGCAAATAATGAGTTAACTCTTTCGTAGTAATCTCTAACGGTTTTAGGATTTGAGTCTTGATCACTTCCTCCTAATGAACCACCACTAGCTAAACCATTTAATCAAGCTTTTCTAACTCCACTTGATGCTTGTGATGTGAAATCATCTCAGTTAATTGCGGCATTAATAATTGTTCTAAATGATAATCCTAAACCATTAATGTATGAATCCACTGAACCATTTCCTTTTGCTAATTCAGCTTTTGTTGCACCAAACATAATTTTTGAATATGCATCTGAGAACATATACTGATCACCATTAGTGTCTTTTTCATCCGGGTGAACAAATGGTGTAGGAACAGGTAGATATGAAGGTTCTGTTGCGTTTCTGCCTTTTAGATAACTTAAACCATATTCTCAACCTAATGAGCTTTCTAGGAATTCTTTCTTTTGAGCATCAGTTAGCGTTGAGTATACTGATGAAGAAGATAGACCTAATTTATAGTTATTTCATTCTTCTGTTTGGAATGATTGGTTATCTTTAGGTTGTTGTTGATGAATAAATTCAATACCTTGTAGAACACCAGGTTTTTGTAATCATTCTGTATCGAAATAGTTTTGATTTAGTAAGAATTGAACTTTTGTACCGTAAGCTTGTTTTGGATAGTATGGACCTGCATATAATGTATTTGATGGTGACATACCATATCAATAAACACCAGCATTATATGCTTTACTTTGTTTGTCTAAAGCATTAATTTTTTCAACAACTTGACTTTCATTTGCTGATGTAGCGTCTAAATATGTTCTTAATTTATATTGACCACTTGCATTTACTTCATCAATATATTCAGAAGGAGCTGGTAGTAAATCCATGTTTCCTAATAATAATTTATTTAAGAAGTTTACATAGTTAACGTTTTCTGAGCTTTCAATTGCTTTGAATGTTATAGCTTTTCCTGATACTCCAGCAGCTTCTGGTAAGTCGGTAATGAATTGATTTTCTTCGTAGAATTTAGATGAATCAATACCAAATAGTTCATATAGATATTCGTTACTGTAATGAATGTCATCACCAAAATATAATGAAGATTTTTCTAAATAGTTATCAATAATTAATTTATCTAATTCTGCATTTCCACCATATTCTTCACGTGTAGATTTGTCTAAAGTGACAGTTCTAATTCATGAATAGTAGAAGTCTTTTGGTTGAACTTTATATTTAGTTTTTGCACCAGTATTATCTGAATAATATGCGTCTTTAACAGTTATTTGTAAATTCTTTGCATTCTTTAAATCATTAATAAAGTCGTGGCTGTTGATTGATTTTTTATTGCTTGATGTTGTTTGAACGGTAATGCTTTCATATGCTTTTCTTGTTACACCATATGGAGCATCAATTGTACCTTGTGGTAATTGATTTACATCATTTTGTCCGTCATAATCATCGCTGTTATATACCTTAACAGTACCATCTTTCAATGTAATAACAACTTCTTTAGCTAATTCTAATTTCATTCTTGTGAATGTAGGTCTTAGAATATATCTTTGTCTTTCGCTACCAGTTTCTGTTACTTTTCTAACTACAACTAATGGTGTTGTTAAACTTTCAACTCTTATTAATTGAGGTGTTAAGAAATGACCATAACCCGCCGCTACGAAACCACCATAACTATTTGATGAATCAAAAGCATAAGCTTTAGCAGTATTTACAGAGTTATAAGTATAAGATCAGAATTTTCTTTCATAAGGTTTAACTGCTGATGATGCTGGATAAGCAGGTGTACCTTTTTGATTTTTATATGTTTCTTCAAATGTTAATGGATCTAAATTCATTAAGTTCGATGGATCTGTTATTTCATTAGATCCTTGCTCACATTTTGAACTTAACATTGGAACTGCTGCTAATACAGTTGCCGCCGGCAATGTAAGTAATCACAGTTTTGTTCTTTTTTTCATTGTTTCTCCTAACTTAATCATTTACTGTATTAAAGAATTTTAATAATTAAAATTATTAATACATGTATAAAATTATAATTTATTTTTATTTTTTAGTCCTTAATATAGGCATTTTATGTGTATAAATTACGTTTTAATGTAATTTTTTGTTATAAATTTGGCTTTTTTAATGGAATGATCGCAAATAATTAAAATATAGTTTTATTTGAGTTAAAACTATGAACCTTTAAAAGCCATTCAGCGTAATTTAATATTATTGTAATGAATTTTCTTATAGTGAAACAGGCTCATTATTAACTCCTTTAATGGTACGAATGTTATAAATATTGTTGCAAATAAACATATTCTTTTCAATCTTTCCATTAATAAAGTTAATAAAATCAATAGCAAAAATATCAGCAATAATTGCTGCGATAATGTTATTCATTGTTAATCTTTTTTGTGAATGTAACATATCTTTCTTTCTCCTATGATTACCTAAAATTATAAATAAATTTTTTTATGATTTAATAAATTTTTGCAATTTTTCTGCAATGTTTTTAAAAAAATATTGATTTTTGAATACTTTTTAATAAGTTATTATTAAAATAAAAAATATAAAATTAAAATTTTTAATCAATGTTTTTTTGTTATATTGAAATAAAATGGCTCATTTTTAAACATCATTTCTTCATCAACATAATAAATTCAGAATTAAATTTATGATAAATTGTTGTGCATTTAATTCTTGTATTTGGTAAATACTAATATTATTTTAAATGACGGTATAATTATAAATCATTCAAGGAGGTTGCCATTCTATGCTAAATAATAATTACCATCTTGATATATATATATATATATATAAACAAATAAACATTTTTAATGATAACTCGGGAGTTTTATTATGAAAAAAATAAAATTATTCGAGTTCTTCTCTGGAATAGGTTCACAATATAAAGCTTTTAAAAATATCGCCAAAAAACACAATATACATGTTGAATCTGTTGGTTGTTGCGAATGATATATTGATGCAATTATTGGTTATATGGCTATTCATTATGGTTTATTAAAACCTGAAGAACATTTTTCACACAATGAAATGGTCGAGCTTTTAAAACCATATGGTTTTAGTAAAGATTCAAAACAACCAATTTCCAATAATTACTTCAAAAGATGCAAAAATCTTGCATCAATTTTCCCATATTTATATGCCTTTGTTAATAAAGATTATTTTCAAAAAAAATATCCAAATAATATAGCCCCAGATAACTCTGTTGATATTAGATTTGTGAAACAATTAGATTATGAAATTGATGTAATGACATACTCTTTCCCGTGTCAAGATTTAAGTCAACAAGGTAAACAAAGAGGATTAGGAAAGCAAACTCGTTCTGGATTATTGTTTGAAGTTGAACGAATTCTAAAACATTCAAAAATTAAACCAAAAGTCTTAATTCTAGAAAATGTTAAAACACTTACATCGCAAAAATTTATTAAACAATTTAACGAATGAATAGACACACTTGACATGCTTGGTTATCACACTTCATTTAAAGTGCTAAACTCTGCAGATTTTGGTTCAGCTCAAAATAGAGAAAGGATATTTGCGGTTTCAATTAGAAAAGATATTTTCAATAATGCTTTCAATTTCGATAATTTAATATCCCTTAATCATAAAAAGCTTAAAAATATTATTAAATCAACTAATTATGGAATTGATGCAAGTAATCTTTTATCAGAATTTTCACGCACAAAATTTTATATAACCAAATCTAATATTAATAAAAGTAGACTAATTAATTATTCTAAATTCAATAGCGAAACATATATTTATTTAAATACCAACTTAGGTCCAACCCTTACTGCAAGTGGTGCAAATTCACGCCTGAAATTTTATTTTCCAAAGTTAAATAAACTTAGATACATCAATTCAGAAGAAGCATTTTTATATTTAGGATTTACTAATAAGGATTTTAATTCTATCAATAAAACAAAATTAATTTCTGATACAAAAATGATTTTTTTAGCTGGTAATTCTATATCTATTGAAGTTCTTGAATCGTTGTTCTCAGAGGTGATTAAATGAATTTAAAACCTCGCTACTACAAATTAGAATTTCAAACCAAAAACCTACATATTAAATCTCATTCAGCAAAGGCAAGTGGATATATTTATATATATGGCCAAATTGACAACAATTCAAAAGAGGTGTCTTTAACTATTAATGATGTGAAAGTTGAATTTAATTATTTATTATTTGATACATATCACACAGCATCACATTTTCAAAATAAAAATGCTCCTAAGTATTTTGAAATGAGACAAAATTTTTGTAATGAAAATAACATTGAATTTAAAGCAAGATCCTCAAATAAAAATAATAATTTAATTGAATTTACAAATGAATTACTTTCTAAATTCAATTTAGAAACCAACAATTATTTAAAGAAATCAACATTAAAAAGTTTAATATCATTAATTAAGGGGAACAATCCTTGTGGTTCTATTACTAAACCGCAAAACTCAGAAATTATCATAGTTAATAAAGACGATATATATTTTAACATTCCAATTTTAATTGATTGTATTTGATACAAAACATCCGAAACAAGAAAAATTGATTATTCTAATAAAGAATTTAATAATTTTTTTCAAGATATTATGGCAATTACTGAACTGAAAAATTTCTTTCTTTCACTTGAATCAAAAATAGATGATTCTCTAACAAAAGAAGAACAAAGAAAATCTGCAAAGAGGAATTTATTGCGTTCAAAACAATTAATTTCTCTTCAAACTGTAATTACTAAATATCGTTCATTCTTTTCTACAAATATAGAAAAACAATTAAAGAGGAAGTCATTGATGGCTTTTGACAATGATAATTTTGAAAAATGCCATATTTATGATGTACAACTAATTAAGAAAGATATTTTAAATAAATGAAATAATAAACAAATTTCTGAACCAATGGAAATTGAAACTCATTTTAAAGAGGATTTATTTAAAATTCAAGATTTTTATAATTTTATTAATTTATCACCAAATCTACATGCTTTGTTCGATTCGAGAAAAATTTGCTTTTCGCCCGAAACTGGCGAACTTATTGAAAATAATCAATATTCTTCATTACTAAATGAAGAAAAAATCAAATTTAATAAAATAAATGAGGATTTTCTTCATAAATGTAGAAAATATTTATATGACAAAAATTTAGCATATAAAAAAGATTTAGATAAATAAATGGATTTTATTTTTATGTTAAAAGGAAACTAATGTGTTTTATAAAATTTTAATTTGAACATCCATTATATAATATGCATTTTTCAATAACTTGCTTTTGTTTGTTAAAAATACCCCTTTGCAATAAAGAGGTATTTTGTTTTTTGAATTTATTTTTGTGTATCTCTTAATACTTTAGCTACACCAGCTTTTTTATAATGCGGTCCAACAATAGTTGCTTGAACTCTAACGTTTTTTAAACCGTTTTTCATGCAAATAAATGCACCAACATATTCTTTAGATGTAGTGTCATTGCCACTATCTCCAACATGCGCTGCATATTTAGGATCAACGTTTAACAATTTACATACAAAGGCATCAGCTTTACCTTTTGTTGCATTAATATCAGTAATTTCAATTGAATATCCTCTAGATACAATATGTTGTGATATATCAATAAATTTAGAAGCAAGTAGATCTCTTAATTCAACAATTTTCTTTTTAGAAACACCAAAAGTTAATATTTTGGTTGATTCTTCTAATTTAGGAAGATCATCATAAGTTTTTAATTGCATTTTTTTAGCTCATGGTCTAATCATTTTAATTTTCAATGTTGGGCCATAAATAACTTGAGAGCTATTTAAAATAAAACATAATTTATGTTCAATTAATAATTTAACAATGTCAGCAACTCTTTCTTGCTTAATTTTATTAATTTGTAATAAATTGTTTTGTTTATCAACAATTAGTCCCCCATTTTGACATATAACATATGGACTATTAAATGATTTTGCTAATTTCATTACAAATTCTGAATTACCTCTACCTGTTGAAATAATGACGGGAATGTTATTATCATTGAATGAACGAATTGTATCAACGTTTTCTGAACTAATCATTGATGATGTTTTAGGTAAATCTAAAGTTGTACCATCTAGATCTAAAAAATATGCTTGTGGTTTGAAATTCATTTTATTCTCTTTCATAATAATTTAAAATAGTGTTTTACCACTATTTTCCTAACTTTTTAGCTAATTCTTCAGCCGGCATATAACCTGCTGTGTTTTCAATTAATTCTCCATCTTTGTATAAAAAGAATGATGGAATTCCGTTTACTTTCATTTCTCTTGCGAAAACAATGTTTTGATCAACATCAACATCAAAGATTTTAATGTCTGAGTGTAGTTCTGATAATCTTTCTAATTCAGGTCCCATCATTTGGCAAGGAGGACATCATGTTGCTCTGAAAGCTAAAATTGATAATCCTTCTAAGTGTTTGTTTCCTAATTCATTTTTTGTTGTTTTAATAACCATATATTTTTCTCCTTATATATTAATTAGTATGCTTTAGCAAAAGCAACAATTCTTTTTGTTTTCTTTTTGGTATAGAAACATGTATCGTTTTTAATTTCTATTGGTAATTTAAAAGGAATACATCTTGTTGAAGCGCCAGTTTCGTTTTTAATAACATCTTCGTCTTCATTGCTTCCTTCAAATGGTGCTAACACCCATTTACCGCTAGCAATTGCTTCTTTGAATTCATCGTATGATGAAACTTCAACGAAGTTATGATTTAATCTATCTAATGCTGCATTATATAAATCATTTTGAATGGAATTTAATTTATTTAATACAACATCAATAAATTCCTTCATATCATTTATTTTAACAATATTTTTTTCTAATGTATCTCTTCTTACTAAAATAACTTGATTTTCTTGAACATCTTTAGGTCCAATTTCAATTCTTAAAGGTGTTCCATGAATTTCGCTATTAGCAGCTTTAAACCCTGGATTTTTATCTGAATTATCAATTTTTGCTCTAATATTTGCGTTTAGTAAAGCATCTGAAATTAATTTAGCTTGTTGTGCTACCTTTTCTTCTTTATTAGCAAATAATTCAATAACATCTACTTGTGTTGGAGCAATTTTTGGAGGAATAATAATCCCTCTATCATCTCCGTGGGTCATAATTAAAGCACCAAGTAATCTTGTTGAAACTCCTCAACTAGTTCCATAAGCAAATTCAGTTTCGTTGTTTTTATTTTTAAATGAAATATCAAAAGCTTTGGTGAAGTTTTGTCCTAAATAATGACTTGTTCCACCTTGTAAAGCTTTACCGTCTTTCATCATTGCTTCCACAGTTAATGTAAAATCTGCACCAGAGAATTTTTCGTGTTCTGTTTTTTGACCGCATAGTACAGGAAGAGCTAGATACTCTTTTAGAAAATCACGATAGATTTCTAACATATCTCATGTCAACTGCACAGCTTCTTCTTTATTGTTATGAACAGTATGACCTTCTTGTCATAAAAACTCTCTTGTTCTTAAAAATGGGTTAGTTGTTTTTTCTCAACGTAATACGTTTACTCATTGGTTGTAAATTAATGGTAAATCATTATAAGATTCAACTTCATTTTTGAAAAACTCACCAAATAGTGTCTCTGATGTTGGACGAATGAAATATTTTTCACTTAATTTCTTGCCACCAACTTCAGTCACTGTTGCTAATTCAGGGTTAAAACCTTGAAGGTGATCTTTTTCTTTTTGTAATAAACTTTCGGGAATTAATAATGGTAGATAAACATTTTGCACACCTTTTGCTTTAAATTTTTTATCAAGTTCAAAACGGATGTTATCTCAAATTCCGAATGATAAAGGTTTGAAAATGATTGAACCTTTTGTTGAACCATAAGCCATTAAGTCACCATTTTTAATGACGTCAGTATATCACTTTGCAAAATCAACGTTTTGTGGAGTAATTTTTTCTAATTTCTTCATATGTTAGTATTTTAACAAAAATTAAAAAAATTAAAATTGCAAACTATGAATAATCCGCAATTTTAATTAATATATTAATTATTTTTTAATTGAATCAACTGAGTCTATGTATAAGAATTGAGTTGGATGAACATCTAGGAATTCGCCTTTTAGTATTCTTTCAACTGAATCTAATGTTTTAGACAATGGAACATATACTCCTTTTTCATGAGTAAAATGTTCGGTTGTAAAGAAGTATTGCGAGAAGAAGTTTTGTAATTGTAAAGCTTTGGTTACAATAACTTTTGAATCATCGTCTAATTCATCAAATCCTAGAATTAGAATAACATCTTCTAATTCTTTGTATCTTTGCATAATCTTTTTAGTTTCAAGAATTGCTTTATAATGACGAGTTCCAATGATGTTGGCATCAATACTTGATGAAGTTGATTCTAGTGGATCAAATGCAGGGAAAATGTTTTTAGCAGTTACTTCACGAGATAACACTAAACTACCATTTAAGTGGTTAAAGACAGCGACCGCAGAAGGGTCTGATAGATCATCCATTGGTAAGAATACAGTTTGGAATGAAGTGATTGAACCATTTTCATTGCTGTATAAACGATTTTCGATGTTTGAAATTTCTGTATTTAATGTTGATTGATAACCCCCTAAAGAAGGTTTTTTATCAAGTGATGCTGATATTTCGTTTCCTGCTTGTAGGAATCTAAAGATGTTATCAATGAATAGTAAAACGTTTTCTTTCTCATGATCTCTTAGATATTCAGCAGATGTAACACCAATTGGTACAATACTCATTCTTGAACCGGCAGCTTCATTCATTCTTGAGATATACATGGTTGAGTTTGATAATAGATTTGATGATTTTAAATCGTTATATAATTCAACCCCTTCACGTGAACGCTCACCAGCACCAATAAAGATTGAGCTAGTTCTCTTTTCTCTTTGAGATAAATTGAAAATAATTTCTTTCATTAAAACAGTTTTACCAACACCTGCTCCACCAAAAATACCGATTTTTGAACCTTTTAATATTGGAATAAAGAAGTCAATAGCTTTAATTCCTGTTTCCATAATAACAGGTGAGTTTGAGTAGTTATTATTTTCAATAATAGTTGAATCTAATTCAACGTATGTTAAATTTTTAGTTTCACTATCTAATGAATTACCTAAACAATCATAAATATGTCCTTTAGCTTTTTGACCAACTGGAACCATAAATGGTTTGTTTGTATTTACAACTTTTTCATTAATTGTGATTTTCCCATTGCTTTTGATAATTACGGCAAATAGTTTTTTGTCGTTTAAGATTTTCTTAACTAAATAGATGTTTTCTTCTTTAGAAGATGTAAGAATAGTGTTGATTTTAGGAAGTGCTTCTTTATCAAATGTAACTTCAACAACATCTGTTCAGATTTTGGAAATATATGCTGACATTATTTACCTCCTATAGCGTTATCTATTTTAGTTAATGCCTCTTCAGTTAAAGCAACAAAATCTTGTTCAACTGGTAATGATCAGTCGTATTTTTTGAATTTAGCATATTCATTTAACACAAATGCAAAATAGTTTTTAATCATTGTTTCGTTATTGCTTCTTTGGTTAATTAAGTTAGTGAATGATTGTTTTGCAAGTGGATCAAGTTCAATTAATAAATCAACGAATTTTAATGCTCTTGGAACATCAGAAACATCTTTTAATATATTTCAAGCAATTAACTTAGAAGTTAAGTACATAGTTTTTTCTGAATAGATTGAAATACCTTGTTGATTGAACATATTTTCAACTAAAATTCCGTTGTTAATTAATGAGTTAGTTTCTTCGTTTAAATCGTATTTTAAGCTTGATAATTTGGTTTGGTGTTTATATAGTTTATATATTTTCCCAATTTCAGATGCAACTTTAGAAATATATGATTTTTGAACTCCACCACCAATCCGACTTACTGATAATTCAATATCAATAGCTGGTAATTTATTGTTAGCAAATAATTCAGTGTTGGTTACTAATTGACCATCTGTTATTGATATAACGTTTGAAGCAATTAATGAAGTAATATCATTTTCAATAGTTTGTAAAATTGGTAGTGCAGTAATTGATTTACGATTCTTAAATTTTCCCGCTCTTTCAAGTAATCTAGAATGTGCAAAGAATGTATCACCAGGGAATGCTTCTTTACCAACTGGTTTATTGGTTAATAAAGCAATTTCTCTAAAGATATTTGCATGGTTGGTTAAGTCATCAAAAACAATTAAGACATCATGAGTTTTAGATAAGTTTTCAGCATGTGCCATCGCAACATAAGGTGCCAGATATTGATCATATGGGTTATTGCCTTCTGCATTAACAATAATTGTGTAATTTAAAGCATTGTTATCTTTTAATGTTTGATATACGCTAGCAATTTGTGAATGTTGTTTTCCAATGCCCACATAAATACATTTAATGTTTTTAAATTTTTGGTTAATAATGGTATTTAAAGCGAGAAATGTTTTACCAGTTTTTCTATCACCAATGATTAATTCACGTTGTCCCTTACCAATTGGAATCAATAAATCCACTGACATATAACCTGTATTTAATTGTTCAGTTAATGGTTGATATTCAAGTAAATCATTTGGTTTATTAAAGATTTCTGATTCAGAATCTAGATATGTTAATTTTTCTTTATATTCAGGGAAAATCACTTCTCCGTTAATTGAAATAATTTTTCCAAAGAATTGTTCAGAAGTTTTGATTAAATTACTTTCTTTAACTTCAAATACTTCATTTCCAATGTAATATTCGTCTAACTTACCATTGGTTAAACAATAGGCTTTATCAACAGTAGCTGACACAACAAGCATTAAATTATTAATACTTGATTTTTTGATACTAAACAATTGATTTTGAGTGTAATTGTATTCACCTGATAATTCAACGATGTAATCGAATATAGCAGTAATTTTTGGTTTATTCATTATAAAATACCTCCAAGTATTAATAAAATTGTTGCTACTATCATTAATGTTGATGAAATACTATATGAAATGATAGTTTTGGTTTTTAAAGCTTTACTTTTTGTTTTTGCTTTAATAATGGTTAGAATAATTGCTGATATCAACAATATCAAACCAATTGTCATGAACGTTGCACCAAATATTTGTAAAGTTGTTTTATTAGTATTTGGTTGTCTAAATGGCGTTTTACTTAATGAAGCATAAGCTTCTTGATATTTTTGAATTTCACTTTCATTATCAATGTTTAGTTCTTTATTTTGAGTTAAATAACTTAAGAACTTAAATTGTGTCTGAATAGCGTTTAATTGTTTTAATACTTCGTTATAAGTGAATTCAACATTGTTAGTTATAGATGCTGAATATCCTTTGAAATAATCAATATTTAACAATAGTGATCTCATGGCTAATTCAAAATCGTTTAAATTCAATTTAGCTTTTTCAAAATTTGAAACCAATAGTGGTTCAATTGAACGAATGTAATCAAAATATTTGTAATATAGCTCTTTATATGAAGCTCCTAGATATACGAAATATTTTGTTTGGTTAATTTCTGAAGTAATTAAAGAACCTAAAAAGATTGATGCAATTTCTTTATAGAAATTACTATTAATATTAGCTTGTAAGTCGGGAGAAGTTATCTCGTTTGCATATTTAGCAATGATTCTATCTCTTTCATTGATAAACACTGGACTATTTACAATTCTAATTGCGTCAAACATCATATTAAATACGGCTGATGAAATAATATTATGTCCCAAATTTGTTAATAATACGTTCTCATCTAAACCTAATGCTTCATAGAATTTATAATAAATTCCTTTAATTACATTGCTAAATGCTTCTCTACCTAATAAGTATTTAGAAGCACGAGCATAGAATGTTTCATTTGATTCATTTGATAATCTAGCAAGTGTTAAAACGGGTTCTGTATATTCTTTGTTGTTTGCTGGTTTATTAACGTCATATAACGTTACAACTGCTTTATTTTCATCATTAATTGAGTTAACTATGTAATGAAATCTTGTGTTGATTGGGTTATCAAAGAAAAAATATGTTTCACTAGCATTTTCTCTATCAGCACTAATTGCTGTTTTTCAGTTAATTGGACCTGAATCAACTTGATTGTATCTCAAGATTGGATTTAATCTAGCAATGTTTTCTTTACCGATTTTTAGATTAAAATCAGGTGGATCAATTGGGTCGGTTGGAATAATTGGTGGTGTTTCTGGTTGAGGTTTTGGATCTGGTTTAGGTTTATTTGGATCCACATTGTTTTCTTGATTTTTACTTAAGTCAAATGCTGTATATCTTTTCTTAAACTTATCTTTAATATAATCATCTCAACTAGTAAAACCGTTAGGTATTTCTAAATCAGTTTTGTTTTCTTCTTTATTTCATAGAATTGATGTTTTATTAACTTCACCATCTAATACAGGATGATCGTCATTATGAGCAACAATCTCTTCAAAAGATAGATTTAAATCGTTAAAATAACTATCTACTTTATCGTTTAAATCTTTTAAATTAATTGTATTAACAACACCTTCTTCTTTAACATTAACTGATTCATTTTCACCATTTGCTATATTTGCATAGTCATATGGATCACCTAAAGCGACATTATCATATGATTTGCCATCAAAAACAACTTCACCTTTTTTGTAATGATCGTTTTTACTAATAATATGTGGATAGACAATGTGTATTCCGAAATTATCAGGATTTTCTATTATGGCATCACGATTTGTTTTCAAAAAGCTAGCAATTTTCCCATAATAAATACTTTTTGTTAATAATCTAGGAATATCCTCTTCTTTTGCGCCTTTTAGTAAATTAACACTATGATTGATTAATTTATCAACATTTTCATCAATGATTTTTCCTAGATTATCTTTAATCATTTGGTCAGTTGAAGCACCAAAGTTAGGAAAATCAGGATCTGGTGTTGTTGGTTTTTCTGGAGTTTCGCGTTCGGTTGTTTCACCACTAGCTGCTAAAGTGAAAACAGGAGCAACAATTGTAATTGGAGTTAAAAGACCAAATAAGATTTTTCGATTATTTTTCATCTTTGTCCTCCTGTTTTTCTAAATTGAAATAAACAATTGCCATTAATTCAAATAATTTAGATTCTAGAATTGTTAAATTAGTTCTACTTTCATTTGAAATATCAAGATCATTAATTGCTTTATAATACTTAATCTCACGTTTTAATTCACTCAATTTTCTTTTATTTTCAATAAATGATTGACTTTCATCGCTACTTTGTTTATAAATAGAAAATTTATCAGAAAATCTAATCACAATTTCATTGTTTAAATTTGAGATAAAAACGTTTTTTAATATGAAATACAAGGTTGTATTATCAGTTAATATAATTCTGAAAAAAACTTGTTTATAACTACCTAAAGAATGGGGTTTGAAGTTGTATCAAGTATCTTCTAAATCGTTGTTAATTTGAAGTTGAGAAATTTGATATTTCACCTTGATATTGTAATGAGAAATTAATAGTAATTCCATTATTCATTCTCCTTAGTATGTAAAATATCTTTTTTCTTGGTTAATAATGAAATTTGTTCAACTTCCAATTCTCTTTTTGCCCGTAATAAAGAAAGTTTTAAATGAGCCTCTCTATCTTCTAATTGGTTAATTTTCTTATTTTGTTCAACTAATTTATATTTCTCATTAATTAAAGCCGATTCAGATAATAATGTCAAAGTGATATAAGTTAGATATGAATGCATTTCGGCATCAACGAAACTATTTAAATTAGGTAGAATATTTAATTTATTAACATTAATTTCTTCAACAGGTGTACTTTTATAATGTTTAAAATCAAATGAAAAATCTTCCAAAGGTAAAACTGATAAATAATGTTGCTTAATTTTTGATGAGTTAATTAAGAAATTAATTCCATTTATTTTTTGAGATGTTGCAAAATGTTCAATAAAGCTTGGTAGATATCTTGTCAATTCTTCAACATTATTTTCTAAAGCTTTATAAACTATTTCATATTCGTTTTTTGTTGTAAAATCAATTGCTCTCTTACCAATTGCAATGATGAAATCTGAATTTTTACGGAACTTCTCTGTCAATATTTTTTCATGTTTACTATATGAGTTTGTTTCATATTGTTCAGTTTCAGTTATATATATTCATAAAATTTTGTGTTTGTTTTTTGATAGTTTAAAAACGTTTAACAAATTTTGTTTTCCCGTTATTAAAGGGTGATATATATCGTATTGTTTATCTAGTGATTCAATTAGATATTTAGATTCTTTGGCTCTTTGATAGTAGAAACTAATTTCTTTGGTTAATTTTAAGATATTTATTAATGTAATGTTTTTATTTGAAGAAATTATTTTTAAAAGGGATTGAGTGCTAGCGATTTTATTTTTAATATTTTTAATATTCATTGATTAATTTTGAATTAAATATTGATTTTGTTTTTTTATCGCCAGTAATCAGAATTGCTATATTAGGAACAATCTCTACATAAAAACCTTTTTGCAACAATTCATGAAATAAGTTATTATATTTAGTTTTAATTGACATTGAATTATTTGCGTCAAACACTGAATAACTCAATACATTACTGCTTTCTGATCATTTAATTTCAGGAATTAAATCAGTAAAACTAAATCTTTCATTTCTTGTAAAATGGATATTAAATTTTGAAAAATTTAGATCTTGTTTTTTATTGCAGGCGGCAGTTAATTCTTGAATGAATTTTTGATATTCATTATCTTGATTAGATAAATTATTTACTACTAAAAATTGATTGTTAAAAGCACCAAATGATACAAATGATGAACTATTAGCAATTTCTGTTCAATCATTAAATAATTGATTTTGAAAATTTTGTTGCTGTTGCATTAATTTTTTTAACTCTTTTGAATTATTTAATTTCATAAGTTGCCTCTTTTTCCTTTATTAAATGATTTCTATTTTTATAAACAATAATTGAAGAATGTAATCATTTAGAAACGATAAATAATAAATTAATTAGGATAATAAACATCGCAATAATTCCGAATATATCCACTATTTTGTATGGTGAAGGAATTGTGTGTAATGATGTGTTTTGATATTCAAGTAATTGAACATCATAGATTTGGAACACTAACATAATAACAAGTGCAATTCACACTAATGTTGTTGTTAGTAAAGTTGATTTCAAAATTTTTCTTCTTGAAAACACAAATAGCAAACAAAGAATAAAGCTAAATATAGTTCCAAATAAAATAGCCATTGTATTGTTTAGATTATCTATGTTAAAAATTCTTAATACAAATGATGAAATCAAAACAGATATTAAAGTAATTAAATATGTAAAGTTAATAACATGAACATGTTTGTTGAATACTTTCTTAACGTAAGCTATTGTTGCAAAAACAGCAGTTATGAAGATATCAATTGTTAATACTAAAATAAATGGTAAGTAATTTAGGTTTGATTGAGAAACACCAACCAATATCTTGTGTTCATAATTTAAGGTAAATGACTTAATTAAACCAAATAGTAATCCTGATATTAAAACAACTAAAACAAATGCAAAATGTTTTTTAATTGAATTTAAAACGTTTTTGGTTTGTCAATTATTTAATATCAAGACAATCAATCAAGCTAATAGTAATATAGAGAATCCAAAACTAAAGCTAAATGATGTAATATTCTTTGAACTTAATGATTTAGTTAAGGTGTAACCAAAGCTTCCTTGTAGAAATAATTCATCTGGTTTTTCATATGCTTTTCTAATAAATAAGTAAAACAAGATTAGCAATGATGCAAGGATTATTATTTCTAAAATTGTTTTAGTAATAAAAGTTACTAATTTCTTTTTATTAACTTGTTCAACTTTTTTTAACTTATGTATGTTAAATATGTTAAACAATAAATTAAAGAATCATAAAGCAATAAATATAAATGATTTTTTAAATACTGCAATTGGTGTTAAGCTTCTATCAAATAAATTAATTGATATAGAAGTAACAATAATTAATATATAACTAATAAATCAAGGTAAATAATATATTGGTTTTAAGATCATTCGATCTAAATTTCTATATGCAAAGTAAATAGATAGTAGAAGTGTAGTTACCATAATTACGTAATTTGTAATTATGACAAAATTAATTGATCTATATCCATTTGTTGTTAAATCAAATAAATATTGTGAACCGAAATTCTTTGGTTTAGTTGAAAAATAATTTTTAAAGAAATCATTTCCAACAAATAATTCAGCACCAAATAAAACAAATAATGTTATGCTGAATAAAACAATTAAACTAATTAATGTTAAAACTGTCTTAAATTTTCGTTGGTTCTTGGAACTAAATACCATTATCAATGCCTCCGTTGTTTTCGTCAACTAAGCTTGAATCAATTATTTTAATTCCGTAAGTGAAATTTGAACCAAATGTTCTTCAAGCTTGAGTATTCATAATTGCATCTTTCATAGCTTGATTATCTACATATAAAGTTCTAAATACTTGTTTACCTGCTTCAAATAAACCATATAGTTGAGGGTTATAGTTGTTTGGTAAATTGTACGCTAAACCTTTAATGTATAAAGAGTTAACGTTTGGATTATCGAAGGTTAATTTTGATCTTTGTGGTCCTTTGACAATTAATTTATCTCATTGTTGTTGATCAATATCGTCACTGAATACAGTAAAGATTTCTGAATCATTGTGTAATTTTAAGTTATAGAATACCTTGCCACCTAATTCAAGACCTTTTAAGCTTCTGAATTTAGGTTGTAATGATAAATCAATTCATGTTGGTCATGAACCATCTCCAAAGCTTCCTTGGAAAATTTTTCAATCTTTTTTAGTTACATAAGCAATTCTAAATGCTTCTTTAACTTCACTTTCTGATGAACTTGCAGATGGTCTAACGATATTAAATTGAATTGAACCAGCACGTACTGTACCTGAAGCATATTCTCCGGATGCATTGTTATTGTAATCAAATGATACGTTTCTTGTATATCTGAATGCAATTGGATCAATTCCTCACAATGGTTCAATACCCAATGAAGAAGAAACGTTTGGAGACTTAGTTAATATTTCAATATCATCTAATTGTTTATTTTTTAAAGCAGATAATGATTGAGTATTTGTTGTTTCAAAGAACAATGTTAATTTCTTAACGTGTGAAGGTAGATTTGCTAATAGATTATCAAATGCTTGATTTTTATCAAGTAGACCCATATTTTCAATTACAACACCAGCAATTTCTGAATGTGTTCTAATAAATGTTTCAAATTTAGCATATCCTTTTGGATTGGAAGCATCCAATCAAGCAACATATATTTTCTGATTTTTGTCAGTAACAACTGCATTATCAGCATTAGGACGATATTCAAACACCTTAATTCCATCGCCTCTTGGTTCTCTAGGGTTTGAAGGGTTATATGAATTTGTATCAATATCTTTATATTTTGAAGTTACATCACCTTTTGTTCAACCAACATAATCTCCGCTTAATAGATGACCTGAAGTTCTCATGTATTTTGAGTCACTCGGAAAGAATCTGGCCTTATTAAAACCTTTATATTGATTGTAAACTGGGTTATCATCATCTGAAGCATATGTTCAAACTCCACCTGCATTAATACGTGGTCAAGTTTGTCAGTAGTTCATTGCTGGGATCATACCCTTATTGGCGAACTCTTTATATTTCGCTTTAGTATCCTTTATCGCATGTTTAAATGACTCTTTTGTGATATATCATCTATTTTTGTATAAATGCGGGAATTGTAATGGATCGATTAACATACGAACAAAGTTTTTAAAGTTATCAGCTTCGTAACCTGTTATTCCCATTTCAACAGTTAAATTAGATAATTCTGTTTCATTTAATTTATCAATTGAATCAATATTTTCAACGAATTTATAAACTTTTTCTAAATCACTAATTTGTTTTTCGACTGCACGAACAGCTTCTGATGATAATGCACCTGGAGTTGTAGGTTTAACTGTTGTTTCATTGTAATCTGGAACGTAATTATCTACAATAACATAAGTACCTGATGAATTTCTGGGTGCTAATGTTGACGGATCTGGTTTTGGATTAGGTTTAGGTGTTGGTTCGACCGGAACTGGATCTGGTTTAGGTTTAGGTAAGGGTTTGACATAAATTTTATTTTCTGTATCTAAAACAATATTTAATGTATGTTCTGGATCAAGTTCATATCCCTCAGGAACATATCTTTTAACATCAATTGTTTCATCATCAACTGTATCTACAACGCTTTTTGATAATGGTACTAATCCTTCATAAAAAGTTAATGTTGTTTTATGTTTATATACTTTTTTAACAATGTTAATTCTATTTTCTACACCAACTACTAAATTTGTATCTTGATTTTCAGCTAACGTATAACCTTCTGGTACTATGTCTGCAACATTAACATTTAATCCTTCACCTTCTAGACTAGTAAATTCTTGTGCTTCACCAAATTTATTACCCAGTAGATAAAATACAACGGTTGTGGTTATTACTTTTTTCTCTTGAACAACAATAATATCGTTTGTTTCACCTTTTTTAATTACAGGAAGGCCGTCTGTTTCAGTATATTTTGATTTATCAACAATATAGCCGGCAGGTAGATATGGTTCAACTTTAATCACATCTTCTTCAGTATCTTTGTTTTCAATTTGAATACTTGCAATTTCAGTATTATCTTCCAAAATGAATCTTAATGTTGTTTTAATAAATTTAACTTCATCAGTATTTTCTTTTTCTTTATCTTTATCAACAGGTGGCTCTACAGGTGTAAAAATAGGGGGTCTATTATCTTCTGGTTGCTCTGGGGTTGTTGTTGGTTCTTTAGGTTCACTTGAATTATCTTCTGGGTGAGGTATTACATATGGTTTAACTGCAATGTAGTTGTTTTGATCTAACTTGATTGCAAAATCAACACCATTAGTTTCTTCGTCAAAGATATAACCTTTAGGGACGAATTTCAAATAATTAATTGCTTCATCATTAATTGAATCCACAACTTCTCTTGAAACAACTCCGTTTTTATATGTAAATAATAAAGTTGTACGGTGTTTTTGAACTACTTTTTGAATTTTAATTCTGTTAGTTACACCTAATTCGATTTTTTGTTTTGCAACATCAACAATTTCATATCCTTGTGGAACATATTTTTCTATATCAATTCCTTGATTATTAATTGTAGAAATCTCTAATGTTTGAAATATTTGATCATCAACTATAAAAATAATTGTTGTTTTGTATAGAATATCTTCTTTAACAACATAAATAACATTCTCTTGGCCAACACTTATAGCTACATTATTATTTTCATGACGTGTTGTATCTAATTTTCACCCGTTTGGAATATAGGCATTTATATCTAATGGAGTACTATCGTCTTTATTGGTAATAACTTTTTTAGTCATTAAAATATCATTACCATTTTTGAAAATTAACACTGTGGTATTTTTTTCTTTTTCAATTGGTGTTAAATTGCTGTCTGTATTTGAATTTTGCGAATTGTCAATAACTACTTCGTTTTTGTTAATTTTAGGGTCATCTTCACGGAAAGCAGCATTAATATCTTGCGATGCTTTTGAATTAACACGAGTGGCAAAAATAGCAATTCCTACAGAACCACCAACTGCAACAGTTCCGGCTGTAAATAAAAATATTTTTGTTAATTTTCTTTTTTTAGCTATTGTCATTTATTCCTCCATGTTTAATTTTTAAATCTATATTCTTCTGGAATTTCACCAAGATTATTTCCAAATAAATAAGTTGATATATTTTGATTCTTATAATATTCTGCCAATGCTTCTCTATATGAATTTCTTTGATTTCTTCCACCGCCATAAACTAAATCATATTGTTCTAGATTATATTTTCCAAAAGTTTTATTGTAGTTATGTCCCGAACTTCTTAATGATTGAATTAATGAAGTTCCGGCATTTCCCCCACCTTCAGCAGCGAAGTTAATACCTAGAATTTGATTATCTAAATTTCTAATTGATGAGCCAGAAGCACCATTTAAAGGAGATCATGATTTTAAACTAAAACCTAAACCATAATTCAAGTATTCATTTCCTTGATATGGAGATAATTTTTCTTTTAAATTATGTACAATAAATCCTGTTTTTGAATTTAATGAAGCGTTAGTTAAAAGAATGTCAGTTATTCCTGGTTTATCAATAAAGATTCTACTTCCTAATGATTGAGTTAATCCCAGTCCATCTCCCAAATAACTTTGAATGTCATTTCTTTTATTGATTCAAGGGCTAGAAGCAAATTGTAAATTCACAATATCTTGTTCATTTAAATTATCTTTCTTAATGTTATAGTCACTATTTGAAACAGGGAATCCAAGCGCTAAAAAGTCTAAATTAATTTTTGAAGTTTGAAATTCCTTGCCTTTGTATGTGTATGACATTTTTTCATTTAATAATTCAGTATATTTTTCATTTAAATCAAAATTTGCCAATTTAAATTTTCTTGATTCATCTCAATTAGCAAATTGTGAAGTCGCAAATTCAGCTAATTTTGATGCACTTTCAACGTGAATTGGATTTTCAACTGCATTATTTGAAAATTCATAATTTCCTTCTGGTTTTTCAAAATCAAATTCTAAAACTGCAAAATCAGCCATTTCTTGTAATTCAGAGAAATTAGAAAATCCTTCTCTTGAAATATTTGAAATATATTCATTTGGATTTGAATTTAAGAAATTGATTCCTGCATAAATCAAGTTAACTTGTGAAGGTTTAAATCTAAAAATATCAACATGTGAATCTTTTGTAGATATTTGTAATTCTTGATTCAATGGTGTATCTTCATTATAATGCAACAAGTGTACATTTTGAGTTTCACCATTGACTTCTAATTTCTTAAACGCTTTAAAATACACGTTATATTCAATTAAAACTTCATTTAATTGTTTTTTGAATGTATCGTTATTTGGGTTTTCTTCAACCTTGGCTTGAAGTTTGTAATATTTTTCTTCTGCTGCTGATAATTTAGCTTCAATTTCACGATATGCTTGATTTTCCTCTTCAATTTTTGGGGCATTTGTAAACATTGCATTTGAATTGTTTTGGTTTTTAATTAATCCTAAAGCAACGTGTAAGTTAGTTGCAATATATCATTTAGTTGGATATTGTCCATCATCACGTTTTTGATAATCAATTATTCAACCGGTACCATATGATACTTTGTTTGAACCATTCTTTCTATCTCGTTCAAGCAATGGATTTTGATTAAAAAATGAAATAATGAATGATTGAAGCAAAATATCTTTATATTTATCATTAGGTATATATCTTGGTAATCCTCTATCAATTAAACCGTTATATCTTTTTATATCTCAATATGCAGTTTTAATTGTTTCACCCAATGGACTCACAACTAATTTTTCATCTTCTCTTGTCGGAAGGCTTCAGTTTTTATAAAAAGCACTAACAAAATCAGGATTTTTATTTTCATTTGCCAATCCATTAAATTTGTCTGGATTGAATAAACTGTCATTGCTTGAAGGTACTTTGAAATTTTCTCCTAAATCACCAGATAGTTTGTCAAAGTAAGCTTTGTTTAATGCATCATTATCAAATTTGAAACGTTCTTCAACTGATGCGTTACGATATTCAGCTGTGTCAGCATTTTCAGGTCTTCCCGGAATGTTAAATCCTGGTTTTGGTTTTTCTGGATTGAAATTTCCACCAGTATCAACATCAACATTATCGCCACCACCTAATGTTTTAAAACCACTAATAGATACTTCACGAATTGATGATGTTTTATTATTTAAAGAAATTGAAAATTTAATTAACAGCACTCCACTACCATCGTTTGGAATTAATTCAAGAGTTGCTGGAGTTGCATCACCTAAATAACCAAGAATAATATTTTCTTTTCTAATACTTGAAGCAGTTACTGCTGTACGATCAATACTTGGATTTAATTCAACTGCTACTTTTTTTAGCAATGCTTCAATATCAGATTCTTTTTTAGTATTGTCACAAGCAGATTGAATTAAAGCAAGTGGAGAAGCCATTGCAACGCCTGATAGTAATAATAATTTTAAATTGACTTTATTTTTTTTCATGTTATCTCCTATTTATTAACTCCATTCGGGAATAAAGCTGTTTTTAAATTGTTTTCGCCATATAGTTTAATTAATTGTTCACGATATGATGTAGTTTGGTGTGGATATTTATTTTTGTTGCTTCCATCGATTAAGTTATATGCATATATTGTTTTACCGTTATCAAGTAATATATCTTCGCTTTGTAGAAGCGGTGCCATTGTTGCTGATTTTAACAAATCACCAAATTGAACACTGCTACTTACACCATTATATATCCCAACAATTTCACCAAAATCGTTATATACAACAGAACCAGATGCTCCGTAATATAATGAAGAGAATTTAATGTTGTAATTAAATCCATATGATTCAACAAATAATCTATTTCAAACGTATGGGTAAATTGACATACTATCACCCATTCTAGTTGAAGCGTCATTTTTTGAATAGGTAAATGCTGTTTTATTATTCTTTATCTTGAAATAACTAATTTCATCTGAATCTCTTTCGGTTGGGTTGTTTTTAGCGAAATATGTTCTTCCGTTTGTATCCCTTGGATAACCAGCTATGTATAAGTTTTTCGCATTAGATAATGCATATGAATTAACGGGATTATTGTTTGATAAATTTTTACCTTTTGATAAATAATCTAAAGTTGGCAAATAGCTTTCAGTTACATCAATGTTAGGTAGTGTTAATGTCTTTGTACGATTAATATATTGATTAACTGCGTTAACTGCGTTTTGAATTCAGGTATTCATTTTTGATGAAGCAGTTGCTAAATTAACATCTAGTTTAATTACACCAAAATCGGTATAGAATGGTATTTTCTCATTTCTTTCATTTTGTCAATCAATGATTGCTTTATAGTTGTTGTAATTATTTTGCTTAAATACATTAAATTTGGTTTTAATATCTTCTGCAAATTGATTGTATGCAAAATCATCAATATAATCAATACCAGCGAAAATTATTACTGGATTATTAAAGCTGTTTTCGTGAGTAGTAGCGTGTGCTGCACCTCTAAATCCAAGTGAAGGATTAGTTAAGATATCTATGTTAGAAATATATTCAACACCAGCATTAATGTTGGTTTTATTATTTAATGTCTTACCAAAATCAAAATTTTCCAAACTTGCCTTACCAAGTGCGAAACCGGCAACTGTATTTCCACTTGGGTCATCATAACCTAGTTTTTTGTCATTTTCATTGCCTCAACTGTTGCTGAAATTTGACAACACATGGAAGTTAGTTGCAATAAATAATGAAATTTCGGTATGTTCTTCATTTTTTCAACTGTAATCTAAAACTCATCCAGTTCCTTGATCAATTGCTAATAAAGGATTGCCTGGTTCATTTAATCTTGTAACAGTTTGGATTGAAAAACTACGATCATAAATTTCTTTATAAATACTATTTTTAGTTAATTCGGGATTTGAATTATTTGCTGAAATTTCATTATATCTATTTACATATTCAGGGTAACTATCATTTGTGTAAAAATTAGGAAAGGGAAATGAAGGTATTTCCGGAATTTCTTCAGGGTTCGGTTGTGGATTGGGTTGAACGTTATTTTCCCCTTCAGGAGTTTCAGGTTGAGGTTGTGGAGTTGGTGTAACTGGAGTTTCAGGTTGAGGTTGAGGTTTTGGAGTTGGTGTTACGGGATGATTTGGATTATTTTTATCACCTGAATTGTTGTTATTGCCATTATTTCATTCCCCAATTTCAAACTCAACTTTTTCTTTTTTGCATGATGTTAAGCTTGCAACTGATAATACAGTTGGTAATCCTAAAAAAAATAATAATTTTCTTTTCATATATTCCCCTTTCTGTATAACAAAATAGATATTTATATCTATAATTTTATAAAAGTGTTCTAATTTTATATATAAAATAAGAAAAAAGTGAGAAAAAAGACAACATTTTTTTTTTTTTTTTGCAATTTAAAATAACCTTCTAATGGTTTTAAAATGTTTTTCAAAATGTTTTTTTTATTTTTATTACAGCAATAGTGTCTTTTTTAAAAGCTGCAAAAAGAAAAAGAGACGAAAATTTCCGCTCTTTTTTCTTATAAAAATTGTTTTTTGTTTAATTTAATAGTTTATTAAGTCTTGCTTTGTTTAATTCAGATTGAAGTAATGAAACTCATACTCTTAATCTTTTTTCGTCATTTCCTTTTAACTCAAAATTTAACAATTTCTTTTGTCAATTATGATATTGAATTTCAATTGAATCCATTATTTTTAACAAATTAATATTGTAAATCTTCAATTGAGGTTTGTCATTTCCAATTTCGCCTTCTTCTTTGATTTCATCAATTAAATTTTCTATTTGAACCATTAATTGTGAATATACTTTCAAAGTTTCATTATTGTATATCTTATAAACATCTTGATCTGTCAATTGAATATATTCATCATAATTTAAAATAAAGAATTTATAGTTAAGCTGTTCATTCAATAGAATATAAATCATCTTTACTAATGGATGTTGAATATCACTAAAATCATAAAATGATTGCGATATCTCAGTTAATTTATCCATAGTCTCATCATCAAAATGGTTATCTGCATAATCATACAAGCTCTCAATTGCAACCAAAAGTGCTTTTCTATTGTTTAATTTATTTCACTCTTCAATATTTTCTGGAAAAAGTGCTACGATTTTCATTATTTCAGTTCTTAAAGCTTCAGAACCGATATGTCTTCCTCTTGATCAAACACCAAATTTATATCACTTTTTATAAATGATGCTCCGTATCTCATCATTTATTTCTAAAATTTTAGTTTCATAATCAAAATTGTCAGTATATTCTTTAAACTTTGTAACGAAATCGGCATATTGAGTCACAATCTCTGCTCTAAATCTTGATAATCAAAGATCATTATTTGTGTTCCAACTTCATAATTCTTGAAGTTCTACTTTAGGCAATGGTTTATTGTTAAAGTATTTTGTTCATTTATCTACATTTACTGAATTAATAATATTCATTTTTTCATCATAAACACGGTTTCAATAATCTATTTCAATGTTTCTCTTCTTTAATGAAAATTGAATTATATTTAATGAAATATCATTTATAAAACTATCTAATCTATCTTTTACATTAATATCTTCATTTGAAAAATCTAAGGATTTATATTCATTTAAAATTGGTTGATATTCCTCAATCAATGAAGCATACATTTCCTTATCATTAGCTTGTTTAAAGTTTCATTCAAAGAATTTAATATATTCTTCTGCCGCTGTTAATGGAGCGAAAATATTTCAGAAATTAATTGCTGTTTCTGTGAAATTATTAATTAAATTATGAAATTCTTCTCTTTTATTATCTAAAGTTAAATTATTATCATTATTTAAATTTAAAATTTTTGCTTTTAACTTATTTAGTTTATCAGCTATAACGCTATAAAATGATGAATCTCATTTATAAATTGCTTCATTTGCAAATACATTTTGCATTCATTCGTCTATAAAACTACCAAAAATATTAATTCTTTCAGTTAACACAGTTAAATCAGAATTTTTATTATCTTGTTCTTTTCAGTATCCTAAAAATGTCATTAGAATATAGCCCGGATCAATAACAATGTTTGGATTTTGATAAACAAAATTATTAATTTTATCATTTAAAGAAACGCCGGCTTCACTATTTGCATCAACTTTTAAATAATGTTTCTCCATTTCTTGAACCATATTAGTTTGAATTACTAAAAATTTTTCAAGAATACGTGATTGTTCATAATCAGATTTCACAATATTAAATCTACCATTTCTTTTTGGAACATTCAATTGTTGTTTATTAATTAAAAAATTAACTTTTGTATTTTGAGTAGCTCAATTTTTGTAAAATTCCAAAATATTATTTGTATTTGGATTTCTTGTTGAATTAAATAAACCAATACCAAAATTTTGTATATCCTCTAATTCATCAACTCTAATTGGTAATAAATTTGGTGTAATACTTTCAAAATATGTATGTGTTTTATCTAATTCATTAATTGTTAATTGTTCTAATTTTTTCATTAACAATAAACGATCTAAATTGTATCTTGCTTCTAATGCATTAGATTGGTTTTTTAACAATCATGTATTGTAATCTATTGAATCAAAATTTGTATTATTATAAAAATCTTCATTAAAAATTATTTTGGGGTTGGTTGAAATTAAGTTATTTACATCAGTGTGATATTCTCTAAATTCATTTTCTAATAAAGATGAAGTTAAATAACTACTATCTTTATAAATACGTTTGATTTCTTTATTACCGTAAATAGATTCAATTTCATTAAAATTATCGTGTAATTCTTTATTTGAATCATACAAGAAATTGGTTCGAATATCTACTAATAATTTTTCATTATTCAATGTAATATTTTCAAATTGAATAATCTTTTTAATCGCCATTGCAATTTCGGTCAATGTGGAATTAGGATCATTGATCACTGATAAGCCTGAATTAACGTATGATTCAACGCTGCTAGATACTTTATTTCTATGAACATTATATTTTATACCGTTAGCAATTTCTCTAATTTTTTCAACTTCTTTATAAAACTTAGCAATTAAAATTTCTCTGTCTATATCTGTCTTGCTATTTTCTGCATCAACAAACATTTTTAGTTGATTTGATAACTCCTCTTTTGCTGCATTAATTTCTATTTCTGTAACTTCATGAGGCTGTTTATTATTAATCAAAATAGCTTTGTTAAAAATATCCAGAAGTTTATTATATTCAACAATATTATTAGCATTACGTAAAGTATTTTTTGAAATAATTTCGTATGTTTCTTTTATTGAATTTGTTAATAAATTATTAATTCTAGTACGTTTCATTTGAATATAAAGATCTAAATCTTTGTCATATTCTTTAATATTTTCAATATATGATTTAAATTTTTGTGCATCTGCATTAATATCATCTGTATCATCCAAATTATTTTTAATTGCATCTAGTTTTTTATTTAATTCCATTCTATATGCAATATCTCTTATGTCTAAGTTATTATCTATTTTGGTTTCAATAGCATTAATATCACTATTTAATTTTTCTTTTATTAAATTAACTTCAGCTCTTAAAATATCTTTTTCTATAGACGGAATTGCTAATTTAAGTTCATTAATTAAAGCATCTAATTCTTCTTTATTTAAATTATTTTTTTTGCCTATTTTAGTTAATAATCCGTCAATTTTTTCTTTTATAGGATTATAAACTGGATCAGTTTTTGATAATAATAAATATCTAAAATCATTGATTTTATTATTCAGACTACCAACTTCATCTAAAAGAGAATTGTGTTTATTATTAATTTCTCTAGCTTTTAAAAGTTTATTTTCTAAATCAATGTATTTATTTCATTTTTCATCAACAGATTTGTTTTCAATAAATGCATTTCTAACATCTTCTAAGGATTCTGAAAATTCATCTTTTATATATTCTTTCCCGGGAATATCTAAATTGAAATCTCTAAATCTTTCAGTAGCACTTATTAAAAGAATAATTTTGTTATTTAATCTAATAACATCTGGGTTATCAATTAATTCTTTTAAGGAATTGGCTTGTTTAATTTTTTCTTTAATTAATTCAAGAGTATCATTTATATCCTTATTAGATGCATCTGGATTTAATAATGCATTATTTGCAATAGTATAAACTGGATCTAATAGTTCTACTATCTTATCGTATTTATGATTTGGATCATTCTTAAGCTCATCAATTAATGGTTTAAGTTTATTTTTGTTTTCGTCATGTAAATTCTTTTTCAATTTTAATTGATCTAATTTGTTTTTATATTTTTTGATAAAATCTTGTAACTGTTTTTTAGTATTTTTAACATTTTGTTTATCTGGTTCATTTAAAAAGGCATTTTCTGAGGCATTAGTGTAAAAATTATCTCATTGTTCTTGATCGGATGTTGACAGTGGTTTTACAATTTCATTATTATTTTGTAATGTTAATAATTCATTTTCTGATTCAATCTTTTCTTTTTCTAATCAAGAGATAGCAATTTTATTTTCTAATTTATTTATATTATCCTTCATTGACAATAATCCATTGTTGTCAATTTTGTCTCGTGATGGAAGTACATTAATTGCGTCTGTTAATGCATTAGTATCTGCTTCAATTTTGTTTAGTAATGTCTTAAATTCTTCTTTAAAATTATTGTTATTATTTGGATTAAATGAATCGCTGTTAACCAATCTAGTTTTCTCAGCTAGTGCATTATTTAAATCAATTTGAAGCTTATCGTATTGATTTTGAACAAATTGCTTACTATAATCATTGTATTTATCATTAAGTTTTTCAATGTCATTGTCATTAATAGGCTTAGAATTTTTAATGTCAATTATTGTATTTTTTACATTATCACTTAATGATTGTAAATTTGAAATTACATTAGGATATTTTTCGCTATCTAATGTATTTTTGTATTCATTGATTTTTGCTAACAAACCTTCAAATTTACCCAATAGATCCGAAATTAGTTGATTTCTTTCATTTTTAATTTTGTCAAATTCGTTTTTGTTTTTATTAAGAATTATTTCTAATTCTTTTGAACTTAAATTGTCTTTATCTTGAATACCTTTATCAACGTTTTCAATAATTTTATTTAACTCATCAATTATATTTTCGTCTTTTGGTTTACTAAATTTATCTCTAAAGCCTTTTGCATCATTTTTTAATTTTTCTAGATCTTCAACTATTTTTGCCTTGTTATCGTTTTTATTAGGTTGAATTAAATAACCTCAAGATACAATAGTTGTAGCAGCAGCTAATGCAGAAACGGTAATTAATTTCTTTTTAATGTCTTTGTTCATATTTCCTCTTGAATTGAATATATTTCTTTATTAGTAATATTACTAAAAAAAAAAAAAAAACATTTAACATTTAACCCTTCTAATGAATAAAAAAAACAGAAAAAGGTAATTCTTTTTCTATTTTAAATATTTAAGTTCTTTAAGTTCAGTTATTTCTTTATTTAAAATGTTTTTTCAATTATTCAATTGTTGCTCAAAACCTAAGTTAGGTTTATGGTTAATAAATTCTTGAATTCAATTGTGATATTCAATTTCAATTGCATCCATTTTTCTTAAGACTTTTAAATTAGCAAGTTTAATGTCTAAAACATCATTGCCAATCTCGCCTTCTTCTTTAATTTCGTTAATTAGTTTTTCAATATCAAACATTAATGTTGAATATTTAATCAATACATTCATATCATAGTTATGATCTTTTATATAACTTAAATAATCACTTAAACTAGATGAAGATCAATAATTGTAAAGATCTTCAAATGTTTTTGTGTTTAACGACATTTTTATCATTGGATGTAATGAAGAATCATTAATCAATTTTTCAAACATATCTGTAGAAATTTTTTTATAATCAAATACATTTGTAAGGCTAGTAATGTTTTCGCTATTATCTACAACAGTATTTAAATTTTGAAATAATTCAAGAATTTTTTGTCTATTATCAGCATTATTTCAACTATGATAATCATTTGAAAACAATGAATTAATCTTATCCAATTCTACTCTTAATCTTTCAGATTCAATATCTCACTGATCGTCTGTTGTCCCGAATTTATATCAATTATTTAAGATTTTATTTCCAACGACTTTTGTTTCTTCTAATGTTTTATCTTCATATTTGAAATTTGAAATTAACTTATATACTTCCAATATAAAATTAGCATATTCTTTTATAATTATTGCTCTATATTTTGCTAATGAAACGTTATTAGAAACATCTCAATTTGATATTGAATCAATCTCTGATAATAAGTTTTTATTCAAAGTAAAATAATTATTTCAATCAGTAAGATTTGCTTGATTGATTTTTGCAATATTTTCTTTATATATACCATTTCAGTAATTCAATTCAATTTCTCTTTTTTCTTTACATAAATTAACGATGTCGGCTTTTAAGTTTGTATTTAATAATTCAAATTGCTCCATAGAAGCATCCGGAGAAAATGAGTTGTTTTTGTAATTATTTATGATCAACTTATATTTTTCGACCAATGGACCAAACAAAGGATTATTCAATAATTCTTTGTTGTATTTGTATTCTAATAAATCTAAATATACTTTAGTGTGATACTCTCATAACTGTTTTATTTGAATATCTTTTTCCAACTTATCAAAACGACGTAATAAATCAAAATATTTATTTTTGATTACTTGAATATCAGCGTCGGTTGAACCACTATTTTTTGCTTCGCTAGACAATATTGCAAAGGAATCCAATAAATTCTTTGCAATTTCTATAATTAACGAATATTCAGATTTCTTTAACATATTTTCGTCAGCTAATCTAGCATTAATTCATTTATTGGCAAAATTATAAAAATTGTCTATTCTAGTAACTATCGTTTGCTTATCTGTTAGCTCTGCATCTTTTTGTATTTTATATTTCAAGAATGAACTATTCAATCCATGTTCATGATATGGAAATGGTATTAACTTATCTGCTTCACCATTATAATCTCTATAATTTAAAGAAAAATAATGTCACAACATATCAAAAGATATATAATCACTTCTTTCGGGATCTAAGGTATTCATTAGTCAACCAATGTATTCTTCAAATTCATTATCAGCGACTGTTAATTTATTATATGAGGTGTTTCTACTATATGATATATTTGTAAAAAATAAGATAATATAAGAGTTTATTGTGATAAATTGTTCTTTATCAAGGAGTGCTTCTAATTCATTGTTTTGATTTGCTCAATTGTAATAAAAATCTATCATTGAATCAGTATTAGCAACTCTACTTGGATCAAATAATTTTTTTGAAAAATTCTTAATTTTATCAGCTCAAGTAGTAATGAATCATAAATGAACTTTATCATTAGGTTCTCTTATGAATAGATCATTAAAATATGTATCTGCCTTATCAAATTCGTCAATTGTTAATTTTTGCAATTTCTTTTGCAATTGAGAATTCAATAGATTCAATTTTGTTTCTAAATATGTACTTCTATTTTGATTCTTGAAATTTATAATATCTTGATCTAAATTAGAAAATGAGTCAAAAAAACTTTTATCAATTTTGGAAAAATTGTTTTTAATATCAATTACTTGATTTAAATATTTATTATTTAAATCACCCTCAAGAAACATATTTGTAGCATAATTTGAATTCTTATTTATTCTTTCAATTTCGATTGAATGTATGCTTTCAATATCTTCAATATTTGAAAAAACATTTTTATTAGTATTGTGAAGCATATCAACTAAATATTTGTCTTTATTTAAAATAGTTCCTTGAATAATATTTTGATAACCCACCGTCTTCTTAATAGCTTTTAAAATAGTTAATAAATCCGTTGAATTCTTAATTTCAGTTATATTATCATCTTTAATATATTCATTTACTTCTAATAGTATAGACTTATCAATATCATCGTGGTTAGAAAATAAATTTTCTAATAACAAACCTTTTAATTTAGAAATTTCTTGTTCTAATCTTTGAATTAACGATTCTCGTTTATTATTCATCACGGTTGAATTATTCAAAGAAAATGTTTTTAATTTATTTTCTAAATTTTGTTTAGCAGTTTCAATTTCATTTAAAGTGATAGCTTCTGGTGCTTTTTTATTTATATTAATTGCGTCATTTAAAATTTGCAAAAGTGCAATGTGATTCTCTTTATCAAAAGTTAAATTGTTATCACTAATATAAGCATATGCTTTGTTAATAGCTTCTGTCAATAAGCCATTCATTCTGTTACGTTTAAAATCCATATTGTCTTTGTCAATATTGTGATCTATTTTTTTATTTAAAATATAACCTCAACAAACTATATTTGTCATTACAGCTAAGGCCGTTGTTATATAAAGTTTCTTTTTTAATGTTGTCTTCATATATATGCGTCTTTCTATTTACTATCTACAATATTTTAATTCAAAAAAAAAAAAAAAAAACAAGCATTAAATGTCAAACTTACAATAAAAGTTAAACAAATAATGTTGTTTTTCGCTTGTTTTCTCAATCAATATATAAAACAGTGGTGTTTATTATATTAATTGTTCAAAAATGTCTTCTCCTGTTTCAACTAATGGAACTTCAAAGTTTCTAGCTACAATGTTTCCAGCAGTACCAAGTCCTTTTAATTCACCTAGAACTTTACCTTGCTTAAATGATTTAGAAAATACAGTTAAAGGCAATGCTTCTCTTGTATGATCCGAACCAGGCATTGTTGGGTCGTTTCCATGATCTGATGTCATAATTAATAAATCATCATCTTTCATAGCATTAATTAATTTAGTTAATTTAACATCCAATCTTGAAATATTTTCACTATATCCAATTGGATCTCTTCTGTGACCATAGTGACTATCGAATTGAACTAAATTTACAAATACAAATTGATTTTTTGAATTGCTTGAAGCAATGTCAATTGCAACATCCATGTTTTCATCATCAGAAGCTGGTCCATAAACTTTATCAATTCCAACTCCAGTGAAAATATCATTAATTTTTCCTACAGCAACAACTTCCACACCTTTTTGTTGTAGATCTTCTAAAATGATGTGTCCTGTTGGTTTATTAGCATGATCATGACGGTTAAATGTTCTTACAAATTTTCCATCTTCTTGTTTAATAAATGGACGTGAAATAATTCTTGCAACGTTTCATTCTGGTCTTGATGAACAAATTTGACGTGCTTTTTTAGCATATTCATTTAATTTATCTAAACCTAATGTATTTTCATCACCACAAATTTGTAAAGTTGAGTCAGGTGAAGTATAGATAATCATATCTCCTGTTTCAATATGTTGATCACCTAATTCTTGTAAAATAACAGTTCCTGATGCGGCACGATTTCCAATAATTTTTCTGTTATCTCATGCTTTTGATAATTCATCTACAAGTTCTTGAGGAAAACCGTTTTCAACGAATTGTGGGTTAGGCACTTTAGTATAAATACCCATCATTTCTCAATGACCGGTTAAAGTGTCTTTACCATTTGACATTTCATGAATTCTTCCCACGTAACCTAATGGGTGTTTGTTTCTAGCCACATGTCCTGACATTTTTGCAACTTCAGTAATTCCTAATTTAGTTCATGTAGGAATTTTGAATGGTAACACTTCTGAAGCGTGTAAAAATGAGTTAGCACCTTTATCGCCAAATTCCTTTTGGCGAGGTTCTTCACCAATACCTAAACCATCAGTTACGATAAAAAATATACGATTAAATTTTGGCATATTTTCCTTTCAAAATTAAATTAATTTAATTGTAAAATAAAAAAGATAATAATTAAAATTATATAACAATCTAATATTTTTGCTATCAATCATAAGTCAAAGAAGATTTTTAAACGGCTTTATGTTATGATTTTTATATAAAAATTAAAGAGATAAATTATGAAAATAAAAAGAATTGGTGTAATAACATCCGGTGGTGATGCCCCCGGAATGAATAGTTATTTATTCTACCTTTGACAACAAGCGAAACTAAACAATTATGAACTAATTTTCTTTAAAAATGCTTTTTGAGGTTTAGTAAATAACGAACAAATTGTATTAAATCAACAAACCATAAAAGAACTAATTTTCAAGCCTGGTACTGTGATTTTTTCAAAGAGATTTAAGGACTTTAAAGAAGAACGTTGAATTAATCAAGCTATTGAAAATCTTAATAAAAATGACATTGATTTACTAATAGTTATTGGCGGAAATGGTTCAGCTAAAGCAACTCAATGTTTGATTAATAAGGGTATTAAGGCAATATTCATTCCCGCTTCAATTGATAATGATGTATATGGCAGTGAATATTCATTAGGATTTGATAGCGCTTTAAATTCAATTATTGACGAAGGTAAGAAATTAATTACCTCCACCACCTCACACGGAAATGTTATTTTAATTGAGGTAATGGGTAGAGGAACAAACCATTTGCTTTACCATTCAGCAATCAATCTAGGTGCTCAATACATAATTTCAAAGAAACAAAAACTCACAGCAAATGAAATTGCTGATGTTATTAAAAAACTCAAATCTCATGGTAGAGAACAAATAACAATTGTTGTAGCGGAAACAATATATTCTTCATTAAAATTGTTGGCTAAAAAAATACAACAAATTACTAAATTAGATATTAAAAACTCTATTTTAGGACATACTCAACGCGGTAACTATAGCAGTTCATACGACAATTTAATTGCAAATGAACTTGCAAAACAGACGTTATTACAAATAAATCAAAACAATTTCAATATCGGTTTTATAATTTATAAAAATACTTTACAAATATTAGAATTAAAAGAACTGTTAAAAACGAAAAATACTTCTTCAAAATATGAAGAAAAAATATCAGAATTTAACCAAGAACAATTAAATATTCAATGAAAGGAATAAATATGATGAAATTTGATGAAAAACACACTAAAATTGTTGCAACAATTGGGCCTTCATCTGAAAATTACGAAACACTTAAACAACTAATTTTAGCTGGAGTTAATACAATTAGAGCCAACTTCTCACATGGTTCAGCAGAAATTCACCAAAGAAAATTTGATTTAGCACGTCAAATCTCTAAAGAATTAGATATTCCAATTTCTCTTCTTCTTGATACAAAGGGTCCAGAAATTAGAATTGGTAAAATGAAAGATGAAGCACAAATGATATACAAAAATTCATTAGTGTCAATCAAAACTGATGAAGAATCATATAAGAACTTAATTGGTGATTCTTCAACAATTACTGTTTCATATAGAATGGATAAAGACTTAAAAGTAGGAAACAAAATTTTATTAGATGATGGTAAATTAGTAACTGTTGTTAAAGAAATTAAAGATAAGGAAATTATTGTTGAAGCAAAAAACGATCACTTATTAAAAACCAATAAAAGAATTAACATTCCCGGGGTTGATTTCTCATTGCCATTTTTATCAGAAAAAGATAAAACTGATATTGCATGAGGCGCTAAATACAAAGTTGACTACATCGCTGCTTCTTTTGTTAATTCAGCAAAAAATGTTAAAGAAATTAGAGAATTATTAGATGCAAATGGCGGTCAAAAAATTCAAATTTGTTCTAAAATTGAATCTCAAACAGGAATTGATAACATTGATGAAATTATTGAAGCGAGTGACTCAATTATGATTGCAAGAGGAGATTTAGGTTTAGAAATCCCTTACTATCTTGTACCATACTGAGAAAAACAAATTATCAGAAAATGCCGTGAAGCTGGTAAAGAGGTTATTGTTGCTACTCAAATGTTAGATTCAATGGAGAAAAATCCATTGCCAACAAGAGCTGAAGTAACTGACGTTTATTATGCTGTTGAACTAGGTGCAGATGCAACTATGTTATCGGGTGAATCTGCTTCTGGCCAATACCCAGTTGAAGCCGTACAAACAATGGCAACAATATTAAAAAGTGCTGAAAAAGAATATTACGAAGAACTATATCACAACAAACACATTGAAGAAGTGGCAAAAGGTAGCGATCGTATGAAAATTGCTTATGAAGTTGCTAAAAAACTTCAATCAGGTGATTACAAATATGCAGTTGTATGTAGCCATTCTGGTAAATTATTAAAAGAAATTTCAAGATATCGTCCAAATGCTTTCATTGTTGGCTTAGTAAGCAATGATGAACTAGTTTGAAGTTTTGGTATTACAGCTGGAGTTTACTGTGAAAAGCACTCACAAGCTGTTATGAAGATTGTTAAAGATGATCATAACAACGCAAGAAAGGCATTAGAACATTTTAATGCTAAACCAGGAGATAAATACCTTGTTGTAGATAGTTTAAACTTCACAGAACATATATACTAAAGTATAAAATTAATCGTCTAGAACAAGACGATTTTTATTTTAATAAAAATAAACTCCTCAGAGTTTATTAAATATTATCTTAAAAATTAGTTCAAGAGTAATATACAATGAAAAATAGTTAAATTAATAACTGGTACGCCGCATCTCGTTGCTTAAAAACACTATTCATTTTGATCAATTAAGACTTAAATTTTTCTTATTATTTCCCATTTCAATATTATTATATCAACTTAATTGGTTTTTATTGATTTTTTATCTGCAGATAAACATTCACAACGATATGCATTTATCACTCATATTGAAGCAATTAAAATTAAAATAGTAAATATAACTCCAATAGAATGCAAAATATAAATTGCTCTACTTGCTTCTAAAATGTTTTTATTTAAAACAAATAACATAGTTATTATTCTAGTTATTAAATAGCTTAACAATAACATAGCAATTGATAATATAAATATTGCTTGATTAAGAGTAATAAAACCATCTTTAATTGGTTCGATTTTTTTCAAAAAAGATAAGGTAAAGATTATTGTTAAATTTATAAAGATAATAATAGAAAATATTAAATTTATAATACTGTATTTAAAATGTCTTCTTTCCATAATAGAAAATTATACTTTTTTAATTAAAATAATTCAAAAGTGAAAGAAAAACAGCAATAAATTGCTGTTTGGAATGATTAACTATATTCTATTATTTAACATCTTTACGATATAGTGGCATTGACATGCAACGTGCATTTCCCATACCTAATGATAATTGGTGACCTTTGAATGGTAATACCTTAATTCCCGCTTTTTCTAAAGCTGCGTTTGTTTTTTCGTTACGTGAGTAACCAACAACAACACCAGGTGCAATTGCTAAATAGTTTGTACCATCGAAGTGTGTTTCTCTTTCGATGTCCATCTTAGAAGCACCTTCACCAGCAATAGGAACTAAAACAGGTTCTTCTCCAATAATTGAAGCTAGTAATTCATTTAGAGGTAAACCATTATCAACTGGTTGTGGTTCATCTCCACCGTTTACTAAATCGTAATCTCAGAATTTGAATACATCGTTAGCGATTGGTGAGTATAGGAATTTGTTTTTGTCTAACATTGTTAGTCATGTATCTAGGTGCATTAAGTTTGTTCATTTTGGAACGTTAATTGCAACGATACGTTTGAATTCACATTCTTCGTTAGCTTTAATGTTTTTAGCTAATAAAGTAATGGTTTGTAAGTCAGTTCTTTCAGAAACACCAACTACTAGTGTGTCATTGTTATAAATGAATACGTCTCCACCTTCAATTGATAAGCCTTGTGATGGGTGGTAGTAGATAGGGGTTGAAACTAGTTTTGGGTGGTTTTCAAAAATAAATCTTGAGAACAATGTTTCACGTTGACGAACTTTGTATCTCATGTAGTGAATGGTTACCCCATTACCTACTGATGCAAATGGGTCACGTGTGAAGTATAGGTTTGGCATTGGATCAACGATTAATTCACGATCTGCTTCAATACCTAAATCGTATTTTGTGATACCAGCCATCATCATTTTAACTAGTTCTTTTGTTTTTGTAATTCCTTTTAAGAAGTTTCTAACTAGAATTCTGTGTTCTTCTGATAAAACAGGTTCTGATTCATCTAAGAATTCTTCAATTAAGTTATCTTTGGCTTCTTCACTTGCTAATTCATAGGTTTCTGCAATTAAATCAGTTAATTCAACTACGTTAATTCCTTGTGATTCTAGAATTTTAACGAATTCTTTGTGTTCTTTTCTAGCATCATGGCTTTCCAAAATTGCTGAGAATAATAATTCATCTAAACGAGCAGGTGTAATGTAATCAATTTCTCTACCTGGTTCGTGCACTAAAACGGTTTGTAATTCACCGATTTCTGAGTAAACATGAATGCCTTTAAAGCGTTTGTCAAATACAGACATATAAGTCTCCTTTCGAAATTTGAAATTTTAATGGTTAAAAAATTAACTATTTTCTTGTATAGTTCACAATTCATAATTTCGCAAAATTGCTAATATATACATTCTAATTATAATACTCATAATAACAAAATAACTAAACAAGACGTAAAAGAGAATAAAAATATATATTTTTAAACAAAAAATAGCCTTTTTTAAATAATTATTTAGTTTTTAATTAAAATATTAGATAACATTTTCAATCGCAAGGAGGCATCTATGGAAACAAAAACAATGACTGATATCGCAATAGAAATTATTGGTTCATCAAAAGGTAAAGAATTCTCTGACATATTTGAAGGAACAAAAAACGTTCTTTTAGACCAATGAATCGCTGAATCTAAAAGTGATATAAGCGAAGAGGAATTACTCGAAGTTAAACGTGGTATATTGTATAAACTATTGACAATTGATGGCAACTTCTTTAGAAACGAAGATGGAACTTGAACCACAATTAGACCAGATAGAGAATAATAATTGAAGGACCTTAATTGGTTCTTTTTTATACCAAAAACTCTAATTTATTTTAAAATATATTTGAATATGAATAAAAAAATTAAATTTTTATGAATAACATCATCAATTGTTATTCCAACATTAGCTTCATCTGTTATTGCAAGTGCTTGCGATTATAAAAACCCATCAACACCAAATAATCCAGAAACTCCTACACCTACACCAAAACCTAATCCAAATCCTTCAAATCCAGAGCAACCAGAAAACCCAACTCCAATAACACCAGAGCAACCCAATAATGAAAATATATTCAATTATGAATTTAGTAGTAATTTAGTTGTTAACAAAGCAACCGAAGTAACTTTAAAACACATCAACGATGGTGATACTTTTACTGATACAAACAACAATATATATCGTTTTGCTGGTATTGATACACCTGAAACAAAGAAAAAAGAAGACGGGAAATTCATTCCAACTACTGGAGAACAATTTAAATATGGAAAATTAGCATCTTTCTTTACAATGAATAGATTAACGACAGCTAATAAAATATTTGTTGTACCTATAACAACCAAAACAGGAAAAGATGGAATTCCATATGCTGACAAATATGGTCGTGTAGTGGCGAAAATTTATTATCAGTCTGATAATAAAATTACCTGTTTAAATACAGAAATACTAAAAGTAGGTTATGCTAAAATGGCATTCATTTCTAAAGATCCCAATAACATTTTTTACACAGATGATAGTGATTTCTATGATGAACTTTTATCTTCACAAAGACAAGCACAAACTGAACAAATTGGTATATGATCAACTGAAGCTAATATAAAAGAAATTTATCCAGCTAAATAATAACATTAAAGCTCATTTTGAGCTTTTTATTTTATCTAATGTACAACACAATCCAGGTTGTAATAAAATGTATATTTATAATCTAAAGGGGGTCCAAAATTTGTCAATGGTCAATTCTATGTAGAAAGAAATGTTTTCAAAGATAATGACGTTTTTAATGAATTCATGAAAGTAAATTGTCTATGAAATAGAAAACACTAGAGCCCTTTGCCAGACTAATAATTTAATATCTTTTCTACAACAACAAAATCCGAACTTGAATTTCGAATCATATGACATAGAACATCCAGTTGCGTTGTCATGTTTTAGCAATCAAAAACAGAATTCAGATTTTCTTTTATACGAAAACAATCAATTAATCATTAAAATGAACAATTAATAAAAATGAATAATGAAATTTTAAAGGCTAAAAAAGCGTACCATTTCCTTCAATAAACCAAATGAAAATTTATATATTAAGGCTAGTGATAATACAGAATATAAAAATAATATCAAATTTCATAATTCAGATTGAAAGCCAAATACTGATGTTAAAAGCAGTGATAGACATAAAATTAAGTTATTAGGTCATGGTTTAATAACTAATGATGAAATTATTTCAAAATTGAATAATAAAATTTCAGTACTAAGAAAAAACCATTGCGACTATTTATGAAATTCATTCAAAGGGGGGGATTAAAAACAGGAATTTATAGAAAAAGAGTCGATTTTAAAACTATCCAGAGAATAATTAATTTTCTTTAATTAAGAAAGACATTTATAAATAGAGACAGTATAGTTAATATCAATATGTTTTATTTACTTTAATTTAGAATAAATAATATATAATTTTAATGTTTTGGGTAAGTACTCAAGTGGTCGAAGAGGCGGTCCTGCTAAGACTGTAGGGGTGTCTAAAGCACCCGCGGAGGTTCAAATCCTCTCTTACCCGCCATTTTTTTATATCTTTTTTAACAAAAAAACAACCATATTTCACTAAGAAAGGTTGTTTTTTATTTTTATTTATATACATTAAAACTAATCGTTGCACCAACTGGACAGTGATCTGAAATACGTTTAACACTTTGAATTCCTGAAACACTTTTTCCTTCTGGAACATTAACAAAACCAAGTTCTTCAAGCTTGCTTCCAATTTTTGGATCTAATATAGCCGATCATAATTTATAAACAAATGGATTTTCTAATTCTCATTTGGTTTTATAAATGATTTTATCATATGCCTCCGAATATCTACCTGATGTAGTTCCAAGTGAGCTTGCATTTTTTGTGCTATCTTCTAAAGCGGATATATATCCTTTATTGATAATATTTTCAAATGCAAAGATAAAATTGTTTGTTTTAATATTTGTATCGCCTGAAAAGAAAATATCTTCATTTTTTCCATCAATACTATCAAATCAATTTAATACATTAGGTAATTGTCTTGCTTCAGCAACTTCTTGTGCACCTTGTGATTTTCCAATACTTCAATCATTTGAATTTTTAATAGTCGAACCAGGTGAGTCGAAATGATCAAATACAAAGGTAAAATCTTCAATACCATCTTTGAATCATTCAAATTTAACTCCATAAGGAGGTCTTACATATTCAACATCACTAACACCAATTTCATCATTATTAAATACTTGAGAATAATTATCTCCAATTTTTCCGTTATTAAACGCAACAGGTCTTAAACGATCTTTTTTATAAATAATAGCAACATGCTCAGCTTGATTAGTGCCCGCATATGAACCTTTTAATTTATCAGAAACAATAAAATCGTAATTATCTCCGTTAGTATATCTATTCAAATGTTGAACTAAAACTTCTGCTACTTCAACATTGAATACTTCAGTTAAACCAATTAAATCAAAATCAATTCCTCTAATAATTTCAGCAATAGCTTTATTTTTAATGTCACTAAAGGCACTTGTTGTAGATGCCTTTAATATGTTTCAATGACCTCATAGCAATTTATGAGCAATAGATTTACGTGTAGCCGGAATATGTGTTTCATTATTTCCTGTATTTCTTGTTTCAGAACCATTTTCATTTGGATTTTCTGTATTGTGTTCTGGATCTGGTTTTGGATTAGGTTGAACATTATTTTCCTCATCAGGGTTTTCTGGTTGCTCTGGATTTACTAAATCTGGTGTGGGTTTTGGATTGATATTGGAATTATTATTATTATTATTATTATTATCTGTAGCATTATTAGATGAATTTTTATATTTCAATCAATCATAAATTTTTTTGAAAACAAGATTATATTTTTGTTGAATGTTAAAAATTGTTTCACTCAAAGTAATGCTTCCTGATGATAACTGTTCAATTTGTGCATCAGAATATTTCTTATATTCTTGTATAAAGACATTTACTTCGTTAATATTAAAATATTGACTATATTGGTTTTCTAAAGTAGATACTCATTTTTTAGCTTCTTCAATATTTTTTTCTTTATTCTCTAAATTTATACATGATGCAGAAATTATTGGTGTAGCTACTATCGCTGATACTGGCAATAGAGTATATAAGAACTTCTTGGTTTTCATACTCTAAATATATCACAATTAACAGCATCCATTTTTATTTTATATTAGAAAATAAAAAACAGGTTATTTATAAATCTACCCTGTTTTCAATTAAGAATTGTTTAATGTTTTCTGCAGATACATAATCTCTTTCTTTAGCAAAATTAATCATTTTCTTCTTCAAACGATTAATTTCTTTGAAATTAAGAGTTTTATTCATTGCATCATTCATATCTCAATCTAAACCTAATTTTTCTAATTCGCTATCACTAAATATTGTCGGCGGAATAGGTTTAGAAATTGTTTTTGGAACAATATTGTTTTCGATATTATATTTTTGCTGAATTTCACGTTTACGTAGGTTATCTTCAATTGTTAATCTCATAGGTTCAGTGATACTATTTGCATAGAAAATAACTTTACCATGGTCATTTCTTGCGGCTCTACCTACAATCTGAATTAAACTGGTTTTTGATCTGAATAATCCTTGAATATCAGCACCTAAAACACAAATTAATGACACCTCAGGTAAGTCAATTCCCTCTTTTAATAAATCAATTCCAATGACAACATCGTAATAACCACGTCTTAAACGATTTAGAATATCAACTCTTTTTAAAGGAATAACATCGTCACTAACATAAGCTGATTTAATACCCATTTCTTTGTATAATAAATCTAACTGTTTAGCTTCGTCTTTTGTTGTTGTTAAAACCATCGTTCTTTCTTTTTTCGATACTTGTTCTTTAATTAATTCAGCAGTATCTTTAATCGGAGATTCAACTGTTTTTACAATAATCTCTGGATCAAGTAATCCTGTAGGACGAATAATTTGCGAAACAACCTCACCATCTGTTTTATCTAGTTCGTATTCCTCTGGAGTTGCAGAAATGTATATTTTTTGAAACTTCAATTCTTCAAATTCATCAAAAGTTAAAGGTCTATTATCAAACGCAGAAGGTAATCTAAAACCATTATCAATTAAATTTTTCTTTCTTGAATAATCACCTGCATACATTCCTTTTAATTGGCCAATCATTTTATGCGATTCATCAATAAATACCACTGTATCTTTTGGTAGATAATCAAATAATGTAAATGGTGTTTCACCTGCTTGGCGACCATCTAGATATCTAGCATAATTTTCAATTCCATTAACAATTGCATTTTGTTCAAATTGTTCAATATCATTCAATACCCTTGCTTTAATCCGTTGTGCTAAATCAATTCTTCCTTGTGATTCAAAATACGCAATTCTCTCTTGTAATTCTTGTTCTAATTTAGGTTTTCAATATTGAAATTGCGTTTTATCCAACATATATATCGTAGCAGGATAGATTGTTGTATGTTTTAATGTTTGTTTAACTTCTTTAGTTAATGGATCAACATATGTAATTTTAGCTATATCATCAAATTCAAATTCAATTCTGATGTTATATTCATCATGGTGTGCGGGTGCAATTTCTAACATCTCACCGTGAATTCATTTAAACTCTCCACGATCAATGAAATCTCTATTTAAGCTAAATCCCATATGGACTAGTTTATATCTTAATTCTCTTTTATCAATTGTCATTCCCACTTCAATTGGCAAAAAGTTTTCTTTATACTCAATCGGTGAATAAGCGCCGTATATTGAAGCAACAGATGCAACAACGATAGTATCTCTACGAATTAATAAAGCATTTAAAGCGCTCATTCTCATCGCTTGTAAGGTTTTATTAGTTGTTGATTGTTTTTCAATATATAAATCAGTTTCAACCTTATAAGCTTCTGGTTTGTAGTAATCGAAATATGACACAAAATATTCAACACGATTATTAGGGAAAAATTGTTTTAATTCAGCATATAACTGATTAGCTAATGTTTTATTGTGTGATAAAACCAATGCAGGACGATTAACTGATGAAATAACATTAGCAATAGTAAATGTTTTTCCAGATCCAGTTACACCTTGCAATACTTGATGTTCCTTATTTTGATTTAACCCTTCAATTAAATTTTCAATCGCTTGCGGTTGATCACCAGAAGGTTTAAAGCTTGCAACTAATTCAAATTTATCACTCATAATGTTTATATTTTAATTTATACAATTAAAAAAGTTAAAAATTGTTAAAATTAATGTTATGAAAAAATCTAAAAAAATATTTTTATATAGCACATTAGCAGTTATTACACCTCTATCAATTGGTTCTTTAGCACTTTCTTGTGCTTGCAATGGTGAAAAATCAAACGCTTTTGCTCAAAACTACATTATTGAAAACAATAGCTTCTTTAATAAAGAAACAGGAACACTTGATTTAAGTAAAGAAAAAATAACAGCAATTCCAGATGGTGCATTTGCTAAACGTACATTAGAGTTATTCAAAACAAGTAAAGAAATTAGAGTGATTGATTTTGAAAAAACTCCAATTAAGCACATTATTTTACCAGAAACATTAACTTCAATTGGTAAAGCTGCCTTTGAATCACTTGAGCTTGAATCAATTACATTTAGCAATCCCACAGACGTTGAAGTAACTATTGATAAAAAAGCATTCTATGACAACAAATTAAAATCAATTGATTTTGGAGAACGTAAATTTATATTAAAAGATCTAGCCTTTGCCGAAAATGAATTAACATCAGTAACATTAAACGTTTCAATTAATTCATTAGCATATGGTGTATTTTCAGGAAACAAACTAACAACAATTGATTTAACACATGTAAAATCAATTAATTCTCTTGCTCTAGCAGGTAATAAAATTGCCAAATTAACTCTTCCAGCTGAATTAATTGCATCAAACTTTGATTTCCTTGATAAACAAAAATTATCATCACCTGAAACTAAAGTTAATTTAACAATCAATAACGCAACCTTAAAAGAAACATTCAAAAAAGAATTACAAACAAATCCTGATAAATACAACTGAACTATTACTGAATAATTTAAAAAACCACAGCTATGTGGTTTTTTAAATTAAAGCAATGGTTTTCTGTTTTTTGTTTTGCCTTTTTCAATATCACTTTCATCTTCTAAAAATGGTGAACAAAGAATTAATTCTTTGTCTGATTTCACATATTCAGTAAAGTTTGATAAATCTTCCATTTTAAAGATATGTAATGTAACAAGTGATGTAGCAAATCACTCTTTTTCTTTTAAGTGTTTTACTGCTTGGAAGGTTTGTAATAAATTATTTAACCCTCTTCCGTAGTAAAAACTATTTGACAATCAATGGAAACCATATTCTCTTAATATTGATCTAATTTCTTCATAGGCATCATGGTGATTTTTATCCACACCATATGTCTTTTTTAATACTTCTTTATCTAAGTAAAAAATTATTCCATACATGGTCTAACTCCTTATATTATTAATTATTCTTCTTAAGAGTAAGTAATTACAATATATTTATTATACATTAATAACAATAATCAATAACACAATAATGGATATACATTATTTACCTTTTGTACCAAACAATCTGTCTCCTGCATCTCCTAATCCAGGAACTATATAATTGTTTTCATTTAATTTTTCATCTAAAGATGCTAGATAGATATCTACATTTGGAAAATTTGATTGAATTAATTTAACTCCTTGTTGAACACCAACTAGACACACTAGTTTAATGTTATTAAAACCTTCTTTAACTAATTTATTAATTGCATCACTAGCACTTACTCCTGTTGCTAACATTGGATCAACAACTAAAATATAGCTATCTTTGCTAACATTTGGAATTTTATAATAATACTCTTTAGCACTAAAATCTTGTTCATCACGATAAATTCCAATATGACCGACTCTCGCTTGTGGAACTAAATTTAATATTCCCTCAACCATTCCAAGTCCTGCTCTTAATATTGGAACAATGAAGATTTCTTTATCCAAAGTTTCACCATGAAATTGATAATCAATTGGTGTTGTAACGTCAATTGATTTTGTTTGATAATCTCTTAAGATTTCATACACCATTAATGAAGCAATTTCGTTTAAATTTGAACGAAATTCTGCATGCGAGGTATCTTTATTTCTCATTGTGGTTAATTTAGTTTTAATTAATGGATGATCTATAATAACTAACATAATAATTCCTTTCTTTTTAATCAATAATTCATACTTTCTAGTAATCAAAAAACCACAAAAATGTGGTTTTCGTGATTCTATTGAATAGCATTACCTTTTTCATCAACTAAACGTTTTGCATCAGCTAGGTTTACTGAAAAGAATGTAGTAACACCACGTTTTTGCATGGTGGCACCATATAGTTTATCCACTCTTTCCATAGTACCTTGACGGTGAGTAATAACAACGAATTGAGTTTCTTTCTTTAGATGTTGTAAAAATTCTGCAAATCTAATAACATTTGCTTCGTCTAGCGCAGCTTCTACTTCGTCTAAAATACATAGAGGTAATGGTTTTGCTTTCAAGATAGAGAATAATAGTGAAATAGCAATCAATGCTTTTTCTCCACCTGAAAATAATTTTAAATTCTTAATTGCTTTTCCGGGAGGTTGTGCAATAACATCAATACCTGAATCTAATAGATTATCAGGTTCGGTATATTTAATTTCTGCTTTTCCTCCACCAAACATTTTTCTGAATACTTCATTGAATTCATGGTTTACTAAATCAACTGTTTCAGTAATTTTTTGAACAATAATTTTATCCATTTCTTCAATTGCTTCTTCTATGGTCGCTTTTGCAGTAGAAATTTCTTGTTGTTGTTCAACTAATGTGTCATATCTTTGTTGAACTTCAGCTAATTCTTGAATTGCCTCAACATTAACGTGTCCTAATTCACGAATATCTTGCTTTAAATTTGATACAAGTTTACGTGCTGTGTCAATTTCGATTTCTGGATTGTAATATTGTTGTGCTGTTTCGATTAACATTCCATATTGTTCTGTTAAACGTTTTTTAGCTGTTTCAATGATTGATTCAGCTTTTGCTCTTTCAGAAATTTTGCTTTGGTTTTCTTCAAGTAATCTGGTTAATAGAATACTGTTTTCATTTTTCTTCATTGTTAATTCTTGGAATTCAATAGAAGCATTTTTTAACAATAATTCTTCACTTTTTAGTTTAACTTGAAGTTCACTTTGTTCACTAATTAATTTAGCAATTGATGATTTAAAATCAATGTTTTCTTCTAATTCAAGTTTTTCAGTTGATAATTGATTATATCTTTGGTTTAAATCGTCAAATTCATTTAAACAGTTATTTAATTGGTGTTGTAAGGTTGCTTTTTCTAAAACAAAATTAGCACTATAAGCACTATCACTGTCTTGTTCTTGTTGTAATTTAACAAGAGCTTCTTTTAACTTAATGATATTGTCATCTAGTACTGGAACTAGTTGTTCTAAAGTAGCGATTTCACGTTCCATACCAAATACATTAGATTGTTGGTTTGCTTGACCACCGGTCATAACTCCACCAGCACGAATAATATCTCCATCTAATGTAACAACCATGTATCTGTTTTCTAATAATTTAGATAACTTATTAGCAGATTCAATTGTGTCACAAACTAAAATATTACCTAATAAGAATTTTCTTAAAACGTCATATTCGCGAGCTGTCTTAACTAATTCAGAAGCAAGACCTAAAAAACCTCTTTGAGTTTGTGCTACAACAATATGTTGTTCGTTAATAAATTTAGGTTTAATCGTTGACAATGGAATAAAAGTTGCTTTACCACCATTATTTTTCTTTAAAAAGTTAATTGCATCAACTGCAGTTTCTGATGTATCAACAACAATATGTTGAGCCGCACCTGCTAAAATTGATTCTATTGCTTTGATGTATTGATCTTCAACTTCAATTAGTTGTGAAACAAGTGCCTTATAACCTTTAAATAATGTTGAGTTTTCAACAATATTTTTAGTTCCTTTTGCATATGTAGCTTTTTTGTCATTTACTTCACGAATAACATCAATTCTGCTTTTAACCTTATTTAACTTACCTTGTTCTAATTCAAGATTGGTTTTACATTGATTAATTAGTGAAAAACGATTAGTAATTTTTACATTTAGATTTTCAATAGTTTTTTCACGTTCTTGAATAAACCCACGGTATGTACTAATTTTTTGGTTTAATTCGTTTAATGAAAGTTTAAGCGCTTCAATTTGTTCTTTAGTTGTAGTTTGAACTGAACCCTTGATAATCATTTCTCTTTGTGCTTGTTCTTTAACAGATCTAATTTCAAGGTTGGTAATTTTTTCGCTAATATCTTTGTGTTCACGACTTAAAGATTCGACTTGTTTTCTTAAATCTTCAATAATTAAAGCTTTTTGTTGAATTATATTGTCATAAAATTTGTTTTTAGAATTTAATTCGTCTTTTTCAGTTTCGTAAGCAATTGCTTCTTCTTTTAGTTGTTCTAATCTATGTGAATAATCAATTGTGTCACGAACTAAAACTGAAATTTCAACTTCTTTTAGTTGTTCGCTTTTTTCTAAATATATTTTCGCTTTTTCAGCTTGTTTAACTAATGGATTTCTTCTTCTTTCGAGTTCGTTAATAACACTAGTTAATTCACTTAAAGCAATTTCTGTTCTTTCAAGTTTTTTTTGTGCTTCAATTTTTCTTGCACGATACATTGATGTTCCAGAAGCTTCTTCAAAAATTTCACGTCTTCTTTCAGGAGTTGCTTCTGCGATATCAGAGATTGTACCTTGTCCAATGATTGCTAAAGAAGATTTAGAGATCCCACTTTCCATAGAGATTTCTCTGATTTCTTTTTTAGTAGCTGGTTCACCATTAATGTAGTATTCATTTTCACCTTTACCACGATGAATTACTCTAGAAATTGTAAAAAAGTCATGTGGTATAGAAATTGGATTTTCTCTATTGTCAAATGTTAAAGTAACTTGGGCAAAATCCATTTCTTTTTCGGTTTTAGATCCTGCGAAAATAACATCTTGCATGTTATCTCCACGTAAAGCCTTAGAACTACTTTCTCCTAATACCCATCTAATTGCATCATTAATGTTTGATTTACCAGAACCGTTTGGACCAATAATTGCACAAACACCACCATCTAATTTTAAAGTGACTTTATCCGCAAATGATTTAAAACCATGTGCTTCAACTTGTATCAATTTCATAATTTCCTTTCAAATATATTAATAAAAATTATAAGATAATCGGTAAAAAAATAAATACAATCTTTGAAAATAAAAGCCCCGTTTGGGACTAAAAATATTTTTTATTAATGTGCGGCAATTGCATTCATTACTGCACTACCAATTAATAATCAAACTGGAATGAAAATAAATGAGAATACAGTAGCTAAACTGCTTACTTGTGATGTATATTTGTCATGTACTTTAAAGTTTTGTGAGTAGATAACAATTGTTGTTCCTGGAGGAACAGAACCCACCATAACTAATATAGCTCCAACGTTTGGTTTTAAAATTCCAGCATAAACAAATGGAATAACAATTGCTAGCATTACGATTGGCATAACAATCATTTTTAGAACCATAAAGATTCAATTATCTTTACTTCTAAACATTTCTTTTAAATTAGATTTAGCAAGTGAAGTACCAATTACCATTCAAATCAATGGCGATACAAGCGCTGCTAACATACTTATAAACTTATATAAGTATGGCATGGTGATCGATCAATCAAACCATCCAGTTGGACTTCCGGCATATCTTTGCAATAGTAGGTTTGAATTTGCATCTACACCTGTTTTAATAAATCAAATCATAGTACCGTGATCTGAATAACCATATAAAGTTTGGAAATTTGGACCAAAGGTTGCCATGTGAGTTATTCCAATATTTTGGGTTGTTTTATCAGCTAATATAATTAGCCCGTTTTTAACATCACCTAAAACTATAGTTTTAGCTCCAGCTCCAGGGATATATTGAGTTGCTCATAGAATAATTGCTGATATAGCGGCAATAAATGAGCCATTTTTAATAGTTTTTAATAAAGAGAACTTGAACTCTTTTTTAGTAAATTTCACTCCAGAAATTAAACTAAAAGCAAAACCAAATCCACCGATGTAATACAAGATATTTCAAACGTTTAATGAAGCGAGTTCAATACCATTTGAATATACCCCTAAAATAATTGGTGTTGCAAAAACTATATTAGAACCATAAATACACATTAATCAAGTGACTAAATGTTTCTTTTTCAATGATTCAAGAAATGCTTGTGCATTAAACATTTCTTTATTGTCTAATTCAGTTTGAGCCAATCATTCATTATGTTCTTTTTCTGCTCTTTTAATAACGTATTTCGGTAGCATCTTCGGTAAATAACGTACTCATATCAATGCAATTGATGTCAAGAGAATGTAATAACCAGCGCTTAACCCAAATACGATACCTATTTGTTTTAAATCAGAACTTTCTGCATTTCTTAAAAATGAATAAAAAGCTAGAAAAGGAAGTAATACAGAAATTACAATTTTTTGCAATCCTTGTGCAGCATTTTCATTCAATATTTTAAATTTATACAGCATATAACCTAGGGCAGTAATTGCTAAAGTAGCAATAATTGCCCCTCATAGTCCTGTATTCGTTATGATATCTGTAAATTTAAGTGTTTTCACAACTTATTCTTTCCTTTTTTTAAAAAATTTGAACCTACTTATTTTATTACTTTAATTTATATTTGTAATTAAAATAAATATTTTTAAAATTAACTGGTTGTATTTCTACTTGTTTGAAGATTATATAATTTTTCTCAAGTGGAATCTAATGTTTTAATTTGAATAATCATTTGAATGATATTTTGGAAATTATTTACTCTTTCTTCTTTTGCAGTGTTGATTGTTTCTTCCATTTGAGTTAATAAATCGTTATCTGTAAAATCAGTGTTTTTATTAGTTGAATATTGATTAATTTTTTGATCTAGTGTATTAAGAATTTCTGTTCTAATTGGACTATCTGCTTCAATTGCATAATTAATTTGAGCTAATAAATCATTTAAAACATTGTATTGATTTGAAACTTCAACAATGTTTCTATTTTCAATATATTCATTTGCTACTTGAAGTTTTTCATAAACATTTAATTCAATCACACTTGGTTCTTGACTTAGATAATTTAAACAATCATTAACTAAAGAGATAATATCAAGGGTTCTGTTAATTTCTTGATCTTCATATTGTTTAACAGTTTCTTCTATGTTACTTAAAACCTTGTTCATTTCCATAACATCAGATAAAATATGTCAATCATAAACATGTTTTTCCAATTGTTTATTAATCTCTAGTTCTAAATATTTAATTGGTGTATATAGTTGAACTTTAGCTAAAAGTTCCTCAAATTTCGCACGTATTTGTTTATATCTTTCGGCTCTTGAGTTTAATATTAAATCTTTAAATTCAACTTGCTTGTTTGCTAATTTTAGCGATTCAATAATGGCAACTTCAGTTGAAGCATAAAGCATTTCATATTCGTCTATTAAAGTTTGAAATTGCTTTTTTTCGCTAGTTTCAAGGTAATCAAATTTGATATTACTTACTAGAAAACCATTTTGTAAATAAATTGCTTCCTTAACTACTTTTTGAACATCGGCAATTAAATTGTTTAAATGAGTTAAATCTTCACGATCACTAGCTTCGGTATTTAATTTCTTATCAAGTTTTTCTTCAATTAATCTTTTGCTATACATTAATTCATTTTTCTCATGACTAATATATCCGGCAAAAATTTCATCTTCGTTTCATCTATCAATTAAGCTTAATTTGTTTAACAATTCAGTACTAGTTTCATAGTTCTTATTCTTTGGTTTTTCTTTTAAAACAAAAGCTAAACCTACGCTTGCTGCAACACCAACACCTAAAAGGACACCCATTGTAATGAATAATTTATGTTTTAATTTTAATTTAGACATATAGTACCTCTTTTTTTATTTCAATTTATTCAAAGCGTCTTGTGCAGCTTGCTTTTCTGCTTCTTTTTTACTATTACCAAAACCAACACCATAGATCTGACCATCAACAATTAATGTTGATTCAAAACCATTGTTATATGGTTTATTTGAATAAGTAATTGTTGTGTTTTTATATGATTGTATATATTCTTGAAATTCACTTTTTGGATCACGAAGATCATTATCAATGAATTCCTCAATGAATGGAAATAGATGAATTGCAATAAATTCAATCATTGCTTTTTCACCTTGAGTGATATATATTGCAGCTACGAAACTTTCAAAAAAATCTGAAACGATTTTTTCGTTTTGACCATTGTTGAAAGATTTTTTAGCATATCTTATACAATCAATAATTCCTAAACTAGTTGCTAATTGAGCTAAAATCTTTCGATTAACTAATGAACTTCTTAATTTACTTGCTTTACCTTCATCTAGATGTTTGTATTGAAAGAATATTTCTTTTGTTACAACATATTGAATTAAAGCATCACCTAGAAATTCAAGATATTGATAGTTAGGACAATTTTTATGTTCATTTGAATATGAAGTATGGGTTAAGGCTTGTGCAAAAACTGCAACAGTTTCTTTATTGATTAATTTAATACCAAGTTTGTTTAATAAGGAAATAATCTTTTCTTCAAATGTGTTATTCATAATCTCCTTCTATATTAATTTTGTCAATAATGCTTGATTCAATTGCATTTTTAACTTGATTTAAAGCGCCAAGAAACGCACGTTCATCGCTTCCTCCATGAGCTTTAACAACAATTTTCTTTAATCCAATAACGTATGCTCCACCGATATTTCTGTAATCAAATCTATTTTTGAATTTCTTTAATTTCTTTCTTAACAAGAAACCCCCGATTTTTGAAATACAGCTTGAATGAATCATTTGTTTTAGCAAATGACCAATTCCTAAAAAAGTGCTTTCCATTGTTTTAAGGAAAATATTTCCATTAAAACCGTCTGATAATACAATATCAACTTTGTTATTTATAACGTCATTAGGCTCAACAAAACCTATAAATTCAAAATTTTCACTACTGTTTTCGTTAAATAAAGCATAACTATTTTTTAATGTTTCAGTTCCTTTATATTCCTCAACACCAATATTTAAAATTCCAACTCTAATTTTGTTGTTTGATTGTAAAACTTTAGCATATTCAACCGCTACGTTAGCTCATTCTAGTAAATATTCAGATTTAATATCAATGTTTGCACCAGCGTCTAATAGCAAAATATTGTTGTTTGTAACAGTTGGAATAATTGGCATAAATGCGGGTCTAGATACACCTGCTAATCTTGGAATTTTTAAAGCAGCTAGTGATACAAATGAACCACTATCACCGCTTGATAAAATGGCGTCAGCTTTATCTTCTTTTAGTAAATCAAAAGCAGTTAGCATTGAAGATTCGTTTCTAATAACATCTCTTAAAGAACTGCTTTTATGTACTAATTGTTCTTGATGAACAATTTCAACTTGTTTAACTACATCTTTTAATAGATGTTCTTGGATTGTTTTTTCATTACCAACTAAAATGATTTTGTAATTTGGATTTTGTTTTAAAAATTCATTAGCACCTAATACTGCTTTTATTTCTCCACCGTCGTTATTTAATGTATCAAAAATGATCGTTCTATTCATTATTGTACCGATATATAGTATGGATAAATATTTTGTTCACCTGAGTGAATTTGAACGACGATATCAAAATTCATTTCAATATATGATTTCAGTTCCAATGCATCAGCCTTTGAAGCGGTTTGTCCATAAACAATAATAATCTCTTCGCTATTTTCATCAACAATATCATTAATTAAGGCAATTGCTGCTTCGTTATATGTTATTGCAGTTCCGATTAGTTTATTGTTTGACATAACCATATAATCGTTTTTCTTAATCTTAATTCCATTCAATTTTGTATCTTTAATTGAAGGTGCGATTTCACCATATTTCAATGTTTTAATTGTTTCATTTAGTAAAAGTTTATTATCTTTTTCACTATTTTCTGAACTAAACATTGCAACTAATGGTAGAGTTTGCGCTTGTGATTTAGTTGGAATAATAATAACTTTTTTGTTTCTTACAATTGTTGCTGCTTGTTGAGCTGATAATGTAATGTTTGAGTTATTAGGGAGGATAAACACTGTTTTAGCATCTACTGAATTAATTGCATCAACGATATCCTTAATTGAAGGGTTATTAGTTTGACCACCTTCAACAATATAATCAACATCAAAGGTTTTAATTTGATTAATTAAACCTTGACCTGAATTGCATGAAATTAAGCCACATGGTTTAGTTTGTACATTCTTTTTAACATCTTCTGTGTTGTTACTTAATTTCATTGAGTTTTCTTTACTATCATTTGCTTGTAAAGTCATGTTATCAATTTTAATTTTGATAAATTGACCCATTGGTGTAACGATGTTTAAAACATCACCAGGACGTTGGGTGTGAATATGTACTTTTAAAATTGATTCATCAACAATGACGACCATTGATCCACCAATTTTTTCTAAACGTGAAGTTAGATATTCTTTATTAAACTTCTTTGGTTTTTCTAGTTCTAATAAAAACTCTGTACAATAACCGAATTCACCACTAAATACTTCTTTATCAGAAATAAATTTATCAATTGTAACTTCTGATGTGCTTAATTCAATTGGTTTACCTTTGAAATATGCATAGAATCCTTCAATAATTGCATATAGTCCTTCACCACCCGAGTCAGTTACGCCTACTTCTCTAAGAACTTTTAATAATTTAGGGGTATTATCGCAACTTTCTCTAGCTAATTTGGTAGCTAATGCAAAAACATCCTCAAATGTATGATTGATTGAAATTTGTTTCAATAAACCTTCACTTGTTTCACGAATAACAGTTAGAATTGTTCCTTCAATGGGTTTTAAAACGGCACCATATGCCGATTTAGTTGCTTCTAAAAAACATTGAATCAATTCAATTGGTGATACTGATTCTTTGTTTTTTAATCCAATTGTAAACCCTTTGAAAATTTGACTTAAAATAACTCCTGAATTACCACGAGCACCTAATAACATAGCATGAGAAATCACTCCCGCTAATTCACCGATATTGTTTGTATCAACCTTCATGATTTCGGTTTTAGCGTTCATGATTGTTGATGCCATATTAGTTCCCGTATCACCATCTGGTACAGGGAAAACGTTTAAAGCATTAATAGCATTTTTCTTATTTTCAATATTATTCGCAGCAGATATTAACGCTTCTTTTCATTCAACTCCAGTAATCCTTTTCATACTATTTAGTTCCTTTAATATAGATAGTTAATTTTCCTAAGTTCAAATTTTCTTTTTCTAATGTGTAAATTAATATTTGGTGAATTTCTTCAACAATGTGTTTAGCAAAGGCATTATTTAATAAAACTAAACCCATACAAATGTCTAATGTTTCAGGTAATTTAGGTGATTCAGTTACACAAATTGGATCATCATGTTCTTTGTCAATCTGTTTAAATTCAACTATTCCAGCAATCGTGCTTAAAGTGTTATAAATCATTTCTTTAATATTATTTATTTTCATTTAATCACTCATCCTAACTTAAATATGTTTTCTTAATTGGGAAGCTATTTGTTAGTTTCGCAACTTCTTTTTTAATAACGTTATGTAAATTTTCGTTTTGAGGTTCTCTTAAAGCTTTATCAATTAAATTAGCTAAAATAATAAATTCATCTTCAGTAAATCCTCTTGATGTCATTGCTGGCGCCCCAAGACGAATACCGCTTGTCACCATTGGGTTTTCTGTATCGTTTGGTATTGAGTTTTTATTAACAGTGATATTCATTTGTTTCAAGATATCTTCTGCTTGTTTTCCAGTTAAACCATAACTTGTTTTAACGTCTAGTAAAAACAAGTGATTCTTAGTTAATCCAGAAATAACTCTTGCACCTTTATTAATAAATGTTTGGCAAAAAGTTTTTGAATTTAACAATACTTGTTTTTGGTAATCAATAAATTGAGGTTGTAATGCTTCATAGAAACTAACTGCTTTTGCAGCGATTTGATGAAATAAAGGCCCACCTTGATAGCCAGGAAAAACAGAACGGTTGATTTTCTTAAACAATTCTTCATTGTTAGTTAAAATAACAGCACCCCTTGTACCTCTTAAAGTTTTATGCGTAGTAGTCATAACAACATCTGCATATTCTGCAGGAGAAGGGTGTAATCCAGCAATAATTAATCCAGAAATATGTGAAATATCTGCAAATAAATATGCGCCTACTTCGTCAGCAATTTTTCTAAATTTATCAAACTCTACAATTTGTGAATAAGCTGAATATCCACAAATAATCATTTTAGGTTTAACTACTTTAGCAATTGACAGAATTTGGTCATAATCAAGAAATCCTTCTTCATTCACTGAATATGCATATGATTCATAAAATTTACCAGAAAATGAAATTTTATAACCGTGTGTTAAATGTCCTCCTGAATTTAGATCTAATCCTAAAACTTTATCACCAGGTTCTAGTAATGACATATACACAGCTGCGTTTGCAACTGAACCAGAATATGGTTGAACATTAGCGTATTTCATGTTGAATAATTTACATATTCTTTCTTGCGCTAATTTTTCAATTTCATCAACGTATTGACAACCGCCATAATATCTTTTGCCAGGATATCCTTCACCATATTTATTAGTTAAACATGAACCGGCAGCTTTTAAAACTTGTTCTGATACATAGTTTTCAGACGCAATTAATTCAATATGTTCTTCTTGACGATTTCTTTCTAAATTAATCAACGCTTCAATGTCTTTATCTTCTAAACTAATATTACGATACATAAAACCTCCCAAAAATAAAACAACTAACTATTTAGTTAGTCTAATAATGATTTGTTTTTTCTTTCTTCTTCTTTAATTACAATTTCATTTTTCTTTTGACGTCTTTGTTTCAATTTTGTATTTATTGCAATAATTGGAATAGCAACAAAAGCAAGACCGATTGCTGGTAAAACTCTCATGTATCATTCAGAAGCGGCTGAAGATACTAAGAATGAGTTTATGGCTAATGAAATAGCCACTAAGAAGTTTAAGGCTTCAATGGGTAATTTCTTAAATTTCAACAACAAGGCAACAACTAAAATTTGAATTGTAGCAACACCTAGCGCTACTGGCAACATAATTGTTCATCTACCTCATTCTTTTGCAGCTGGTATAATTCATCCGTCTTTTCCCATAATAACAAATAGTAAAAATGAAGGAATTGCAATTAAAAATAAACCTGTTAAAGCAATTTTTCATGATTTAGATAATCTAGGTTTTTGTTTTGTTTCAACGCTTACATATGATTCAAGATTAATTTTTTTCTTTTTTCATTTCTTTTTGTTTGACATATTTTCTCCCTTGAATTATACAAATTTTACCAAAATATCAAAAATTACAATGTATATATATTGTTATATCAATATATTTACATTAATTTATATATGAAAGATAAAAAAATGGGGGAATTAATTACCTCCAATTCCCTCTCTTTGTCTTGCACTATATCAAATTACTTCGCTTCCGGATTTTCATACAACAAATATTGGTAATGAACGCATATTGTTGTTCGTTGATGTATCGGTTGATAATTTCAGTTGATTATTTACATACAATTTCATTGAAAAGACTCCACTAAAGTTAGCTAAATAAGGGAAATTCCCAACTCTATTATAATCACCTGAAATAGCACTCAAATCACCTTGATTATTATTTAATAACGCCGGTTTTTCATTGCCTTGTGAACTATTTAAACTGAATTCAATTTTAATTAAATCATTAACTTGTAAATTGAACGCATTTGCATAAGCAGAACTCCGCAATGTAGTATCTAAAAAAGAGCCACCCAATGAAACGAATTTATAATTACTCAATTCATTCAATACTTTTGTATTTATTTCGTAAGTATATGAACCATTTTCATCAAAAATTCTTGTAAATGCATCATCTAAAATTTCAAAATTATTGTTTTCGAAATTTGCATTTTTAAACATTTTTAAAAACATTATTTGTAAAATATCTCTATATAAAATTGCACTATTATCAGAGATTTTATTGCCTCAAACTGAAGCTCAATTTGCATCAATTACTTGATTTAAAGAAATTATATTTGTAGCTTGTTCGTTTCTATATACGTTATTGTCAATTGATAAAATTGGAAAATCATTTAATGAATTAGGTATTATATTGTCTTCACTAGGTTTAAAACCATTAAAATTAATTGGATTGTTTAAAGAAATTGAATTATCAATATCATGGTTATATCTTACAAACAGTCTAAGTTGTTGTCTACCAGCAAAATTGAATGGATAGTTTAAAGTTATCAATCCTTTTTCTCAATCAATATTGCTATTATCTACTGACAAAATATCAGCTAATCCGAATCTATATCTAATTAAAATATTGTGTTTGTAGAAATGTTTTAAATCATATTCCTTGCCATCATTAATGTTTGTCATTGACAATTTCATTTTAAAATTACTATTGAATGGTGCAACTCACTCATTTAAAGTGTTTATATGTAGTTGTGGAATTGCATTTAATATATAGTTAGGTTTATAGTTAATCGGTAAATTATCTACTTCTTGCTTAAATTCATTGCTGTTTAAAAGAATTTCATCTATTTTATTCATTGCAGATTGAATTTCTTCTTCACTTAAGACTGAATTTCTGATTTTATTAAAATGATTTTCTAATTCATTTATGTAATGATCTACATAATAATTTTGTGTTTTAAATTCATTTATTTTTTCTTTTGCAACATTATATTTATTAACTATATTTGAATATTTTTCTTCTCAATTTCCATTAGGTTCTTCATCAATATTATCATTGATAAATAAAGATATATTTTCCATAAATTGAGTACGCAATTCTATTAATTCGTTTGGCAATAATTGTTTTTTAATTAAAAAACTTTCATCGTAAATATCGTTGTATTCGTCAATAATGCTATTGTAAATAGTTTTATTCTCTTGACTCAATTTTTCATATGCTTTTGAATCTTTAAATACATTCATTTCATTATTAACAAAATTAATTATTCAATTTGATGTGCCAATATTGATATTTAATAATTTATTATCAATATTTTTCAAACTTTCTAAATTTGAAGCGTCTTTAATTTCATTATTCAATTCATTAAATAAATTTTCATTCAAATAAAATCTATATTGGTTTAATTTCTCAATAAAATGATTTTTTTGAATATCTAAAATATTACCGTTTAAATTATCTTTTGCTTCTTTTAAGGAAACAAATCAACTATTAATTTCAAATAATTTGTTGATTTGTTTAGTTTCATTATTTCAATAATTATTTTTATCCTTTAGTAGTTCATCAAAATCATTTTGGTTAGTTGCATAAATATAATTTGGACTATTTTTAAAATTATCCAAATCCTTGTAAAAAAGAATTATTTGTCTATATAGTGCTGTGTAATTATCAAATTCATCATTTACATATTCTCATGTATGTTTTAAAAGCAATTCCTTAAAATCATTCACTGCGTTTTTAGTAAAACGTTTATCTTGTTCAATTCTAGATATTAATTCATCTTTTAATATTCTTTCTTGTAAAACATGCTGTGCCTCTTTAGATACTTTAATTGATTTGTAAATAACATATCCATGCACTGATAATGAAATAACTCCCAATATAGGTGTAAGCCCTATTATAATTTTGTTCGTTTTTTTCATGTTTCAATTATATTAAAAAGAGCCATTCGCTCTTTTTAAAATCATAAAATAATTTATTCAGTTGTAGAAGGTGTATTTAAAAGTGATTTTGCTTGAGTTAAGATAAATCCCAATCTTATTAATTCAGAATCGCTTGGTATCATTTTCAATTTCTTGTTTTCGGTGAAATAATCAAAAAACTGGTTCATCAATGAATCAAATTTAGTTCTTACTTCTTCTGTCGCACTTGTATATTTTTCACTTTCTTTTAGTTCAACCAAGGCCTCAAAGTTAACAATGCAGACTCTGATATTATCTTTACTTGTTGCAAACAATACATTTTGTTTTAAATCAGTATCAGCTTTAGGTTCTCATAACCCATTAACATTAACCCATTTATCTTGATATAGATTTTCTTCCAATAAAGGCATATATTGTTCAAAAAGATTGCTATCAAATGTTTTTAATAATTTCTTCATTTCGTTATATTCTTTAACATATTTGAGTTCCATTCTTATGTTCTCTTCAGAAATTCTTGGAATATTAAACATTTTATTATCTTCAGTAAACATAGTTCTACGATAGTCATTTAATGAAGTTAAAATTTTGTTTAAATCTCCTTCTGCATATCGTATGTATATATTGTAAGCATCTCTAATCCCATTAAATATGTCTTTATATTTAAGATAAAACATCTTAGCATCTGTAACTTCTGATTTTAATTGTTGGTATGTTAATTTATAAGATGGTATTCCATGAACAAAAATGACTTTTGACCCATTTAAGAAATCTTTATTGTCCTCAAGCAGTTTACGTTTTCGATTTGAATCAATGCTACTACTTAATTCAATTGTTTTATACGCTGTATAAAGAGTAGTTCCTATAATTGCAACGTTAAGCACACCATATATAACAAGAGATGCGGTTAAAATTCTTCAAGTATTCTTCTTTTCTTTCATACCTTAATTATATAAAAAAGAGGCACATCCTCTTTTCTAAAATAATTCATTTTGGTTGGTTTCTTCTAAATTATCAATAACACCTAGATTTCTTAATTCATTTAAAAGTCTAGAATTTAACTTAGTTCTTTCCATTAAATCCTCAATTGAAAGAAATGGCGATTCTTCTCTGGCTTTAACAATAGTTTCAGCCACAGTTGCACCCAAACCATCAACAACAGCTAACGGCGGAATCAATGCTTTATGTTCTTCATCAACGATTCATTGAGTTGCTTTTGATTTTAATAAATCAATGTTTTTAATCATTAATCCACGTGCGTATAATTCTTGTGTAATTTCTAACATCGGAATTAAATCTTTTTCTTTAGTTGTCATTTCAAGATTTTGAGTCATTTTGTTTTTTAATTCATTCAATTTAGCTGTTACGACACTTTTCCCACCACTCATGACTTTAATATCAATTGCATCTGGGCGAGTTGAATAATATGAAGCATAGAAAGCTAAAGGATAATATAGTTTATATCACGCAATTCTTCAAGCCATAATAACATAAGCAGTAGCGTGCGCTTTGGGAAACATATATTTAATTTTCTTTAAAGATTCGATATATCAACTAGGAACTTGTTTGCTGGTTAAAAGTTTTTCTTCATCTTCGGTTAAACCTTTTCCTTTTCTAACTTTTTCCATAATATTGAAAGCATCAATTGAATCTACTTCTCAAGCCATTAAGTTTAGCATAATGTCATCACGACAACAAACACATTCGTTAATAGATTTTCCACTTTTAATTAATTCCTCTGCGTTATTGTTTCACACATCAGTTCCGTGGCTTAATCCTGACATTAAAATTAAATCGTTAAACGATTTAGGTTGCGCTGTTTTTAACATTCTACGAACGAATTGAGTACCAAATTCAGGCAACCCATATGCTCCTGTAGTTTCACCCGATATCTGCGATGGATCAATACCTAATGATTCAGTTGTTGAGAATAATTTCAATACGTTATCATCTGTTTTGGGAATATCTTTGATTGCGTTAGTGTTTGTTAATTCTTCTAACATTTTAATAACAGTCGGATCATCATGACCTAACAGATCTAATTTCAATACGTTATCATGAATAGAGGTGAAGTCAAAATGTGTTGTTTTTCAACTGCTTTTTGTATCGTTAGCTGGGTAGTTTATTGGGGTGAAATCTTCAACTTCAAATTCAGTTGGAATAATTATAATTCCACCAGGGTGTTGACCTGTTGTTCTTTTAACACCTTCTGTTTTTGTAGATAGGAAATCTAAAAATGTTTTAGATCATCCCAAACGTGAGCCAATTGGGTGAATTTTTTCATCAAATCCTTGACAGAAACCATATGCAGTTTTAGAGGCAACAGTAGAAATTGTTCCCGCTCTTAATGTATGACTATCTCCGAATAATTCTTTTGTGTAATTGTGAATAATTGGTTGATATTCACCAGAAAAGTTTAAATCTATATCAGGGACTTTATTTGCTTCAAATCCAAGGAAAGTTTCAAATGGAATACTATGACCATCTTTAATCATTATAGTTTGACAATTTGGACATATCTTATCCGGTAGATCTCAACCCGAATGGAAATTTTTATCCTTATTCCATTCTAGATATTTACATTGATTACATAATCAATGTGGATCAAGAGGGTTTACTTCTGAAATATTTGCTAGGTTAGCAACAATTGAGCTACCAACCGAACCACGACTACCAACTAAATAACCATCGTCATTACTTTTCTTAACTAATTTATGACTAATTCAATAAATTACTGAATAACCATATTTAATAATAGGGTTTAATTCTTTCTCAATTCTTGCTTGAATAATTGGATCAATATTTTGACCATATCTTTGATGTGCATTTTTATAAACTAAATCTCTTAATTTATTAGCTGAATCATCAAAAGTCGGAACATATAATTTATTCTTAATAACCTCAATGTTGCTATCAATTGAATCAGAAATCATTTTGGGGTTTTTAATAACAATTTCTTTAATTAAATTAGCATCATTTAAAAAACTAAATTCATCCAACATTTCTTTTGTTGTTAGATATTTAAAAACAGGGGGATTATGACGAACATATTTATGTAATCAGTGTTGAGTATTACCCAATTGAGGTGCCACCATATAGATTGAATGAATTAATTTTTGATAATCATAGACAAATCTGGAATCAGAAACAGCAACAAGAATTTTATTTTGTTCTTTAGCTCTTTTAATTAAATCTTTGTAAGCAAATTTAATATTCTCTTCAGTTAATGATTCATCATACAATAAATAATTAAAGGTAGAAATTGGTGGTAATTCAATGTAATCATATGGAGCAATTGCTTTATCAATTGATTCAGTATCACCATAAATTACTTTATCCCATAAATAAGAACGGTGTGTTGATGAACCGATGTATATATCTGGATCTGTTTTTAATTTATCTAAAAATAATATTGCATGTCCATAATATTGATTGGTTAAAGCTGTAGAAATATGTTTAAACATTTTCTTTAAACCGCTTTGGTTTTTAGCTAAAATTCTAATTTCATATGACATTTTTTTATTAAACATCTGTTCATCATAAACGTCGTTTAACTCAATTGAAGTATTAATGTTATTTTGTCTAGATAGTTTTAAAATCATCGCTTTTCAGACTTTAGCTAATATCTCAGCATCATAATCAGCTCTATGGGCAATTTCTGAATCATATAAAACATTGAATTTCTTTGCAACAGTTCCTAGTTTAAATTTATAAAATTCAGGGAATAAATAATGAGCAACTGCAAGGGTATCAATCGCTGTGATTCTTGAAGTATCTAAACCTAATTTTTTAAAGTTTTCTTTACATACACCGATATCGAAATTAGCATTGTGGGCAACTGAAATTTTATCTTTTAAAATGTTATAAATACGTTGAACCCCTTCGTTATATTCTATACCAAATTCATTAACTATATTGTCGTCAATTTTGGTTAATTCAACGATTTTTGCCGGAATAGGTTTTGAAGGCTTTAAAAAGAATTGTTGTTTTTCAATAATTGCACCATTTTGAATCACAACAGCACCAAACTCAATAATTTCATTAAAACGAGCCGATAGTCCGGTTGTTTCAATATCAAATACAACATATGTTTCATTCGCTAATTCAAAATCTTGATTTCTAAAGTTTAAAAAGAAATTGTTTCTACTATCAATTGCATTTAAAGTTACACCAAAAATAGGTTTAACTTTTTTATTCTTTTTAGCGGTATTATAAAATTCAGGAAAGCCTTGAACACCCTCATAGTCAACAATCGCTATTGCTTCATGACCGTAATGTTCGGCAGCTTTTAGATATTCTTTGGGTGTGGAAATCCCATCTTGTGTGGACATATGCGTTCTAGCTGCTAGTTCAATTCTTTTTTCTTCTTCATTATCATTGCTTAATTGTTGTAAATCTTCTGTAAAAATAATGTCAGATACTTTTCTTACTTCTAACATTTTTTTACCAGAATATTGATCATCAACTAATCTTCCAGTTACAACAATTGTTTTTCCAATTACAAAATTAGGTTGTTCTGCTTCGCTTGAAACAAACATTTTTAGCATAATTGCTTCTTTATAATCAGAAATACCTACTGTATATAACAAATTATTGTTTTTTAAATTACGAACATCGGTTTTAAAAATTTCTCCTTTAAGCGAAACTAATGGTTCGTATGATAAAAGCGCATCCGAAATACTCATTTCAATCGCTTTACCTTTATTGTTATTATTATTAAAACGACGATGAGTATTTGTGTTCTCCAATTCAACTTCTTTTCGATTAATCTTTAAAGTGTCAAAATTCTTAACAATATTCTCAATAGTAGAACGTTTATTCGCTTTTGATTCATTTAGTTTTAAATTAACGGTATAAAATGAATAACCTAATTGTTCTAATAAAGTTTGTATATCGTCTCTATATTTTAAAAATTGATCAAAAACTTCTTTGATATTAATAGTTAAAATAAATTCAGTTTCAGTTAATTCGACGTTATCTTTTGTTAAGAAGCTTCTAAATTTACAAAGAGGATGTCTATATTTTTGTAATAAATAAATTAAATAATCTAAAATTAATCCTTTGTCACGAATAGATGAACGAACTTCCAATTGACATTCAATAGGTTTACCTAATTTCTTTTCTATTGTTTTCTTAAAAGCATCAAATTTATGAAAGGAAATTAGATTATCCAATGTAAATTGCATATGGTAAGTTTTAGTTTCACTATCTAAAACAAATGCAACTTCTACATCTTTTCATTCAGAATCTAATTCAAAATTTAAATTTTTTGCTAATTTTAATAAGCTTTGTCTATATTCGCTCGCCATAATAATATCCTCTAGAAATTTATATTACAAAAATGATTGATGCAACAATTGCAACTAATGAAACAGAATCAAAACGATCCATCAAACCGCCATGTCCTGGAATTAAGTTTGAAAAATCTTTTATTTGTTGTAAACGCTTAATTAAAGAAAATAGTAAATCACCAATTATTGAAATTGCCGGTAGTAATAAAGTAGCTAATACAATTTGAGTTGTTGAAAGATAATATGCTATTGATGAGTTATAAGAAACTACTCCAGGAATACAGAATAATAATATAACGAATAACGCACCTAATAAATATGAACCAATTGCTCCTTCTCATGTCTTTTTAGGACTAATATGTGGAGCAAATTTCTTTTGAAAGACAGCATGTCCAAACGCTTTTCCAACGAAATATCCTGATGTATCTACAACAATTGGAACCGCAAACATACATAAAATAAAGAATGGATTTGCTACGTTATGAATGAAAATAATTTTGCTAAATAATGGAATATATCAAAGCACAAAGAAAGTAATTAAATAATGAATGAGAAATTGTTTCACACTACTATATTTCTTTATGTTTATTAAGAAAATAATTGTGATAACAACAAAAATGATTGCGATATACACAACGTACATATGAGTTAAATTATCATATCCTCAAATTAATAATTTAAGCATTTGAATTAAATCATCTCTAACTAGCGATGTTTGGTTTGAATACAATGTTAAATATGTTTCTTTTGATTCGTTTAATGGGAAGATTCAAACAAAAATTGTCAATAAACTTATAAAAACATTCAAAACAATATTTAACTTATTGTGTTTAACAATCTCAAAGGTTGCTCACACAGAAAAAGTAGCGAAAAAGATTGTACCTATAATTTTTCCCGGTGTTTTAGCAAAATATGTTATGAAAAAAAATGGAATGATAATTGCGAATAAAATAATTGCAGATTTTAATCTCGTTTTAGTTGAATTCATACATAGCATTATATATGAATTGAACATTAAAAAATATATTTTTTAACTTATGTATATTAAAAGATTTTTATTGATTTAAAAACTAAAGAAATTAAGCAAAAAAATACACCTTTTTGGTTTTAATAAAATAAAAAAGACGTAACTACGTCTTATTTATAACTTTGAATTTTGTTAGAAAGAATTTTAACTAATTCCTCTAATACTTCTTTGTCTTCTTTTGAAAAACGCTTTGTAATTGGTGCGTCAATATCTAAAACACCAAAAATTTCATTATTAATTATAATAGGTATAACAATTTCACTTTGTGAAGCCGAATCACACGCTATGTGATCGGCAAATGAATGAACATCATCAACAATTACAGTTTGTTTAGCGCGACAAGCAAATCCGCAAACTCCTCTATCAAAAGGAATTTTTGTGCATGCTACTTTTCCTTGAAAAGCATGTAAATATAAAATATTATTTTCATTTAAATAAAACCCAACTCAATTTAGATGTTCAAAATTTTGATATATAAAAGCTGATGTATTTGCTAATGTAGTAAATATTTTTTCATCATTAGCAATTAATGCTGAATATTGTTTTAATAACATAATTAAATATAAATAAAAATGGAATAATCCATTTTATATAGTCATTAAATCTTTTTCTTTTTCAGATGCCATTCCATCTACTTTAACAATATTTTTATCAATTTCTTTTTGAATAACGTCTAAATAGTGTTTTTGTAGATCTTCTGACAATTCTTTATCAGCTTTAACTTTTTTATTAATATCTTGACGTGCTTGTCTAATACCAACTTTAGCTTGTTCGGTAATTAGGTTTAATTGTTTTACCATTTCTTTACGTTTATCGGTTGTCATTTGAGGGTATGTTAATCTTAATTGGTGACCTTCGTTTGAAATAGAAACATTCAATTTATAGTCCATAATTGCTTTTTCAACTACTTTAATAATTGCCATATCGTATGGTTTTACTAATAGTTGTAGAGGGCTTGCGATTGAAATTGAAGCAATTTCATCCAAGTTCATCATTGAATCATAATAATTAATTTTAATTTTATTAACTAAATTTGGGTTTGCGCGACCAATTACAACCTTGGTTAATTGATTTTCGTAGTTATTAATAGCTTTTTCAATTTCTTCGTTTAATTCAATTAAATATAGATCTAGTTCCATAATTACTCCTTATTTTTCGTAATAATTGTGTTTGGAATTTCATTATTTATTGCTCTTAATAAAGCATTTTCTTCATTAATATCAAAAATTAAAATATCAATGTTATTTTCTTTTGCCATTGATGCAGCGGTTCTATCCATCACTTTTAAATCTTGGGTTAGAATATCATCAAAGGTAATTCTGTCATATTTTTTAGCATTAGGATTGAATTTGGGATCTGAATCATAAACTCCATCAACATTATTTTTTCCCATTAAAATAGCTTCTGCTTCAATTTCGCTAGCGTATAAAGTTGATGCTGTATCGGTTGTAAAAAATGGTCTTCCTGTTCCGCCGGCAAATATTACTACTTCACCATCTGATAAATATTTTTTTGCCTTTTCATTAATATAAACTTCACAGACTTTTGGATCCATTGTTAAGCTTGAAAGCACACGACAATGCAATCCATTTTTCTCAAAACCAGATTGTAATGCAAGAGCATTCATTGTTGTAGCTAACATTCCGATATAATCCGCTCTTACACGATTAATTCCGTTTTTAGCAGCGCTTGTTCCTCTTCAAAAGTTTCCACCTCCGACAACAATTGCTACTTCAATATTATGTTTAACAATTTCTTTAAGTTGTACAGCAAATTTCTGTACTAATTCATAATCAATCGCTAAATGTTTGTCTTTATTAGCCAAACCTTCACCAGACAATTTGATTAATACTCGATTATATTTCATACTACCTCATTTAAAATAAATTATTATTAATTATTTTAAACTAATAAATCATAAATTTCATTATTAATAAGAAAAAGTTGAGAAAAAACGAACCTTTTCTCACTTTGTATATTTTTTAATTAATTTTTAATTCTTGTTTTAATTGTTTGTTTTTCAGCGTCTATTTTAATTAGACCATTTATTTCTAATAACATTTTAGGATAAGCATGTCCGATATTTATATTATATAAAACTGGTAATTGCGGATATTTACTAAAGAATTCTTTATAAACAGATTTGTATTCATCGTAATATTGTTCATCTTGCGGCTTACCAATAATCACTCCATTCGCAACTCTAAAAACATTTGTTGATTCAATTAATTCAAGCATTTGCTTAACTATCATTGGTTGTGGTTTTTCTTCAGATGTTTCCAGTAATAAAACCTTGTTTTTAAAATCACATGTTTCATCAAATAAATGTCATTTTTTATTAACTTCATAAGCTTTGTAGTTATTTTCTTTATCAAGTAAGCTAGCAATTGTTTCTAGACAACCACCCGTTAAGATTCCTTGAAATTTTGATTGTCCTTGAAGTAATTCAAACCCATGTTTTTCTTTAAATTTTTCTCTTGAAATATTAATTTGCTTGATTGAAAAATCAGTTCTTTCTTTATATCAATATCTAGCGGGTTTATATGTAATTTCTTTGTCCTGAAATAATGATTTGAAACTTCTTTTCGTGTATTTTAACATTTGCTTATCAAGTTCGGCTATGCAGGTTAAATATGCAATTCCATAATAGCTTTTAATACCTAATAAAGTAAGCATCAAATGATTAATAGTTGTATCACTATAACCAATGAAAAATTTAAAATTACTTCTTAATTTCAATATATTTTCTTTATTTGATAATATATTGTTAACGGTTCTATATGTATCAAAACCACCCAATGCACACAATATAGCTTTAACATCTTTATTTTCAAATGATCAGATCAAATCTTCAGCTCTTTTATCTGGATTTTCATCAATATACGAAACACCCTTCAATGCATTTGGAGTGTATATAAAATTCAATTTCATTTCCTTCAATCTCTTTTCGCCAATTACTCTTTGATGGTCACAAAATTGCTCACCCAAAATTCCTGAAGATAAACTTATTATTGCAATTAAATCTTTTTTATTTAATTTCATTTTTTTCTACTCCTCTTCAATAAAATATGTGAAAACATTTAGTTTATATAAACTTGGATTATCAGCATTAAGTTTTAAAATGTTGGCAAATAATGAATTTTGAGGAATATCTTCTACACTATAACTATGACCGTGAAGACCTAAATAGTTATACTCTTTTGTATAAACATCTCATGCTGTTAGTGATTTTAAAGGAGAACCTGAATTGATTGTAGTTACGTAAGTTCCGTTCGAATCGATAACTCCAGTTCCACTATTTCCAGCATTATAAAATGTTGGCATAAAACTAGATTGTTTATTGAATATATGACGATTGTCTGTATAATCAACTCTATTAATAATATAACCGGCTTTTTTACCATATGGATAGCCAATAAAACCTAGTTCTGTACTATTGTATTTTTTAAATGGTGTGTTATATGAAAGAGAGCTTGGTGAATACATATCGCTTGGTATTTCAAATCAATGTTCATAGAATTTAGCAGTTTGGAATCTACCATCTTCTTTCGCTTTTTCAATAATCTTTTTAATATCTACGATAAATACGCTTAAATCAACAAAGTTATTTGTTACTATACCATCTTTATTAATTTGATTTCTTCCAGTTCATACAGGTAATGCTTGTATATAATCGGCATACAATCCACCTCAATAACCAAAACCAGCATCCCGATTGTTTTCAAAATTATTTCCATTTCTGGTTAATAAATAATTTCCATTAAAACTGTTATTTTGAGGCCCTGTATTATTTGGGTTGTCAATAACGTGGTTGTTAGTAATAAAGTAGAATAAACCCGGATTTTTATCACTAACACTTGAAATCGCAAATGTTGAACCTCTATTAAACGCTAATGATTTGTACCACAATATCTCACCAACACTATGATCCCTTATATATGAATCATGTAAAAATTCATTATTAAATTTATAACCCTCATGAAATTTATAAAATAGATTTTGATTTGGATCGTATTTAAATAATCTATCTTTCTTTCCTTCTGAATAAAGCACTAATGGTTGATTTTCTTGTGTATAGCTCATGTTTTTGTAATCAATAACATTTGTTGGGGTATCACTAAATACCTCGTTTCCAATATTATTTACATATTCAACATTTATATATGATGCATATTTATCTATATAAAATGCCTTCTCTGGATTAAATGTATTTCATTCAGAATTGCTTGCATCAAATACTTCTCATAAACTGCTTCTTGTATTTTTAGTATAGTCAGTTATTGCAAATTTATATTCAGGATTATCTAATGTAAGTTTGAATCTTATATCATAATCATCTCTTATATCAATATTCAATGTCGCATTAATATCAATTGGTCCGTTTTTAGTGTCAAAATGATAACTAAAATGTTTCACAACTTCACCATTAATCAGATCGCTTCAATTAAAATCAACATTAATTCCTGTATTTAATTCTCTAATTCTTACGGATCTTAAATCATCTAAAACAATTGGTCCTGCAAATAGATGCAATTGGATTTTAAAATCAGTATTGTATTTTAGATATGGCTTTATATATTGAGGTTGACTTAAATATCAATTAACTTCACGTTTATTAGATTCTAATCTTCAATTGTTTTCTTGTTCGCTTAGTTCAACATGACGATTTCGATATACATTTGCATCATCTAAAAAGATTTTAGTCATTTTATGATTAAATGTAGTTAATTTTGGATCTAATTGTTTAGCTAATTCGTAATTTGATAAATTACTACTATCTATAGTTCCATCTCTTTTTAAACCGGAAATTTTAAATCATTGATTTCCTTGTTTTTCGACATTATTTTCTGAATATTTCATACGGATAAAGATAGTACCATTGGCATTATTTGGCAATTTAACTTCCGCTACTTTAAACGCACTATTTCTTATTGCGTAGTTGTTATATTTTTGAATTTCTCTAACTGAAATTAAATTATCTAGCAATGATCTGGTTTGTTCATTATTAAACATATCAACAATATCAGTTGGTAAATAAGATGATAATCCTTTTCATAAACCATATGAATCATTTTCATAACGCAATTGTAAATCATTTAATGTCAATCTGTTAACCATTACTTCGGGATAAATTTCGGTTTTTAAATCATTTTTTAAGTTAATTAATGTGATTTCTTGTGTTGTTGAAAATCTAATATTTGTATTTGTTTTTTTAATAAAACCTAATTTAAAGGTCAAAGTTCCGAGATTATTTCTCGTTCCACCACGAACGTTGTAGTAATAAACGAAATAATCCTTTAATAAACTATTAACATTAACGTCGGTTTCTTTATCGGTTGATAAATGAATTTTTTCTTTATTTATAGTTGGAGCTATTTCTGTTTCCTTATTAAATCCATCAGTTCCGAATTTGCCATTATTTTCGTCTGTTTTTGCAATTTCACCAGTAAAGTTGAATAAATAACGCAACTTATTAAATGCTTTTTGTTTCAATAGAATATCAACGTCAATTAATTTCTTGCCGTCGGTTAAGTTATATTCAAAATCAGTTCCATTAATTGAATTAATTTTATTTTGAATATCAACCGGTGGTTTTTCATAACCAGTAAAATCAGCATCAGTAAATCAAGCGTTGCTGTTTTTTGGATATATGTCATCAGCTGTTAATGGTTTAAAGTAACTTAAAGTAAATTCTTTTGATATATTTGCTGGATTATTTTGGTTAACAACAACTCCGTCTTTTGTGTAAGTAAATTTCAATGTTAAAGTACCTTTAACATCATCAATTTTTGGTTGATATTTAGGTTGTAAAACTAATGCATATCTACCATGACGAGGCAATCTAAATATTTCATTGAAATGAGCATATCCCACAGAAGCTATTACATCTGAGTTGGTAATTTCATCATATTCAAAGGTTTTAAATATATTTCCTGCTGTTGATGATGAAATTAATTTTAATATTTCTTTTTCATTGTTGCTATCTTCAATAATTTTTGCATAATCTTTTGAACGAACATCAATATGTGACTTATATTGAGCACCAGTTGCACTTGTAACTAAAACTGCAAATTTCAAGGTATTACTTGAGTTGTCAATCTTATATATAAACTCGTTATCGATATTTGTAATTTCTCAATTAGCTATTGCTTCTTGGTTAATGTGAGAAGTTGAATCTAACTGAACAAAAGATTTTAAAAATCTATTTAAAATATCAATTTTTTCATCATATGTCAATATCTGTTCACCTTCAAAACCATTATTTACTAGATTTAAAAATGTTAATGATTTTGATAATCTTTGTACTTCTGGATTAACAAAATTTAATAAATAGTAATTAATTCTATTTGACGATTCCATTCCATTTAAGTAATATTGACTCGCTTTAAATTCATCCGAAAAATTAAATCTAATATTTTTTGTTGCTTCATCTAGAAATGAAACTGTTTGATTAGATGACAAAGTAATGGTTTTCAATACTTTATTTTTATTAATAAATTGAATATCGGCAAATATTTTATTATCACGATATTGAATTGAATCTATATCCATCATATATTCAAAATATTTATTAACAATATTATGTTTTTTAATAAATAGTTGTTCTATATCATCTCTTAAATTACTTAAATATGATTGACTTAATTTGTCATAATTAATGTCAAATAATTCGTCTAAATTTTCATAAACAATAGCATCTAATTTAGGTTGAATATCTTTATTAAAAATAATTTGTTTAGTAATGGTAAATTCCCTTTTGGTATCAATGTAATAAGAAATACCATAAGTAATATTTAAAATATGATTATCATTTTCGTCAATTGATATATCTTTTATAACAACCGAATCATCTCCGGTTTTTAAATTTTTAACATAAGCTGAAATGTTATTGTTATCAATTGATAAAATGTCTAAATTCGGAACAATTGCTTCATAATTTGCTAAAGATGGTTTAATCTTTTCTATTAAAGTATTTCTAATTTCATTCTCTGAACTTAACAGTCTTTCAAAACGATCATTTAATTTGTTGTATTTTTCCTCCAAATCAGAAATTTTGTTTAAAACATCTACACGACTTTCTTTGTCGTTTCACGTTATGTTTTCAACATCATCAAAACTATCATCTAAATAATTGTGCTCAATATATTTACTTTTTAACAATGCTAAATTATTCATCAATTCATCAAATGCAAGTTTTTTACTTGAATATCATTCTATTTTTACTTTTGTTGCTTGTCTTTCAGCTTCATATGCTGCAAGATCAACATTTGTATAATATGCTGATATTTCTCAAAAATCTGTTGAAGAAGTTTTTTCATAATACACATTTAACAATTCATCATATTTCGTCACGTCTTGTTCATATTCCATTAATATGTATTTGTTGTATAACAATTTAGAACGCAAATTAGACAATTCATTTAAATAATATAACATACCCCTTGTCTTTAATGGTTCTATGTCATTTAACAATGCTTCTTTGGTTTTACTTAACCCTTCATACGCTTCAATAACTTCGCTTAATTTCGGATCGCCAATCAGAATCTTTAGCGAATAATATGGATAACTTTTTTCATTTTCAATAGAAAGTTTTCCAACCAATCTAAAATATTCTTGTCGCAAATTATTATATTCTTCAATAAGGTCTCATAATTCTTGCTTCTTTTTTGACAGTAATTCTGCATTATTTTCGTCAATGTCGGTTCCTGGGTTAACTGGAATTTCGGGCTCTGGTTGGGGTTCTGGTGTTGGATTTGGATTTACTGGTTGTTCTGGATTTGATGGGTTTGGATTGGGTTCTGGTTGGGGTTCTGGAGTTGGTGTTACCGGTTTATCTTTACGATCACAAGCTACTGAAATCAATGGTAAAGATGAGATTGTTAAAATTGGAAATAATAATTTAGTTCATTTAGAATTTTTTGACATATTTTCTCCTTTAAAAACAGAAAAATAATAAGCACTTGCTTACTATTTAACCTTTTCATATATATTCAATAGTTTTGTTCTTCCTTTTTTTAAAGCATCATGCACACCACTTCTGGTCATAGCAAGTTCTTCGGCAATTTCAGTTATAGAAAGATCTTCAAAATAATATAACACCATAATTTGGTGTTGACTTTTTGAAAGTAATTCTTGATATTTTTCTAATAATTCAATATATAAATCTCTGTCATCTTTATTCATTATTATCAAGTCCTTTTGTTAAACCATATATGTATGATGCTAAATCAAATTCAGCTAAATCTTCAACTTTTTCACCTAGCCCAATAAATTTAACCGATAAATTTAATTCATCTTTAATAGTTAGAATAATTCCACCTTTTGATGTTCCATCCATTTTTGTTAAAACAATACCAGTGAGTGGTGTTGATTCAAAAAATGATTTAGCTTGTAAAACTCCGTTTTGGCCTGTTGTTCCATCTAAAACCAATAAACTTTCATGTGGAGCATTAGGAATTCTTGTTTGCAATACTTTATTAATTTTGGCTAGTTCTTGCATTAAATTAACTTTGTTTTGTAATCTTCCTGCTGTATCAACAATTAAAACATCGTAATTTTCAGCTTCTGCTTTATCAATAGCTTTATAAACTACAGCGGCTGGATCTTTTTCAGAAGGCAACGGTTTAACAATATCTGCACCAACTTTGTTAGCTCAAAATTCGAGTTGTTCCACCGCTGCAGCTCTAAAGGTATCAGCGGCTGCGATTAAAACTTTTTTACCTTCATTAATTAGCATTTTTGCAATTTTAGAAATTGATGTTGTTTTTCCAGAACCGTTAACTCCAACAACTAAAATAACATTTACACCTTCATTATCAATGTTTAATGTTGTATCAATGATTGAATCGTTTGCATATACTGAGAATAATTTATCAGCAATAATCTCATTAATTAATTTTGGATCAACAATATTTTCGTTTTTAACTTCATTTTTACATTCTTCAATAATGATGTTTACAAGTTTTATTGAAATATCAGACATAATTAAAATTTCTTCTAAATCTTCGAAAAATTCTTCATCAATTTTATTGTGTCTATTTTGTAAAGTTTTAATTGAATCGACAAAAGCTATATTAGATTTAGACATACCGGCTACATATGTATTTAACTTACTTGCTTTCTTTAATTCTTTTTCTAATTTCTTTTGTTGTTTAATTTCTTCTTTTCTTTTTTTCTTTGCTAATTGCTCTTCTTCAGTTCCAAACAACTTTTCTTTTAATGATTTTCAGAATCCCACGATTGCTCCTTTTATTTATGTTATAAATAATTTTACTTAATTTACTGCTTTTTGCAATAAAAAACAGAGCTTGCGCTCTGGTAAAATATTTTGTAATCATTAATATTATATAAAATTCTCAAGATTTTTTTAAATTCAATACAATAATATACAAATGAAAAGCAAAAAAGCAGTAAACAATCGAGTTTGATGATTGAATTTTTTGAAGATTCAAGACTTTAAAAAGATATTTAAATTAGTGTTACCAATCTTTATTCAAACACTAATTTTAAACATCATAACTTTAGCAACAGCTATTGCTACTACTTACTTTAATCGTGTTTATCACATTGATGGTTCATATAATGGTGCATACTTTTATTTATTTTCTAAAATAGTAACAATTTATAAAATTATGACCTTTCTACCAATAATGTTTCAATTGGGTGTTTTAGTTGTTGTATCTAATTTATATGGTCAGCAACGTTATAACGAAATAAAAAGCGTAATTTCTTCTGCGTCAATAATTTCTCTTATTATTAATATCTGTTGTTACTTATTAATGTTTTTCCTAGCACCTATGTTGTTAAATCTCGCTGGTGCTAAAGATGAAATATTGTTGGGTTGAAAAAATAAAGATGATTATCAAATATATTTAAATAACTTAGAATTGATTAAACAACACCCTATAAACATCGATTTCAAAAACACTTTACTAATCAATGGTGGCGAGTATGTATTACCAAACCAAAATGTAATTACTTTTAACAACACAAATGCAATTGTTATTCAAATTAATGAATTGAATTTTGCGATCAAATTCTTTAGAATCACAACGGTAGATTTATTTATCTTTAGTATTGCTCAAATACTCATCGCTTCTTTACAAGGAATGAAGAAAAATATTGATTCAATGATTGCTGTAGTTACTGGTTTAATTGTCAGATTAATATGAACTTACGTTTGATTATACGCAGTTCATAATAATAATTTTGTTATATGAGTTTCACTTGAAACGATAGTTGGCGCAACAACACAACTAATCGTTGCATACATTATGTTAGTTATTATTGTCAATAAAAAAGAAAAAGATAAATTTAATAACAAAATTAAGATCTGAAACAATAAATTCATTAAAAGGGTTTTATATATCGGTTTTCCTATTGCATTAGAACATGGAATTTGGTTTGTTGCGCAATATTTTGTAGCTAACTCAATTCCTTTTGCTAAATTAAACGAAGAATATATTGGGCTATTTAGGGCGATGAATGGTGTTTTTGATATCTTTACTACATTTGTATTATCTTTAAGTGTTGTTGTAAATGTTTTGGTTTCAATTGAAATTGGACAAAAAAATTACACTCAAGCATATCACACATCAAACCAATGTTTCAAACTTGGTACCTATGCTCAAATTATTTTCTCAATATTAGGATTTGCATTAACACACCCTCTATTAATGTTGTTTGGTATCAACACACAGACCATTAGTAAAATTGGTTATATCATAATGTTTATTGCATTTGCAAAGGCTGTGTTTGATGTTGGAAACTTAACAACATTAAGAGCACTATGATCAGCTAATGATGTTTGAATGCCTATATTAGTTGCGATAATTTGTATGTTAGGTATTCAATTGACAACAATCTATTTAATTGTTTACTTTAAAAACAATTTAACTCAATCTACTATATTTATTTTAATTATTCTAGCTTCAACATTAGATCCTCTGTTAAGAAGTATATTATTTGAATTGAGATGAAAATCATTTAAATGAATTAAGTGAAGCCAAAGAATTGCAGTTTAATAAAAAGTCGACATCTGTCGACTTTTATTTTCTTTTTTGTATTATAACAACAGTCTCAATATGTGGTGTTTGAGGAAACATATCAAAAGTTTGAACATCTTGGATGACATAACCGTATTTATCAAACTCTATTAAGTCTCTTGACAACGTTCTTGGGTTACAGCTAACATAAACAATGTTTTTAACATTTTTACCCGCGGTTAATTTTATCGTTTCGTTATCCAAACCATTTCTTGGAGGATCAAACACTATTAAATCAAAATTTTTGTTTGTATTTTTTAAAAAATTATGAGTATTATCAATAACCATTTCAATGTTATTTAAATTATTTAAGGTTTTATTTTTATTAAAACTTTCTAATGCTGATTTAGTTATTTCAATGGATGTTACTTCTTTGAATTCACTTGATAAAATCATTCCAATTATTCCAACACCAGCATAAGTGTCTAATAAAGTGTTTTTTGTGAAATTCAATTCTTTTATTTTGTTTTTAATTCAAACAAACATATTGTGCATTTGTGCTTCATTCACTTGATAAAAGGTATTGTAATCAAGTTTAAAAATCAAATTATCAAAGTTGTGTTCAATTGTTGAATTGTGATAAATATAACTCTTTTTAATAACTACTAAATTTTTCTCAACAACACTAACAACAAAATTTGTATTTAAATCATTTGTTTGTTTATATATATAATCAATGATTTCTTTATTATTTAAATCATTTAAAACATTGAACACCACAAAGGTTTCACTACCATATATTGAACCTTGAATTGTAATGTTTTGTAAATTAATTTGTTTTGTTCATTCGATAATTTCTTTATTATCGGTATTAAAAATTCTTGATATTGATTCACTAACTTTTTTAACAGAAGGAATAACTAAATCTAGTGATTTTTGCACAACTATATTGTGTGAGCATTTTTCATAAAAACCACATTCAATTTTATTTGACTTTATATTAATTTGAAAAGTTATTTTATTTCGATAATTTCATTCAGATATTGAGGAAATAATACGATTTTTTATCTCGTAATTATTATTTCTTTTAAACAATTTCTCAATTATTTCATTTTTAAAATTCAATTGTTCATTATACGCTAGATGCATAAGAGATGCTGAACCAGATTTATATAATTCTTGATTATTTATTTCTGTTCTTTTAAGTGATTTATTTATAAAGTTAATAATTTCTGCTAAATAAAATTTTGAACCCTTTTGAATTATTTTTACATCAACTACTTCATTAGTGATTCCATTTAATACAAAAATAGGTTTATCAAATTGTCGATTAACCCCATATCCTTCATAGCTAATTTCTTCAATTGAAATATTTTTAAGAATTGAATTAATTTCCATCATTTTATTTTCCTAAACAAAATTTTGAAAAAATATTGTCTAACAACGCTTCATTGTCATGTTTTTTATTCAATATTTCTCTTAAATTCTCTCACGCTTTAGTTAAGTCTAAAATAACAACTTCAGGTCCGAAGTTTGCATCCAATCCTTGTTTAACTTCTTGTAAGTTTAATAGTGTTGATTTCAATAAAGAAAGTTGTCTTTGGTTATAAAGAATATCTTTATCATCTAAATTTATATTTTGGTATTTTTCTACCATTTTACTTTTTAGTTCTCATAAAGATTTTTCTTTTGTTGATATGCAAACTTTATTTAAGGGTAATTTAGTTTTGATTAAATCTTTTTTATTCAAAACATCAATATATTGTTTATCTTTTGATAATTCTTTAATTATCTTATCTTCTTTATTTTCTCTCTTGCCAGGCTCATGAATATGAATAACAATTTGCGCTTCTTTAATAGCTTCTTTAGATTTTTCAATTCCAATTGATTCAATTTTATTTTTTGTATCTCTAATACCTGCTGTATCAATTAATTTAAATAAAATGCCAGCTATTTCAAATTCGCCTTCAACAATATCTCTTGTAGTTCCTGCAATATTTGTTACAATAGCTTTTTCTTTACCGATTAATAAATTTAATAATGATGATTTTCCGACGTTTGGTCTTCCTACAATAGCAACATTAATTCCTCTATAGATATCATTAGCGTTTTCAGATTTATTAATTATGATTTTGATTTTTTGTTCTAATCCATTAACCAATTTTTTTAATTTATCAATATTGATTTGTTCAATATCATTGTAATCTGAATAATCAATATTGATTTCAACAATTGAAATAATATTTAGTATTTCTTGTTCTAATGATTCGATTAAATGATTTATTTGAGGATTAAATTGTGAGATAGCAATTTCTGCTTGTTTATTTGTTTTAGCGTGAATTAAAGCGTTAATAGCTTCTGCTTTTTCTAAAGTTATTTTACCGTTTAAATATGCTCTTCTGGTAAATTCGCCCCTTTCAGCTAATCTTGCACCGTTTGCAATTAATAAATTTAATATTTTATTAGTTACAATAATTCCACCATGTGCATTTATTTCGATTGTATCTTCACCGGTGTAGTTTTTATTTCCGATAAAGAAGTTAACTAAAACTTCGTCAATTATTTTACCCGTTGAATTATCTATAATATTTCCATATGTTATTGTTTTATCAGTCCCAATTTTACCTGTATAGATTTTTTGTAAAATTTTAATTGAATCTTCACCACTTAATCTAATTATAGATATTGCTTGATTAATATTTCCAGATGAAATTGCTACTATTGTATCGTTATAAGTCATAATATAAAATTATATAAAATATATTTAAAATATTAAAATTGAAATAAAGTTAAGTTTGTTAAATCTATAAAAATAAAAAGAGTTGTTTATATTGTTAATTAGTAATAAAAAAGCCTTAAATTAAATATAAAAATAAAGAAATATTTATGTTAATAAAAAGCAAATAATTTTAACATTTTGTTATCAATTTGTTTAAAATATTTTTAATATTTTATATGATATAATTTTGTGTATAAAGGAATTCGAAAATTGATAGATTTTAGTATATTTAGAAACTTTAATAAAACTGCATATATATATATATATATATATATATATAATTTTTGAATCTCTTTTAAAAAATGAAATAATCAAAAGAAATTTTAACAAAGACAACAAATTTAAGTAATTTGATTGCTTAAATTTGTTGTCTTTGTTTTGCAAAAATCAGTTAAATATGTTCGAATTTAAAATCCAATAGGGGGAAATAAATGTCAAGTATTAAAAAAAGAAAATTGATTTTACTTTCTTTATCTTTGACTGGACTTACAGTTTCAACAATTGCTTCAAGTTTTTATTACTTTACTAATAAAAATGATTTTAATATTGAGTTTAAAAATTCTAAAGATGAATTAGATAAAACAATTAAAGATGGTGAATCAACGCTACCTAATTTAACTAATGATGATGATAAAACTAATTTAGATAATGCAATTAATAAAGCAAAAGATACAATAAATAATCCAGATAGTAGTAAAGATGATCTAGATAAAGCTAAAGATGAATTGAATAAAGTTATTGAAGAGGTTAAAGATAACCAAATTAAACGCAACATCGCTGCTTTAAAATTAGACTTGCTAGCTAAAATTAATGAAGGTAGATCACTTGAAACTAATCCTGATTTAGTTGATGAAGTTGTAAAACAAGCGTTGTCAACTGCAATTAACGATGGTCAAAAAGTATATGATAATGCAAGTGCAACATTATCTGATGTTGAAAATGCAATTAAAGTGTTAGATGATGCGATTAAAGATGCAAAAGCATCGATTTTAACTAAACATAACAAAGATATTGCTGACAGTAAAGATAAATTAGATAAAACAATTAAAGATGGTGAATCAACGCTACCTAATTTAACTAATGATGATGATAAAACTAATTTAGATAATGCAATTAATAAAGCAAAAGATACAATAAATAATCCAGATAGTAGTAAAGATGATCTAGATAAAGCTAAAGATGAATTGAATAAAGTTATTGAAGAGGTTAAAGATAACCAAATTAAACGCAACATCGCTGCTTTGAAATTAGACTTGCTAGCTAAAATTAATGAAGGTAGATCACTTGAAACTAATCCTGATTTAGTTGATGAAGTTGTAAAACAAGCGTTGTCAACTGCAATTAACGATGGTCAAAAAGTATATGATAATGCAAGTGCAACATTATCTGATGTTGAAAATGCAATTAAAGTGTTAGATGATGCGATTAAAGATGCAAATACTGCCATTCAACATAAGCAATATTTAGATGGTGTAATTCAAAAACTTAAAAATGAAATAAGAAATGCAAATTTAATTATTGAAAAAACTAAATCTTGACCAAAACACGATGAATATATGAATCCTTTAAAGGGGTTGATTTCGCTATCTGAAGATCATATTAATAAAGCAACTTATGAAACTGTTAATTTTTTAGAGAAAGATATTCAAGATATTCAACAAAACATAGAAGAGTTAAAATTAACATATATTGCAAATTATGAATATTTATCAAACATAGATGTAGAATCCTTTACTTTTAAAGAACCTTCTGATGAATATTTGGTAATGATTAATGACATTGATGTTTCTTTATTTAAAGATCCTGTTTTGAAATTTAATAATCAAATTTTAAATACTAATGATGAATTATCAATATTAGATACCAAAATTGATGATACAAATAAAAGTCAAGGAATTTTGAAATTTTTAACCACTATTAAATATAAAGATTTACAAATTACACATAGTCAAAGCAAAAAATTTATAACAGATGAAAATGATATTTTAAATGAAATAATTTTGAGATATTCAAATAGAATTTTTTCATTAAAAAAAGAATCTTTGAACAAGAAATTCGATGAATTAACAATTAATGATTTTGTGGGTTCAGATGTTGAATTGCCCGAAAGAGTTAAAGATAAAACAACATATGAAATTAAAAAAATGATTTTATCTAACAACAACATTTTAATTGTTTATAGTGTAAAACTAGTTAATGGAGAAAATTATCCAGATTTTAAATATGCGGTAAATGGTGTTTCTAAAACATATATACTTCCATATACGAATATCATTAAAGATAATTCTCTTTACATTAAAACCAAAGAACAAATAAATAATATTGAATCACGTTTTAAATTGTCTTTGGTTGATGAACAATTAAAACAATTTAAAGTCAAAACAATATATAATGCAATCGAAAAAACATCATCAAAATTAATTTCAAATAATATTTTTAGTAAGTACAGTAAAAAAGAATTGATGAATAGAATGTTGAAATGGTTTTTACAATTGAATTACAATAATAATGATTCAGATAAAGAAATTCAAACTTATTATTGAAATATTAAAGATTGTCAACTGTTAGAAGAAAACGGAGAATATAAATTAAATATTACTTATTCATATTCATATGAAAATCAATGATTAGGAAATTCTATTATATTAAAAGATAATGTTGAATCTGCTATTGATGATTCAAGTAATTTAGAAGAAGATTTATACAAATTGGGTGAGTTATGCGGTTCTGCGGAATCTAAAAGAACGGAATTTTATAGTTTATATTTAAATGACGATTTAAAGAAATTGTCACATGAAGAAATAAATAATTCAAGTTGAACACACCTTGATTCAAATTTAATTGGAATTAGATGAAAAACCGATTTTGATCATTCGAATATGTTTATAAAATATGTTTCTCGTATTTATGATCAAGGAAATACTAAACAACTTAATGTTTATCCTATTTTTGTATTAAATGGAATTCATGCATATTTTTACTACACTTATTGAAATATTGATGATTTTCCATTAAGTGTAATGAATGTTGATGAAAGTATCGCAAAAAACAATGAATATTTAAATTCATTTAAAAAAATCGCCTTAGATAATGAAGGATATATGATTGAAGATGTTCTTCAAAATTACAATATTTATTATAACGATCAATTAATACAAAATATAAATAATAAAGAGTTGTTATTAAATAAAACAAATATAAAAATAAATCCAAAACACAAAGAGACCAAATATAGTGATATCACTTTAGAGTATGTTTCTTCTAAAATTAACAAAGATGATATAAATCATTCAGATTGAGTAGTTAAAATAACATATGGTTATGCATCTGATTATATTAAGATTAAAAATTTACCAGTTAAAGTATTTTCTGATGAAAAGAATAATGAATTGTTATTAGAAAAAATTAAGCCAATATTATCAAGTGAATATAATATACAAAAAATTCCTGCATCTCAAATTTCGGCGAAAAATATTGTATTCATTAATACTGAAACAAATGATTTATTAATTGATAAGGATTATAATATTGAAATATTAAATATTAAGGTTCAAACAGAAAATTCACACAATGTGAATATTGAATATAGAATTACAATTAATAATCATACATATACAAGAACTTCAACTATTGAAAATCTTTTAAATGAAGAAGAATACGAAAGATATGTTGATAATGAAATTAATAATGGAAATTATTATGTTGTATTTTCACCTACAGGTGACAAATTATATGAAAATTGACAAAATATAAAATATTCATGAACTGTTTATGGGCCTAAAGAATTAACAATAGAAATTAAAAACGTAAAAGCTGCAAAATTCACTAAATATTGAACATATACAATTGATTACGAACTAAAATATAAAGAAAAAGTTGTTTTTAGTTCTGATACTACTTTTTCTTACTCATTAAAGAAACAATAAATTAATATATAAGTGTATTTAAAACAAAAACCACAAAGATAAATGTGGTTTTTGTTTGATTATTATTTATTAATGAAATATAATAATTCTTATGAAAATAGGTTTGATAGCAGAATTTAATCCATTTCATAATGGTCATAAATATTTAATAAATAAAATTAAGGAAAAATACCCTAATTCTCAATTAATTGTCGCCTTATCCAGTGATTATGTACAAAGAGGAGAGATAGCTATTGCGTCTTATGAAGAGAGAAAAGAAATGGCGTTAAAAAATGGTGTTGATTTTGTAGTACCACTAGATTTCGAAACATCTACTCAAGCGGCACATATATTTGCTAAAGGAGCGATAGAAACATTATTAAAAGAAGGTATTGACCTTTTGTGTTTTGGTGTTTCAGATACTAGCGATGTAGATAAATATATTAATGCGGCTAACCGAATTAAAAATAATTTAGATATTTATAATTTAAATGTTAAAAAATATTTAAAGCAAGGTAATTCATTTGTTAAAAGCACCTTTTTATCTTTAAATGAATTAATGACAGAGGATGAGATACCGGCTGATATTTTAGGTTTTGAATATACAAAATATATTATTGATAATAATATTAATGTTAAATTGGATTGCTTTAAAAGAACTGTAGCACATAATTCAGAAGATCCTGATTCAATATATGCATCCGGTTCATACATTCGTAAATTAGTTAAAGAAGGAAAAAATATATCTCAATATACATCAATGAAAATAGATAAGAATTATCCAAAAATTGAAGATAGATATTCTGAGTTTCAAACTATTGTACTTAATTTATCTTCAAAAGAATTGTCGGAAATTAAAATGGTATCTGAAGGTATGGAAAATCTATTTAAAAAAAATATTGACGCTTCTTCTTATGATGAATTTGTTGAAAGATGTACTTCTAAAAGATATACATCATCTCGTATAAAAAGAGTAATTTTATATATATTAATGAATATTAAAAAAAGCCACGATAATAACCTTTAATAAAATTATGAATGTGGCTTTTAATTTAAAGATGTTAAAATTATCAAATTTTGAACATTTTCTTAGGTGATAGATACATTTTGTCACCTTTTTTAATTTTGAAAGTTTTTTGGAATTCTTGGTTGTTTTTTAATTGTAAGTTAACTCTTAATTTTGCGGGTGCATGTGGGTCAATTTTTGAAATAGTTTCAAGGAATTCTTCACGATATTTGATTCTTCAAATAATTGCATATTGAGTAAAGAAAGCCTTAGGATTAAAGTTTGGATCAATTAGTTTTGCAGAATCATATGAACAAGATAGTCCACCACAGTCAGCAATGTTTTCAGAAACTGTTAATGTACCATTACATCTAATGTTTTTGTGGAATTTGACTTTGTCAAATAATTTAATCATTTGTTGAATTTTAATATTGAATTTTTCTTCATCATTTTTAGTTCATCAGTTTTTCAACATACCGTTTTCATCAAATTTAGAACCATTGTTATCAAATGAGTGTGATATTTCGTGAGCAATAACAGTTCCGATAGCTCCAAAGTTTTGGCTTGGTGTTTGTTTAATGCTATAGAAAGGAGCTTGTAGAATTCCAGCAGGGAATACAATGTGGTTTGCAGAAGGGTTGAAATACGCATTAACCATTGCCGGTGACATTGATCATAGTTTTTGATTTTTATATTCTTGATATTGTGAATATAGATATTCACTTCTTTTAATTCTAAATTTAATTACATGTTGAACTAAATCATCATATCCATTGTTGCTATCTAATGTTAATTCATCGTAGTAAGGTTCAATAAGTTCTGGGTAACCAACCATAACATTCATTTTTTCAATCTTTTTGATTGCCATTTGTTTGGTTGCATCTTCTAGTCAGTCATTGTTTAAAAGATTTTCTTTATAGATTTGTTTCATTGCTTCAATCATTTTTTCAACATCACGTTTTGCTTCAATTCCGAAGTAGTTTTCTCCATAATATTTACCATAAACCATTGAATAAATTGAAAGAGTTTGGTTTAAAGCAACTTTTTCTTTTGAGACTTTAACCTTACCATATAATGCAGATTGGAATTCTGTAGCAATTTCTTTAGTTTGATGGTCTAGATAAGGAGCAAAGGTTAAAATAACATCGATAATTAAACTTGCTTTGTATTGTTCGAAGTTATCTTTTGTGAATATTTTATTAAAGTTATCTAAATGAATTAATGAAGGAACAACAATGAATTTTGTTTCTTTTTTATCAACAAGAAGTTCAATTAATTGTTTAACATTGAAGATTTCAATTTTTGCTTGTAATTCTTCAATTGTACGAGGATTATATAATTCATAGTATCTGTGTTGTTCTTCTGCTGTTAGTATGTATTTAGAAACATTTAAATCTAAAGTAAGAGCATTGTTAATGATTTCGCTTGATTTATCTTGACTGTATAGTTTGTTTAAAAGTTTAGAAGTCATTTCTTTTCAAACTGTTAAATATTTTTCTCTTTTCTTTTCGTCTTCGTAATAACCTTTTTCAGGAAGAATGTATTGATATTCGTTCATTCAGAAAACACGTCTACCTGGGTCTTTAAAATCATCACCCAAATCAAATGATAAAGGTGTTTGTAGGTTCATAAAAGTTAGTCATCTGTAATTTTTAACAACATCATCTCAACTTTGCATTGCTTCAATTTTGGTTAAGATGTCTTTTAAAGGTTTTAACCCATTTTGTTTTCTTGAATCTCAATCTTTAACTAATTTGTAGAATTTCATCATCTCAATTAACATTGGATAATTTTCTATATCACTTGTGTCTGTTAATCATTTGTTAAATAAACGTTTTTGTAAATCGGTTAATTTTTTATCTAGAATGTAAAAAGTTCCTCATCCACGTCTATCGTTTGGAATTTTAGTTTTGTCAATTCATTTCTTGTTTACTGCATCAAAGAAATCGTGTTTAATTAATTCTTTATTCATATATATTCTCCTTATTCAGTGTAGTAAATTTTTTCATATTTATCTTCAAAAATCTTTTTATAAACATTTGCATTGAAATTATCAAATACAACAATTCCTCTTTTATGTCTAATAAGTTCAATTAATTTATTAGTATAAATCATATTCTTTGGAATATTTAAGTTATTCGTGATGTTTTTGCCAAGAATAATCATTTTAATATTCTTTTCATTTAGTATTTGAACTACGTTGTTATCAATATTATCAATATATAAGTTCATTGGATAATCAGTTTTTAGTAATTCATATTTATTAATAACGTTAATGATGTTATTTCAATTGCTAATTCTAATAGTTAGATATAAGTTATCGTTATTTTCAATCATGTTTCTTAATGGGTTCAGACCATTTTTAACGAAATAATAGTCATCTAAAATGAAAATTGAGTTGCTACGATTAGTCATTTGGTTGGTTTCAATAAATTTGGTTGTTAAGTTTGAAAAAACGTCTAAATCGTTCATTTGCACTCTTAAGATATCATCAAGAGATCTATTGGTCAATACTGGATTAATAATTTTATAATCATTGCTGTTTTTCGAAAGGTTTTTAACATTGGTATATGTCATTGTTAATTCGTTGTTATTAATTAATTTTTCAGCACGATTATATGCTTTTGAAAAGAATTTATAATCATCTTTGTTGGTTAGATTTTCTTCAATTATTTGGAAGTTATCTAATTTTTTAGTTTCTATTAATAGATAGATGTAATTTAATAAGGTATTGTATGTTTTTGGTAATAATTTATTATTACTATTTTGTTTAACAACAAAAACATAATCAAAATATTTAACTGCTTTATTAGAAAAATTTTCTAATATCTCATTATAGATATTCATTGTGTTTTTCTTAACATGAGGCAATCCCTTAAAAGCAAAGAAAAGACGATCGTTTTCTTTAATTAAATCCATATGCGTAGCAATTTGAGTGGGAATTAATTGGTTATATAAACCATTAATGGTTTCTTCGTCTAATATGTATTTTGAATTAATGATTGCACATAAAACTGAATGATATTTTTGTTGAAACAAACTATTAATATGTTCGGTTATTCTGTTAAAAATAGATGTATTTTTAGTTTGTTGTTTTTGTCACTCTAGTGAAACTTGAATAATATTTGAGTTATTGTTTGGAATCTCAACTGTTATTGTGTATTCAAATAATTCATTATTCCCCGTGGTTAGAGAAACCTTTAATTTTTCAATTTCTGTTAAATATTTTTTTAAATCTCAAATTCTTTTGATTTTAGCAATAGAGTTATTGTTAAATAATTGATAGAAATCACTCATTTCACATCATTCACCGCTAACTAAAGGACTTTTTTTCATAAATTCAGGCGCTTTATTTAACATATTGATATCGTTAAATCATTTAGCTCTTTGTTTTCTTAAATCAATATCAAAGATAACAAATCCGTAATTATCATTATTCTTTTTGCTATGTAATTTAATAAATGAAATAACAATTGTAATAATTACTACTACAAAAATTATTAAAAATAAAGTGCATAAAGTAATTGAAAGTGAATTATGCATTGCTATCCTCGATTAATTTTTTGATAGCGGGATGGTACTTATCAAATGTTTTAACCTTTTTGGTATCTCCGAATTTAACATGAATGATATTATCAACAACCTCTAGAACTTCACCTCTACCATAGGTTTTATGGGTAATGAAATCACCCGGAATTAAATTTACATTTTCGTTAATGTTTTTAGAGATAGAAAAACTACTTGCCGTTTCAATTGAATTGGTTTTCTTAATACCAGCTTCGCTTAAAAATCTACTTCTAATTGTTCCGCCCTTACCAATTGCAAATGATAAGAACAATTTAGTTTTTGCTCTTGTAAATGCTACATAAGCAAGTCTTCTTTCTTCTTCAAGTCCCTCTTGGTTTTCTTGCTTAATATTTTTATTATTTGCTAGGAAAGAAAAATCGATTTTGGGTGAAATGCTAATTGCTCTGCGTAGTGGGAAAATATTTTCAGCTAGTCCCGCTACGAAAACGTAATCAAATTCTAATCCCTTTGCATTATGCACTGTCATTAGTGAAACATAGCTAGCTGCGTCATCATCAACATCTCTATCTAAAATTAATGTTATTTCTTGTAGGTATTCGTCAATTGTTCCATTTGGTTTTTTAGTTTGCCAGTTTTCAATCGCTTTAATTAATGAAGAGAAGTTATTCATTTTTTCTTCATATTCTTCTTCATTTTTCTTAAATTCTTCAAAGTATTGAATTTTATTAATCATTAATTCTTTTAAGGTTAAATGAATTTTATTTGTATGGATAGCTTTTCTTGCTCAACGAATGTTATTAACTAATGAAGCAATATTTTTTAAAGTTTCAAGTGGCAGATTCAATTCTTGTTTAATTTCATTTAAACGATTTTCTAGGCAAGAGAATAAATCGACGTTGTTTGCTCTGGCGAATTTCAATAATTTTTCAATTGTTGCATCACCAATTCTTCTAGAAGGTTTGTTAATAATTTTCATTAAAGAAATTTCACTACCATCATATATAACCCTTAGATAAGCTAGTGCCACTTTAATCTCTTCACGTTGATAGAACTTAATTGAACCGAATAATTTATAAATAGTATTTTCGCTAATTAAAGCTTCTTCAATTGCTCTTGAATAACTATTAATTCTAAATAAGATAGCAATATTTTTTAATTGAACTCTATTTCTTTTTAAATCGGATATTTGGTTAGCAATCCATCTAGCTTCTGCCTCTTCTGAATGACCGCAGAAGAATTCAATGTTTTCACCATTTTCATTAATAGTAAATAATTCTTTTTGCAATCTTAGTTTATTGTGTTTAATTAATTTATTAGCAACGTTTAATATATTACCAGTTGAACGATAGTTTTGTTCCAGTTTAATGGTTTTAACATTTTCAAAATCTTTGTCAAAATTTAAAATTAAATTAATGTCGGCATTTCTCCATGAATAGATTGTTTGATCTGGGTCTCCAACGATCGTTAAATTTTTAGAATAAGCTAATTTTTTAACAATATCGTATTGAAGTTTACTTGTATCTTGAAATTCATCTACCAATACATATTTAAATCTGTTTTCTCATTTTTTAGAAATACCTTCGTATTTTGGATCGTAGAATAAACGATATACAAATACAAGTAAGTCATCAAAATCTAATGAGTGTGCTATATCAAGGTGTCTTTGATAAGCTTGGTAGATTTTCGCTCTAACATCATTTTTATAGTCTTCATCATTAAGTAGATCTTCGGGACTTTTGGAGTCATTTTTTTGGTTTTGAATAAATGAGAGAATAGAACCATAGGTGTAGATAGTTGCTGATATATCTAGTTCGTTATAAACTAGTTTTAAAACTTCTTTTTGGTCTGATTCATCTAGGATTTGGAAGTCGTTTGGATAATTCATGTTGTGAATTTCTTTACGTAAAATTCTTGCACATAGAGAATGGAAGGTATATATATTGATTTCGCCAATTTCTGTATTGCCAAGCAATCCAATTACACGTTCTTTCATTTCATTTGCAGCTTTGTTTGAGAAAGTAACCGCCAGAATATCACGACTTGAAATGTTTTCTTCTTGAATTAAATATGCAATTTTGTGTGTTAAAACACGGGTCTTACCACTTCCTGCGCCCGCAACAATTCTTAAAGGACCATCTGTGTGTAATATTGCTGCTCTTTGCTGAGTATTTAAAGTTTCCAAATCTAATTTATTCATAAAACCTCCGAAAAACACAAAAATTTAATGCATAGCATTAATACATTAAAATTATACTTTAATATAGGCATAGTTTCAATATTTCAACTTAAAACAAAATAAAAACCAGCCCAAATTGACTAGTTTTTGAATGTTAAAGTTGGTAAAACGCGTTTTTTTGGTTTAATAATTCTTTCTATAATTTCTTCTTCTTCAATTTCTTCATATTTGTTAATTCAAACCGTTTCTGTTGAGGAGAATTTATCATTTAGTCCAACTCTGTTTGATCTTGCGTTTGACATTATTAAAAATAATTGAGTAAAACTTGCAATTCCAATTAATGCAATTGGGATCATTAAGAACCCAAATTGAACAGTTGTTAATTGGTCTTTAGTCATGCCTTTTGTAGATGCTTTAATAAAAGTTTCGGGCGAAATTAATATTGCAAACAAGGCAAAAATAATCATTCAAACAAAGGAGAATAAACGTTGACGATTGAATACTGCTTTAGAAAATTTTTCAGTTTTATCTGTTGAAATGATTTTAATTCTACATATTGTCATACCCAATGTTTTGCCCTTTGCAAAAATGGGAATCAATATGAAATATATTAGAAGAAATAAAATAAGGTTTATTAATCAGAAGTAATATAAAGCATTATGTATCAATTTTGCATTTTGATAATCAAACGTTGCAAAACTACTTATTACACTAAAGATAAGAAAGATAATTACATCAATCAATGTTGCTAATAATCTAATTCAGAAATTAGCTTTTTTATTGATTTGTTTAACCATGATTAATAAGTTTTAAATATATCTTTTCATTTAGGAATTGAGTAGATATATTTTTCATTGATTTTTTTGATGTTGTATTTTTTGATTAGATTATTTAATTGAGGTTGATATGATTGATATTTAACATCAAATTCATTGATTATGTTTAGTAAAGAATTTTTTAGGAAGTTAACTGATTTTCATTTTGTATCAGATTTTTTAATAGTTAGTGAACCTAAATAACCCGGTAAGAAATATTGTAAGTGAATTTTACATGCTAAAAGAAGGTGAAGAAATTGGTTTTCATTTTCTGTATTTTGAAAAACAACTTCTCATTGATCCATAAAGTTTTTGATATTGAAAATAGTTAAATTATGGTTATAGTCATCAATTCAAGTATTGGTGATTAAAGCGTAAGTTTTTGCTTGTTTTAATCCTTCATAAACGTAATCAATTGAATATTGATGGTTGAATGAAGTGTAATTCAAATCACTGTAAATAGTTTTAACTATTTGAGTTTTTAATATGTTATTAAAGGTAAAAGGAGAAGCGAAAAGAATGGGAGCATAGTTTTCGCTTAAGTTATATATTGTATTTTCTTTTAAATAATTTTGTTTTCATTTATAAGAAGCTAGACCATAGCAAAATCCTGATATTTCTAAAAAATCAGGTAATGTTTTCGCACTGTTGAAGAACAGATTAATACGTTTGGTGAATTCGGATTTCATATAAACGTATGAATACATAATGAAGACGTATTCAGTCTCAACTAATGGTAAGCTTTGTTGAATAACTTTATGAAGTAATTGGTGATTTGAGTTAATAATTAATTTAAATCTTTCACTACCAAATTCACTGTAGATTTTTTTAATTGATTCATAATCAATGTCATTTGGTTTATCAACGATAGCAATAATGTTGAAATTTTGGTCGCTTTGTTTTAATAAGTTTTTAAAAATATCTTCAATAGATGTTTTGGAATTATAAATGGGAACAACAACGGTGATATATGGCTTATTCATTACATTTTCACCATTCCTGCGACTCTTGGGAAAGGAATAACATCACGAATATTATTCATACCAGTTACATACATAACTAATCTTTCAAATCCAATTCCAAAACCACTTGAAGGGGCATAACCATATCTTCTTAAATCTAGATATCATTGTAGCGGATCAACTGGAATGTGTAATTCTTGCATTCTGTTTAATAATTGGTTATATCTTGCCTCTCTTTGACTTCCGCCAATTAATTCACCAATTCCCGGAACTAATAGATCAAATGCAGCAACTGTTTTTCCATCGTCATTTTGGTGCATATAGAAAGCTTTAATATCTTTTGGATAGTTAATAACTGCAACAGGACCATTAACGATTTTTTCTGATAGATATTTTTCATGTTCACTAGCTAGATCGACACCAAAGTATAGATTTTTTTCTTCAAATTCATCGGTGTGTTTCTTTAATTCTTCAACAGCATCTCCGTAGTTCATAATGGTTAATTTAGTTTTAATGAATTTATTTAATTTTTCAATCAATGTATTGTCAGATAAAGCGTTTAGGAATTTCATTTCGTCTGGGTGTTTTTCCATTGTGTTTTTAATTGCAGTTTTGAGTAGGTCATCAGCAAGTTCAATGATATCAGGAAGATTAAAGA